>CALWDR010000211.1 GCA_944376745.1 uncultured Lachnospiraceae bacterium
GCCACCTATATCGGGGACGGGACCCAGTCAAGTCCCTACTATGTCACCAACGCGGAACAGCTTCAGGGAATGCGCGAGAATCTGGGCGCGTATTATGTCCTGGCAAACAACATCGATTTAAGCGGAGTGGACTTCTCCCCCATTGGCCGTCTGGACGCGCCTTTTACGGGAACCTTTGTCTGCCCCTTAAATGACGACAATACCCCGAAATATGTGATCAAGAACTTCAGCCAGACGGTGGCGGAGTCGCCCTACGCGGCGGAGAACAAGAACCGCTGGGAGGGCGGACTGTTCGGAGCCACCAACGGCGCCACCCGGAAATGTCACCGGCGGTCAGACCTCGGCGGCCAGCTTCATCGGAGCCATCTCCCAGGCGACCACCATTTCCGACTGCTACGCCACCGGCTCCGCAAGCTGCCCCAAGGAGGATTCCAGCAACTTTACCACCTGGCGGGAGAGCACCGGTTCCCGGATCATGAACTGCTATGCCACCGGCTCCGCCAACAGCACCACCATCAACGAATGGGGTCCCTGCACCATCCAGAACTGCTACACCGTAAGCGGTGTGAACAGCAATCTTGCCGCATTTACGGCGGCGGATATGGGAACCATCAGCGCCCAGTTCTCCGGCGGCAACTGGACCGGCGGCTCCAATCCTACTATTGCCAGCATCGGCGTGGCGGCGGACGCCTCCGCTTACCAGCCTCAGGATGTACAGCTGGGAGGAACGCAGGGCCAGACCGGTACCCAGACCGGGGACGGAACCCAGGGCCAGACGGGGACCCAGACGGACGGCACCCAGGGTCAGACGGGGACCCAGACGGACGGCACCCAGGGCCAGACCGGCACTCAGACCGGAGACGGCACCAATGGAACCGCTGCCGCGCCCACAGCCAGCGCGTCGGAGGTGGCGGCCATGATCGAGGCTCTGCCGGACCCGGAGGAGGACGGCTCCATCACCCTGGAGGACCGGGATGCCGTGGTGGAAGCCATGAAAGCCTACGAGGCCTTAAGCGTGGGCGACAAGGACAGCTTTGACGGGGCGCTGACCTCCAAGCTGTATCAGGTCCGCTACCAGCTCTCCCTGCTGCTTGTCAGCGACATGATCGACCGGGTGAAGGCCCTGCCGCCGGTGGAGGAGCTCACTGCGGACGACGTGGAGGACATCCTTCAGATCTGGGAGGACTACAATTTCATTGACGAGGAGATCAAGGCGGAGATCGACGACGAGTACGTGCAGAAGATCGAGGACGCTTACGCCTTCGCCCAGGAGGTGGAGAACACCCAGGAGATGAGCGTGGAGGTGGACGATACCTTCTCCCTGTGGCAGTGGATCGTGATCTTCGTGTGCGGTGCCCTGGTTCTGGCCGGCGTGATCTACAATATCGTTTCCTTTATCCTGCTGTCCCGCCGGATCAAGAAGGGAAACGTCAAGACGAAGACTGAGTAATAAAAGGAAGTGCGGTAAATTCATGAATAAAAAAGCGAGGCGCAGAGAACTTATAAAAAAGAATATTCCACTGATCCTGATGTCCCTGCCGGCGCTGGTTGTGCTGCTGATGTTCAACTACATGCCCATGTTCGGGCAGATACTGGCCTTTCAGGATTACAATTACCGGGACGGTATCTTTGGAAGTCCATGGGTAGGACTGAAAAATTTCGCGTACGTGTTTGCCAGCGGTGACATTGCCAGGACCATCGGAAATACCGTGGCCTATCATATCGCCAACACCCTTCTGATGATCGTGGTGAGCGTGGGCCTGGCGGTGCTGTTGTTCTTTGTAAAGTCCAAGAGAGCCTCCCGGTTCTACCAGAAAAGCATTATCGTGCCCTATTTGCTGTCCTATGTCATTATTTCCTATATTGTATATATCTTTTTGAGCGATGACTTTGGACTGATCAATAATTTCCTGAGAAATATGGGCATGGAGACGATCTCCTGGTATACGACGCCGAAATACTGGCCCTTCATCCTGGTTGGGATCCTGCTGTGGTTTGGAGCCGGCATCAAGTCCATTTATTATTACGGCGCGCTGATGAACATCGACGAGGCGCTGTTTGAGGCCGCGGATCTGGACGGCGCTTCCCGCTGGTGGAAGATCCGCAAGATCATGCTGCCGGGGATCGCGCCCACCATCGGCATTTTGCTGATCCTGGACCTGGGCAAGCTTTTGGAGTCGCCCTTCGGGCTGTTCTACTCCGTGCCCATGGATTCCTCGGCTCTCTACTCCGTCACGGACGTGCTGTCCACCTACACCTACCGGGGCCTGATGAGCGCCGATATCGGCACCACCACGGCGCTTGGCCTGATGACGGGAGTGGTTACCACCATCGCCACCCTGCTGGTGAACGCGGTGGTGAAGAAGATCGACCCGGAAAGCTCGCTGTTGTAAGGGGGACGAAGATGTTGAAGAAAATAAAAAAGATTAAGCCGTTCACTTTGCTGAACCATTTGATTTTTATACTGATTTCCTTTATATGTATTTTCCCGGTGTGGCTGATCGTGGCCAATGCCTTCTCCACGGAGGCGGATATTCTGGAGCTGGGCTATGCGGTGTATCCCCTGCGGCCCACGGTGGAGGCCTTCAAATATATTTTTCGGGAGCCCACCCAGCTTCTGAACTCCACCTTTGCCTCCATCGTGTATTCCTTCGGGCAGACCTTTTTGAGCGTGCTGATCCAGGCGCTTCTGGGCTACGCCCTCTCCCGGAAGGAATTTATACTGAAGAAATTTTATACGGTGCTTCTGCTGATCACCATGTTCTTCCAGGCGGGGCTGGTGCCCACCTACATTGTCAGGACTCAGCTTTATCATCTGGAGGACAACTGGCTGGTGTATCTGACCCCGGCGGTATCGGGCTTTGCGGTATTTCTGTTTCGGACCTTTTTCTCTCAGATACCGGAGTCCATCATCGAGAGCGCCGAGATCGACGGAGCGACGCAGATGCAGATGTTCTTCCGCATCTCCGTGCCCCTGACCAAGGTGTTGTTCGCCACCCAGTTCTTCATGGGCGTCCGGGGCCTGTGGTCGGATTTTACCACCAGCATGTACTATATCTCGGACCAGAGCATGTACACTCTGGAGTATTACATACAGATGATCTTAAAGGATGCGGAGATCATGAAGCAGAACCTGATGATGCTGGGCATCGAGGCGTCGGAGATCCCCACGGAATCCATGAAATTCGCCCTGGTGCTTCTGACCATCATCCCCATGGTGCTGGTGTTCCCCTTCTTCCAGCGGTATTTTGCCAAGGGACTGACCGTGGGAGCCGTGAAGGGGTAGGAGAAGCCTGAGATCAACCGGAAATGCGGCAAAATGCATCGCGCAATATAACGGATCACGCAACAAAACGGATCGCGTAATATAACGGATCACGCAACAAAATGGATCGCGCAACAAGTTGAAATAGAAAGAAAGCTTTAAAGGAGGAATTTAAGATGAAACGTATTTTGAGTCTGATCGTGGCGCTGGCCCTGATCTGTTCTATGCTGGCCGGCTGCGGCTCCAAGGATGGAGAAGGAGGCAGCGCCGGAGACGGAGGGGATTCCGGGGAGGAAGTGACGCTGACCATCGCCATTCCCTGGTCGGAGCAGAAGGACACCGTCAAGGTGGTGGATGAGATCAACGCCAAGCTGGAGACGCTTCTGCCCAACACCAAGATCGAGCTGATGCTGGACGCCAACATGGCGGAGAAATGGCCCCTGTGGATGTCCACCCAGAAATCCATCGACATCGCCCATTCCGGCTATGTGACCGTGCTGGAGGAGGAGGTGTCCAAGAAATCCTACTTAAGCCTGGACGACCTGGTGGAGGAGTACGCCCCCCACATCAAGGAGCTGATGGGCGAATACTGGTATTCCTATGACAATGCCAAGGTGCAGGGAGAGCTTTATGCCATCCCCAACATCCAGTACCATGTGAACAACAGTGCGGCCTTGAAGATCAAGAAGGAGATCGTGCCCTACGTGGATATGCAGGCATTGAAGGACGAGGCCTGGTCCTCCGACAAGACCACGGAGGAATTCTGGAACATTTTGACGGCGGGCGTGGAGAACGCCGAGGCCAACGGCGTGGACTGCCAGGGCATCGCCAGCCTGACGCTTCTGGAGGTGGCCCAGCGGGGCTACAACTTTGTCAGCGGCTCCAACGCGGGCTTCTGCTATGACAATTCCGACGACGCCAAGATCATTGACTTCTATACCACGCCGGAATTTGAGTATCTGTGCAATTTTATGAAAAATGCCGCCGAGAAGGGCTGGGTGTCCAGGGATATCCTCACGGGACAGTGGTCCGACGGCCTGTACGGCACCAAGGGCAGCTACTTTAACGTGGACACCTCCACGGCCCTGATCACGGGCGGCGAGGGTGAGAGCACCGACACATTGCTTCTGGATAACCCGGAGACCAAGAAGATGGTGACCAAGATCGGGGAGAACTCCAGCTACTGGTCCATCCCCTTCACCTCCGAGCATCCCGAGCGGGCCATGCAGTTTTTGGACCTGATCAATTCCCCGGAGGGCAAGGATATCGTGAACCTTCTGGCCTATGGCATCGAGGGCGAGCACTACGAGGTGCTGGACGCGGAGAATGGAAACATCAAGGCCTTCGAGTACAACGGACAGGGCAGCGCCTCTGTCTCCTACGGCATCCCCAACTGGATGGTGTGCAACATGGTTCTTGACATGTACAACGTGGCGCCCTACACCAACGAAAATAAGGATTACGCCAACAAGGTGTATCTGGAGGATTACAACAACATGGAGAAGCATGTGCTCTACGGCTGCAGCTTTAACGTGGACGACATCAGCTCCGATCTGAATCAGATCGTGAAGAACAACGGCGAGTATATCGAGAGCATCTACAGCGGCGTGGTGGAAAATGCCGAGGGAATGAAGACGGAGCTGGCTGACAAGAACCAGTCCGCCGGGTACGAGGACGTGATGGCGGCCCTGCAGGAGCAGGCCGACGAATTCCTCTCCTCCAAATAACCGGAGGGGTACGGATAGAAGAAGGAGGAAGTAATGAAAGCTTTCCATAAAATAAAGGTTCTGTTGATGAGCCTTGTGATGATCATGACGGTTTCCCTGTCTTCGCTGCCCCTGACGGCGCTGGCGGCGCCTGCCGACCCGGGGATCACGGTAAAGACGGACAAAACCGCCTATGTCCCCGGAGACGCGGTGGTGCTCACCGTCTCCTCCACAGGGGCCGCCAGCGCCATGGCGATCCAGGTGGATGTGCAGGTGGACGCGGCGTTTACCTATGAGAAGGTAAGCGCCGCCAACAGCGCGCTGACCGGAGTACGGGCAAGGTTAAAGGATGGAAAATTGTCCGTCAACTGGATCAACCGCATGGACGGGGACATTCAGATCCCGGCGGGAGATCTCTTTACCGTGAATCTGCGGGTGACGGAGGACGCGGCTGTGGGGACGAAGACCTTTACCCCCGGAAAGATCGAGATCACCGGAGCGGACGGAGCGCCCACAACCGAAGCATCGCCCGCCGCTTTCAACGTCACCGTGGGCACGCCCGAGAAATCGGAAAATGTGCTGGCGGCGGAGGCGGCCATCGACAAGATCGATCTGGACGCCCTGGATACCTCCCAGGCCAGCCTTGATCTGATCACCGACGCCCAGCTTGCGTTCTCCCAGTGCAGCTCCGCGGAAAAGAAGCTGGTGGAAAACGCGGACAAGCTGACCCAGGCGGTGGAAAAGTACCGGAAGCTGAAGGAGCAGGAGGCGGCGGACGCCGCGGCTGCGGCCCTGCAGCAGGAGATCGACGCGTGGCTTGAGGATTACTATGCGCCGGTGGCGGATAAGACCCCGGAGACGGTAGCTGTGGCCGACAAGGTGGCCGTCAATACCGCCATGGAGGAGTACACCAAGAAATCCGCCTACATCCGCAGTCAACTGCTGGAGGAGTACGAGCATCTGCAGGAGCTTGAGGATGCCATTGCCGCTCTGGAAGCGCAGATGGCGGAGGAGACCTATGCGGACACCTTTGTGCCGGTATTTCTGGATACCTACGCGGGAATCTTAAATACGCCCTTAGACAGCGTCGTCTATGAGGATGAGGAGTCCTTTGAGCAGATCGGAAGTACCATCCAGGAGGCCATGGATTTCTACAATGAGATATTAAACGAGGTGGGCCAGGCCAGAGTGGCGGAGGAATACAGCCATCTGGAAGCTCTTCTGGAGCGCTGGAATGAGGTGGCTCTGGAAAATACCCCGGATACGCCGGGAACTCTGAAGGCCTACAATGATTTCCGCAACAAATACATGGATCTGTTGATGAAGAACCCGGATGATGTGACCATGGAGGATCTGCCCATGATCCAACAGGCCATCAGCGAGATCAAGAGCATGAAGCCGGCGGTCAGCGGAAAGCTCATCAATGAGTACGAATACCTGATGGAGCTTCTCAATACCTTAAACGGCGGCGGCAGCGGCGCCATCGGCGACATTGTGATCCCGGACTTCAATGTGCCGGATCTGAATGTGCTCGATCTGCCGGAGACAAGCCTTCCCGGGAGCGATGTTCCCACGACTCCCAGTGGAAACGGGAGCGGGACCAACGGCGGCGGTGTTCAGAATATGGACACGCAGACCGACGGGGAGTCTGAGGGCGGAATCTTCACGAAGCTTACGGTATCGGTGGGCGACGCCTTCGCGGTGATCGTGCTGATCCTGCTGCTGACGGCGGTGGTGCTCTACCTGATGCCCAGATGCGTAAACCTGATCGTGCGAAAGAAAATGGAGAGGAGGCAGTAGCATGAAGTGGGAGGGCTCCAACCTGATGGTGACCCAGGGACAGGGCGAGATCCAGCTGCGGACCATCATTTACTCCAAGGATGAGCTGATCGTGGTGGACAATCCCTTTGTGATCGAGCCCAACCGGAATTC
>CALWDR010000212.1 GCA_944376745.1 uncultured Lachnospiraceae bacterium
GCAAAGCTAAACGCAGAAGTGATGGGGAGCAGCACAGACCCCTACTATGGCGCACCTGTCGTAGTTTTGGTTTTGGCCGATGGCGGTGCAAGCACCTTTGTGGAGGACGGAAGCTGCGTCCTTGAAAATATGATGCTGGCCGCCCATGCCCTTGGCCTGGGAACCGTATGGGTCCATCGGGAACGTGAGATTTTCGACAGCGAAAAAGGCAAGGCTCTCCTGCGGGCGTGGAAGCTGCCGGAAACCTTGCGCGGCGTCGGGGCGATTGCATTGGGTTATCCAGCCCAGGAACCTTTTTCAGCATGGCAGAAACAAGAACATTTGTATCAATTACCGCATAATGCTTCATCCCTCTACCCTCGCTCCTCCATAGCTTTTCTGGCTTCCGAAATTTCCGCATTGATTTCATCCAAAGTCATATCTGCTATGCCGTTTTGCTCTGCACTATCCTGCAGTTCACGCATCGCTCTCACAGCGCTGAGCGCTCTGTACTCCTCCTTGGGCAGGGTCATACGAAAAGGAATTCCATTTTCTAAAACAGAACGTTTCAAAAAAATTCTCACTGCCGTTGGCAAATCTATTCCTAACCTCTCAAATACCTCTGCTGCCTGTGAGCGCAGTTCATCATCCACTCTTATCTGCATAACTGAACTTGCCATTCCAAACACCTCCTGTATTATTTTTGTAATTGTTTATAATATAATTATACTATATTATATGTTTTTTTCAAGAGATTACAGACAGATTCTATACTCCAACATTATCATTTTATGTAAACATTACTGCTCTCCCTTCAAATCCGTCAGCGCCTTAAAGCTATACCCCATCTCCTCCCACTTGGTCAGAAGTTCATCCAGTATCTCGCCATTGGTTTTGGATGTGGAGTGCAATAACACGATGGCTCCGGGGTGAATTCGCTTGGTCAGCTTCTCGAAGGCCTCCTCATGGGTAGGCTGACTGTCCACTTCCCAGTCCACATAAGCCAGGCTCCAGAAAAAGGTGGTGTAGCCCAGCTCATTGGCAATCTGAAGATTGTTCCGGCTGAACTTTCCCTGGGGCGGCCGGTAGAATTTCAGCATTTCCCTGTCAAAGGTCTCCTGGTAAAGACTCTCAAGCTCCCCCAGTTCCTGGGCAAAGGCCGCCTTATCCATTTCCGACATATCCGGGTGATAGAAGCTATGGTTCGCCACAATGTGCCCCTCGTCAATCATGCGCCGCACCAGTTCCGGGCTGCTCTCAAGATAATGGCCCACAATGAAAAAGGCCGCCGGGGCATTGTGCTTCTTCAGCGCGTCCAGAATAGCCGGTGTGTTGCCGTTCTCAAAGCCCGCGTCAAAGGTCAGGTACAGCACCTTTTCCTCCGTATCCTCTATGTAGTACGCATTGTATTTCGCCAGTTCCTCCCCGGAAACATTGGCCACCGGAGGTTTGCCTTCCTCCCGGAAGCTTAATCCCCAGTTTCCTGTCTCTGCACTTAAGCTGCCACTGCCGTCCATCTGCTTTTCCGCGATTCTTCCGCTGATGGTATCCACCGTAAGGCCCACGCCCCGGCCCACCAGGAAGGAGACGGTGATTAGCAGTACCAGCTTTAGCCCTATGGAAAACTTTATTTTTTTCTGCACAAAAAAACTCCCCGTAGATATCCTTATTACAGTATATCTATGGGGAGTTATAATTATGCTATCATCTGCTGCTGTCAGGCTACTTGCTTTGGATTACTGATTTTCCTGCTGTCTGTCAAACAGCCTTCCTGATTTACTTCCTCCTGGCCGCCAGTTCCCCATTCTCCACATCAATGAGAATGGTATCCCCGGCGCCCACAGCGTCGGACAGGATCAGCTTGGCCGCCAGGGTTTCCACGGTCTTCTGCAGATACCGCTTCAAGGGCCTTGCCCCGTACACCGGGTCGTAGCCATGATCCACCACGTAGGTCTGGGCCGCGTCCGTCAGCTCCACGGAAATCTCCTTATCCACCAGCCGCTTGTTCAGATCCGCAAGAAGCAGATGAATGATGTCGCTGATATTGTCCTTGGTCAGAGGCTTGAACAAAATAATCTCGTCCAGACGGTTCAAAAATTCCGGCCGGAAATTATTTCGCAACTCGCCCATCACCGCGGCCTCACACTCCGGCTTAATCTCGCCGTTGTCCTGAATCCCATCCAGCAGATAGGCGGAACCCAGATTGGAGGTCATGATCAGAATCGTATTCTTAAAGTCCACGGTACGCCCCTGGGAGTCGGTAATCCGCCCGTCGTCCAGCACCTGCAGGAGCACGTTGAACACATCCAGGTGGGCCTTCTCCACCTCATCAAAGAGCACTACAGAGTAGGGCTTCCTGCGGACGGCCTCGGTGAGCTGGCCGCCCTCCTCATACCCCACATATCCGGGAGGCGCTCCGATCAACCGGGACACGGAATATTTCTCCATGTACTCGCTCATGTCGATACGCACCATATTATTCTCGTCATCAAAAAGGCTTGCGGCCAGCGCCTTGGCCAGTTCCGTCTTACCTACACCGGTGGGTCCCAAGAACAGGAAGGAGCCGATGGGCTTGGTGGGGTCCTTGATTCCAGCCTTGGAACGGATAATGGCCTCGGTCACCTTGGTGACGCCCTCATCCTGACCGATCACCCGTTTGTGAAGCTCCTCGTCCAGGTGCAGGGTCTTATTCCGCTCACTCTCCGTCAATTTGGCCACGGGAATTCCCGTCCACCGGGAAATGATTCTGGCAATCTCCTCCTCGCTGACATTTTCATGGACCAGCTGCAGGGATTCGCCCTTTACTTTTTCCTCCTCAATGGCAAGCTGCTGTTGTATCTGAGGCTTCTTGCCGTACTGCAGCTCCGCGGCTTTTTCCAGATCATAGTCCTGCTGGGCTTTGACGATCTCGTTGTTGACTGCCTCCAGCTCCTCCCGCAGCTTATGCACCCGCTCAATGGAGGTCTTCTCATTGTCCCACTGGGCCTTCTTGGTCTGAAATTCATTTCGAAGCTCCGCCAGTTCCTTCTGCAAGGCAGCCAGACGGTCCTGACTGAGCCGGTCCTCTTCCTTCTTCAAGGCGGCTTCCTCAATCTCCATCTGCATGACCCGCCGCTGCAGCTCATCCAGTTCCGTGGGCATGGAGTTCAGTTCCGTCTTGATCAGAGCGCAGGCCTCGTCCACCAGGTCGATGGCCTTATCCGGCAGAAACCGGTCGGAAATGTAACGGTTAGACAGCACGGCGGCGGACACCAGGGCGGAGTCCGTAATCTTCACCCCGTGGAACACCTCGTACCGCTCCTTTAAGCCTCTTAAAATGGAAATGGTATCCTCCACGGTGGGCTCCTCCACATGCACCGGCTGGAACCGCCGCTCCAGGGCCGCGTCCTTCTCAATGTACTCCCGGTATTCATCCAGGGTGGTGGCGCCGATACAGTGAAGCTCGCCCCGGGCCAGCATGGGCTTTAACATATTTCCGGCGTCCATGGCGCCTTCCGTCTTGCCGGCTCCCACGATGGTGTGAAGCTCGTCGATGAAGAGGATGATTTCGCCGTTGCTCTTCTTGATCTCGTCAAGCACCGCTTTCAGCCGTTCCTCAAACTCGCCCCGGTATTTTGCTCCGGCCACCAGCGCTCCCATATCCAGGGCAAAGAGCCGTTTGTCCTTCAATCCCTCGGGCACGTCTCCCCGGACGATACGCTGGGCCAGGCCCTCTACAACAGCCGTTTTACCTACGCCGGGCTCGCCGATCAGAACCGGATTGTTCTTGGTCTTTCTGGACAGGATACGGATAATGCCTGTAAAAACCGCTCTCTGGTGATACCGTACTCCTTAAAGATTTCCTTCATGGCCTGGTTGGGGTATTTCAAAAGGGTCAGGAACAAATGCTCCACGGAGACGTACTCATCCCCCATCTGCTTTGCCTCGTCCTCGGCGTTTATCAGAACCTTATTTAAGTATTGTCCCACATAAATCTGGCTGCCGGATACCTTCACCCGCCTGGCCAGGTGGTCCTGGGCATTCCTGGTGAAATGATCCAGGTCAATTTCCATTTTCTCGATGAGCTTCGGAATCAGCCCATCCTCCTGCTCTAAAAGGGCAACCAGTAAATGCTCCTGCTCCAGCTCCTGGTTGCCGTACTCGTAGGCCAGCTTCTCGCATTGATTGATGGCCTCGATGGATTTCTGCGTAAATTTTTGAAAAATTTTTATGTTATTGTCTGAAAAAGATATGTAAGCTTGGCATTATACCATTTATGGTATATATTATTTAGAAAAGATCTCGTAACTTACAAGAAAGGCGTGTTAATTATGTGCTTTTACTGCAAAGGAGACATGAAACCAAGTACAAGAACCATGTCGTAAATGATAACGGTTGTTTAATTATAATAAAAATGTACCATGCGAGGAGTGCGAGCAATGCGGGGAAATGGAATATTCCGATGAGGTTATGGAACAACTGGAACTGATTGTAAGCAATGCTAAAAAATTATTACAAGAATTTTTTAGCATTGCTTACTCAAAAGTTGCATGAGCCATGAGCTTTTGCTATTTTTCTGCGCAGGCATATTTATCAAAAAATTCCCTGGCCTCGTCCTCCGGAATATGAAACCGCCGCTGTAATTTCTCCAGGATGCGGTCTTCCGGGACTTGTTCTTCCAGATTGTCAAGGATGAAAGCTTCTATACCCTGCTTCATGCCCTGCTGAATCCCTCTGTTCAGCAGCATTTCCTCTCTCTCATATACTTTCATATAGCCCACTGACACCCCCTTATCATGTTTTACGGTTTCTACCATGGACTGAATCTGTTTTAGGTTCTCGTTTGCTGCGTTGGCCCTGGTGGTGTGCTCCATATAGGTAAGAAGCTGGCGCAGCTCCTCCCGGGGATTTCCGACGGTGCCCCTGGTGTAGAGGAACAATGTCCTGGCTCCGTCGTCGTAGGGCATCTGCGGTTCCTCCAGGC
>CALWDR010000213.1 GCA_944376745.1 uncultured Lachnospiraceae bacterium
TTGACGGCCTGTACCTTCACGGTAGGAATCTTGGGCTCGCCCTTGAAGTAATCCGGGTTCGCGTTGAGGGTAACCACGTTGCTCTCATAGCTCTCAAATACATAGGGACCGGAACCCACAGGAGCGCCATTCAGCGCTTTGATGGAAGAAAGGTCGCCCTTGGACCAGTCGGCTCCGTAGTAGTGCTCCGGCAGGATGGGAACCCAGGATACCTGCTGGGCAGCGGAGATATTGGGGGAGTTGAAGGTAACCTCCACCGTGTAGTCATCTACTTTGTTGATACCGCGGATGGTTTCCACATCAGCCACCTCGATCATCTCGGCCCACTTCTCATCCATCAGGCTGAAGAAGCTGGTCTCCGCCGCTTCCGTGGTCACAGCGGTATACAGGTTATCATAATTTGCCACAATGGCATTGAAGAAATCTGCCAGAGTAGCCTCGGGAGCCAGATCCCCGTAATTCCATCCGGCAGCCGCCTCCGCAACGGAAGCTCCCTCCGGCGCATAGCCGTTGGCGATCACATAGTCCACGATGGTCTGGGCAAACTGCTCCCCTGCCGCGGGAACCTCCTGCCAGAAAGCGTCCTGCTGCTCCTGAGTAAAATAAGTAAAGTCGGTATTGTCCTGGCCCGCCTCAGCGATCAGCTGATACAGATGCTTGGCGGAGTTCTTGTACTCGGCCAGTCCGTCGATGTCCAGGGTACCGAAGGTGCTCATGCCGTCATAAGCCGGGTCCGCGCACACATAGTAATAGAAAATAACGTCGTCGATGGTGACGGGCTCTCCGTCGGAGAAGGTCATGCCTTCCTGCACGGTTACGGTGTAAACATACTTGCCGTCCGCAGTCTCCTCCACCTCCACGTGTCCGGCCCAATCCATCAGCTCTCCGTCCGCATCCAGTCTGCACACGGAAGCGAAGATCAGATCCTGTACCTGCGCGTCATAAGCGCTGGTGTAGAAGAACGGGCTCCAGACACCGTTCATGGCCTGGGTGCCGATGATCAGGGTGTCATGAGCGGCACCGCCCTGGTTGTCGGACTCTCCACCGTCTGCATTGCCTCCGTCGTTGCTGCCGCATGCCGCCAGGCTGGCGATCATGATGACAGAAAGCAACAAAGCCAACGCCTGTCTCATTTTTTTCATAAAAATGAATCCTCCTTTTTTTAATGATTTGCATTTTAGCCAATAAAATACTGCAAGAGTATAGCACATAGCAGATTCGCTTGCAAGCCGCCTCGCTACCACTGCGCCATTTTACCACGCTAAATATTATTTTTCCGAAAAATGCTCCACGATCTCCCGGATGCAGCCGTCCGCAAAGGGGCTCTTTAAACCGACCTCCTCCAGCATGGGCACGTAAAATTTCCTGGCGGAGAGCCTGCACAGCTTAAGATAACTCTCCCAGGCCTTCTCATAGTTCTCATCCATCTTCATCTTGTACTGCATGGCGCACACGGTGGCCAGACAGTAATCAATATAATAGAAGGGATGGTTGAAGATGTGGGCCTGACGCTGCCACCAGCCGCCCTCCCCGAAGAAGGGATCTCCCTCGTAATCCATATGGGGGCGGTACTTCCCTTCCAGCTTCTTCCAGACTTCTTTCCGCTCCTTTGGCGTCAGCTCCGGATTCTCGTACATGATATGCTGGAACTCATCCACCATACAGCCATAGGGCACGAAGGCCGCAGAATCCTCCAGGTGCATTTTCAGATAATCTCCGCTGCGCTCCCCGAAGAAATCTCCCATCCAGCCGTAGGTAAAGTATTCCATGGACATGGAGTGGATCTCCGCGGTCTCCATGGTGATGTCCGCAAATTCCCGAATCTCCTCGTCCCGCATCAGATACCCCTGGAAGGCATGGCCGCACTCATGGGTGATCACGTCCACGTCCGAGCTGGTGCCGTTGAAGTTGGCGAAGATGAAGGGCGCCTTATAAAGGGGCATGTAGGTCATATAGCCGCCCTGGCGCTTGGTCTTACGCCCCAGCACGTCGAAAAGCTCATTTTCCTGCATGAAATCAAAAAATTCCTTTGTCTCCGGGGACAGCTCACTGTACATCTTCTGCCCCGCCGCAAGGATCTCCTCCGGGGTGCCGATGGGGTCGGGGTTTCCCTCTTTAAAGTAGACCTCATTGTCGATATAGGAAAGCTTCTCCACGCCGATCCGTTTTCTCCGCTCCTCGTGAATCCGGGTAGCGAAGGGAACGAAATACTCCTTCACCTGGCGGCGGAAGTTCTCCACCTCCTCCCTGCCGTAGCTGTTGCGGTTCATCCGGTAGTAGCCCAGCTCCACATAGTTGTCATAGCCCAGCATCCTGGCCTGCCTGGTCCGGTTCTTCACCATCTTGTCGTAAATCTCGTCGATCTCATCGGTAACGCTTAAAAAGTAATCGCTTAAGGCCTTCCAGGCCCGGCGGCGGGTATCTCTGTCGCTGGCGGTCAAGAACCTGCGCAGCAGGGAAATGTTGTACACCCCCCCCTCAAAGGGGATCTTGGCCGTGGCAATGAGCTTGCCGTACCTGGTCACCAGGGCGTTCTCCTCCTGCATAAGAGGGATCAGCTTCTCGTCAAAGGCCTTGAAGCTTAATTCCATGCTCTTGAAGGTCACGGGCCCGATCTTCTCTTCCATATAGGCCCTGTGGGGGGATTCAAAAAGTACCTTCTTGTAGGCTACCTGGTATTTCTCCAGAACAGGGATGACCTCATCATAATATTCCCGTTCTTTCTCATAAAATGCGTCGGTGGTATCGATGTCATGACGGATCATGGCAAGGGTGCCGTAGGTCTCGATCTCGCCCATCAGGCGGTAGTATTCCTGATGGATGGCAAACTGCTCTTCCCCGCTTTTTGCCTGCTTCTGCCGCTCAATGATATCCGCGAAGCGCTCTTCCACCTCCTTTAGATCCACTCTCTGGTAAGGCATCTCTGAAAATTTCATAAGCTTGCTCCTTGTTTCTTTGATATCTATACAGTATAGCATTTTATTATAAAATGTACAATCCTTTTGGAAAAATTTAACTGTTTTTTTCCAGTTTGAA
>CALWDR010000214.1 GCA_944376745.1 uncultured Lachnospiraceae bacterium
TACATAAACTGGCCGTACTCGTTCTTCTCGCCTTTCCGGCAGATCAGCTCGTTTTCCGTGCGGATGCCGTACTTTCCTTCCAGATACACGCCGGGCTCGTCGGTGGTGATCATACCCTCCTCTAAAACGGCGCTGTCGCTTCTCTCCGGCACCACCTTCCAGCGGAAGCCGTTGGGCCCCTCATGGACATTTAAAATGTGGCCCACCCCGTGCCCGGTGCCGCATTTATAGTCGAGTCCCATATCCCACAGAGGCCCCCGGGCCAGAATATCCAGATTGATGCCCCGGCAGCCGTAGAGAAATCTTGCGTCCGCCAGATTCAGGTTTGCCCGGCATACCGCGGTAAAATGCAGCTTCTCCTCCCTGCTCAGCGCGCCCAGGGCGATGGTTCTTGTAATGTCCGTGGTCCCCTCCAGATAATGTCCGCCGGAATCCACCAGAAGAAAACCCTGGGGCTTTAACACCGCGTTGGACTCCTCCGTGGCGCTGTAGTGCATCATGGCCGCGTTGGGGCCGTAAGCGCTGATGGTATCAAAGCTTAATTCCAGGAAATGCTCCTGCTCCCTCCTGCGCTCCGCCAGATAATCGGAAGCAGAGATCTCGGTGATCTCCATTTCTCCTATATTTTTCTTCAGCCAGCACATAAATTTTGTGAAAGCCACGCCGTCCCGGATGTGGGCCTTTCTGGTATTGGCAAGCTCCACCGGATTCTTGACCGCCTTCATGAGCGTGGTTGGATTTTCCTTGTCCACCACCTTGATCTCCGGCTTTAAGCTGTGACAGATGCGGAAGTTTACCACCGACTTATCCATCAGCACCACTTCCTGCTCCCCCAGGGCCTCCACATCCCGATAAATATCATTGTAAGCCTTCACCTGAATGCCGTTGATCCTAAGATAGGTCCGCAGCTCCTCATTCAAAACGGCCTCGTTCACGTACCAGCAGCAGCCGTTCCCGGTGACCATCACGAAGGAGAGGACCACCGGCACATGGGCGATGTCGCCGCCCCGGACATTCAAAAGCCAGGCAATGTCATAAAGGGAGGTCAAAATGTGAACCGTGGCCTTCTCCTCCTCCATCTTCTCCCGCAGGCGCCTCAATTTGTCCCCGACGCTCTCCCCGGCGTACTCCGGCGCCAGCAGGAAGACCGGCTCCGCCGGCAGGGCCGGACGGTCCTTCCAGATCATATCCACCAAATCTTCGTCCACATGGAGACGTCCATTTTTCTCCTTTGTCATGGCCTCATATTCGTCTCCGTCCCTGCCGTTTATGACTCTCCCGTCAAAGCCCAGGCACTGGCCCTCCTGCAAGGCCGCCTTCACATATTCCTTTACGGTGGGAACCCCCTCCTCCCCCATCTTAAAGAGGGTCACCGGGGTGCCCTTCAGTTGATTTTCCGCCTGGATAAAATAACGCCCGTCCGTCCAGAGGCCCGCCTCCGACCTGGTGATCACCGCCGTGCCCGCGGAGCCTGTAAAGCCCGTGATATACTTTCTGGCTTTAAAATAATCCCCCACATACTCGGACTCATGAAAATCCGAGGTGGGAACAATGTAAATGTCAATGCCTCTCGCCTGCATTTCCCGGCGCAGGGCCGCAATTCTTTCTGCTGTCATAGCTGTCGCACTCCTTTATGATTAAAATTTTTATTTACGGATCACACCGCTTGCAGGGGCTGTAGCCCATACCCAGAATGGTATCCCGGCTTTCCGCGCAATATTCCTTATTCTCCTCTTTGATGTCCTCCACACTGCTGCACTGGGGCAGATGAAATTTCATGGTATTGGTGTTCAGAACATATTGAATGCTCTGATTTTCCTCCATGTCTCCGCTCCCGGCTCCGGTTTCTGGCTCCGTGCCGCCTCCGTTTCCTGCCGTGCCGCCGGCACTCCCCGAACCGCCGGAGCCTGCCGCGCCGCCTCCGCCGCCGGCGTCCGCCTCCGCGATCTCCGCCCCGCTGCGGTAATCCGCGGAGGGCTCCTGGGCAAAACGGATGGTCTCGCCGTCGCTTAGAGCGGTGATCGTTCCCTGCAGATCCGTCCGAAACAAGTCCGCCCCCAGCTTCTGTATCTCAAGCAGCACGGAGGCGTCCGGGTGCCCATAGCTGTTGTCCCTGCCGCAGCTTATCACCACATACGCCGGGGCCACGGCCTCCAGAAATTCCTGGCTGTTGGAATACTTGCTGCCGTGATGGTTGGCGGCAAACACATCGCTCTTAAGCTCCGTTCCCAGATACAGAATATCCTGCTCGCTCTCCGCCGTGCAGTCCCCGCACAACAGAAAGCTGTTGTCCCCGTATTCCAGACGGATGCCCAGGGATTTGGCATTGTCATCCTCGTATTCGTAAGTGGCCGGGCTTACGACCCGAAAGCTGCTGCCGCCGAAGGAAAAACGGTCACCCAGCTTGGGATACGCGACGGAAATTCCTTTTTCCTCCACCACGGACCGGAAGGACTCGTAAAGCTTCGTGTCCCCCTCATAGTCCGGGGCCAGCACCTGCCCGCAGGAAAAGACATTGAGCACGCCGATGATCCCCGCAAGATGATCTGAATCGTAATGGGAAACCACCACATAGTCCAGCTTTGTCACGCCCTGCTCCTTCAAAAAGCTCACCACAAAGGAGGAGGTCTCCCGGTCCCCGCCGTCCACCAGCATGAAATGGCCGTCCTGGCGGATCAGCGCCGCGCTGCCCTGGCCCACATCCAGAAATTGTACCGCCAGATCCTTCGGGCTTTCCCTGACAGCCTCCTCCAAAGAAAAAGCGGATACCTCCGTATCCGCCTGCTCCCTTTTTGCCCCGCCGTCCTGATCCTCCGATTCCGCAACGGCGGATAGATCCGCATTTTCCCGGACCCCGGCAGCGCCTGTCCCGCAGCCGGAAGCTGCCAGCAGGCACAGGATCATAAGAAGGGCAGAAAAGCTGACGGATACGTTCTTCAAAAACTTTCTCAAACCTATCACCTTGGTCGTCATTATCTCTACAGCCGCCCCCGCCCTCCGCGGCGCGGCCTTCCAACAACAACCCTTTCCTTCCTGTTTCTACCCTATCTTATCATAACCGCTAAAGGATTTCCAGAAAAATTTCCATGACTCCGCCGCAGACCAGCCCTTCCTCCTCCGCCTCCCGGCCCGTCATATCCACCAGGCAGGTGGCATACCGCTCCTGCCCTGCGGACAGCATATGTCTGGCCCTTACCTTCACCTCCGCCTCCATGCAGCCGCCGCCGATGGTGCCAAGGCTGCTGCCGTCGGCAAAAATGATCATTTTCGTTCCCGCCTGCCGGGGCGCGGAGCCCTTCCGGGCGATGATGGTAGCCAGCACCGCCGGCGGCCTTGCCCCCTCCCCGGAAAACAGCCAGTCCGCCAGCTCCTTCTCGTAGGCCGCCTGACGCTTTATCCGGTTCTTCTCCCCAATGATCTCCGCCAGGATGGACACGCCGATCTCCGCCGGAGTCACCGCCGAGATGGGCAGACCTACGGGAGCGTGAAGACCTGCGACCCGTTCTTCCGGAAAGCCCTCCTCCGCAAGCTGCTCCCGAATCTTGCGCACGCGGGAACAACTTCCCATCATGCCAAGATAGGCGTATTCCTTCCCAAGCAGCTGCCGCAGACAGTCCAGATCATGCCGGTGTCCCCGGGTCATGACCACCACATAGGTGTCGGCGTCGGTGTCAAGGTCTTTCAGTCCGTGGGTAAAATCATCGCAGATCACCTCATCCACGCCGGCCTTTAACGCCGCCTGGGCAAATTCTGGCCGGTCCTCCACCACCGTAACGTGAAATTCCGTCAGCTTGGCGATGGCAAGAGTGGCGGCGGACACATGTCCCCCGCCGCAGAGCACCATTTTTTTCCGAGTTCCCAGGGCCTCCACAAAGACCCGGCCCCGGTCTGTCTCACGCAGACCCGGAACACTTCCCGCAGGGGCCGGACCCCATTCTGTCTCACGCAGGCCCGGAACACTTCCCGCAGGGGCCCGGCCCCGCCCCGTCTCACGCAGGCCCGGGCCGCCGGAAAGCCCATCCAGAAGCTCCTGAAGGAGCTCTTCCGGGAAGCCTTCCGTCCGGTACAGCACGCCCTCCCTGGAGAGCACTGCCTTCTGGCCCGCCAGCTCCCCGTCCACTCCCACCGCCGTCCAGTGGTTCTTATCCCCTTTGAGCTTTCCGATCACCTGAAAAAAATCTTCCATCCAATCCCTCTTTTCACACAGCATCGACAGCAAGGCTACATGTTCTCTTTCTCCGCCTCGCCCAGCTCCTCCTCCAGCTCCTCCGGGGTCTTATTCCCCTTCTTGCCGGGCAGGACCGCGTTCAGCAAAATGGCGCAGATGGTGGCCACCACTACCGGGGATTTTCCGAAGATCGTGCCCACCCACTCCGGGAACTGTGCCAGCGCCTCGGGAACCAGGGTGATCCCCATGCCCAGGGCCACGGAAAGTCCCACGATGGAGGTATTCCGGTAGTTCATCTCCTCGGTGGTCAGAAGCTTCACCCCCGTCATGGTGATGGAGGCAAACACCGAGATGGTGGCGCCCCCCAGCACGCACTGGGGAATGGTGGTGAGCACCGCGGAAAATTTCGGGAACAAACCGGCCAGAATGATCACCACGGAGGCGATGCCGAACACTACCCGGTTGATGACCTTGGTGGTCACCACGATTCCCACGTTCTGGCTGAAGGTCGCCGTGGGCAGACCCCCGAAGAAGGAGGATAAAAGGTTGGTGACGCCGTAGGTGACGATCCCGCCCCGAAGCTCCTCATCCTTGGGAAGCCTTCCCATGCCGCCGGAGGTGGTGGCCGTGAAATCGCCGATGGCCTGCACCGAGTTGATGATGAACAAAATTCCCAGGGTGGCGATGGCCGAAATGTCAAATTTCATGCCGAAATGCAGGGGAATGGGGAGCTGGATGATTCCCGCCTGGCCGATGGAGGAAAAATCCTGCATGCCGAAGAACATGCTGGCAGCGTAGCCCACAAGGATTCCGATCAGAATGGAGGCCAGCTTTAAGATCCCCTTCCCGAAATGATTCAGCACCGTCACCACAGCCAGGGTCAGCAGCGCCACCAGCCAGTTTTTCCAGCTTCCGTAGCTCTCGCTGCCCTCGCCCCCCGCCATATACTTGATAGCCGTGGGATAGAGGGAGAGCCCGATGGTGAACACCACGGTTCCCGTGATCAGGGGCGGAAAAAATTTCACCAGACGCTTGACATTTAAGCCCACCAGGATCGCCAGGAAGCCGCCGATCAGCTGGGCGCCGAACACCGTGGCCAGATCATAGCTGGACACCAGGGCGGAAATGCTGGGAAGATAGGCAAACCCCACCCCCAGAATGACCGGCAGGCCGCTTCCCAGCAATTTTCCTATGGGAAAAATCTGCAGGATCGTAGAGATCCCGGCCATCATCAAAGCCGCCTGGACCAGAATGATCCGATCCTGGGAAGATAAGCCCCCCACCTGGGAAACGATGATCGCCGGCGTCACGCACCCCACGATCATGGCCGCCACATGCTGCAATGCCAGCGGGACTGCCTCCTTCATCCGGGGCACTCCCGTCTGTTCAAATACAGAAGCATACTGCCTCTTTGCTTTTTTAGTCTCCATACCTTCTCTTCTCCTGTTTTTTATAGATATTGCTTTAAATAGGAAAGCAGCATCTCCTCACATTTTGCGAAAAAAACCTCCACATCCAGCTCTTCCTCCTGGGCCAGGGTCTGCAGGCTCGCCCCCTGCATCATGGCCACGATCACATAGGGAAGCATTTCCTTGGCAGCCTCGTCCAAACGGGGACAGTAGCGGATAATGACCTCCCGGATATCATCCCGCCACTGCTCGTAGGACTCCACAAAACGCCCGTGGATCTTCGCATCCATTTTCCCCTGAATCAGAAAATTCAGCTCCGCGAAATCATACTCCTTCCGCTTGCTGATCAAAAACTTTTTCTGCTGAAAAAAAATATGCAGCTGGCTTTCCAGCGTATCCTGGCTCTTCCTTCGATCCTGCTCCCGGATATCGTAGCACTGCTTCAGCACCCGCTCCTGGAGAGCCAGCAGCAGCTCCTCCTTGGTCTTGTAATAATAGTGGACATTGGACTGTACCACTTCCGCCTGCTGCGCGATCAAATGCATCCTGGTCCCGCTGATGGTCTCCCGGTTGACGACCTTCAAGGCGGCATTTAAAATGCGCTCCTGGGTGTCCGCCGTCTTTCCGTTATCCATGGTCGCGCCGCTCCTAAGCCTTGACGGCAATGGCCTCGATCTCCACAAGCGCGCCCTTGGGAAGCTTCGCCACCTCCACGCAGGAGCGCGCGGGGACCTCGCCCTTGAAATATTCGGCATAAATCCCGTTCACCGTGGCGAAATCCCCCATATTGTCCAGAAATACGGTGGTCTTCACCACATGGTCAAAATCGGACCCCGCCGCCTTCAAAACGGCCTCCAGATTTTTCAGGCTCTGATGGGTCTGAGCCTCCACGCCCTCCGGAAGCTCCCCGCTTACCGGGTCCAAGCCCAGCTGGCCGGAGGTGAATACCATCTCCCCCGCCTCCACCGCATGTACATAAGGTCCCACCGCTGCCGGTGCGTTGCTGGTGTTTACTGCTTTTTTCATGTTGATCTACCTCCTGTTGATAAAAATAAAAATGAAATGAAATGATGTTAGGATCAAAAGGTATTTTGACCCCATGATCTTTATAACCGGATTTTAACAAACTTTCCGGTATTAGACAACCATAAACTGAAACACGTCTATGTTGACAAAATCGCTGTCCAGAGCGTCCTCCAGCCAAAAACCTGTACCTCATACAAATCCCATGGGAAATAATAGCTCACACCGTTCTGCCCGCGCTCCTCCGGCGCACATACCTGCCCTGGCCGGGCGCCGTCACCTGCCCCTCCCGGCATACCAGCCGGCCTCTTAAGAATACCATTTCCGGCTTTCCCCGGATCTTCATCCCCTCATAGGGCGTGTAATCCACATGCTGCACCTGGGTCACAGCGGAGATCACACCCTCCGCCTCTGGGTCCCAGACCACAAGGTCCGCGTCGCTGCCGGGAAGCAGAGCTCCCTTCCGCGGATACATGCCAAAAAGCCTGGCCGGATTTTCCGAGAGGACGGCACAGAACTGCTCCCGGGTGATCTTCCCTGTGCCCACCCCGTAGGTGTACATCAGCGCCGGGCGGTGCTCTACCCCCGGAATGCCGTTGGGGATCTGGGTAAAATCGGCAAGCCCCCGCTCCTTCTGCCCTTTAAAATGGAAGCTGCAGTGGTCGGTGCCGATGGTGTCGATCTCCCCGGCCCCCAGGGCCTCCCACAGGCAGTCTATATCCTCCTGGCCCCGCAGGGGCGGCGACAGCACATACTTGGCGCTCTCAAAGCCCGGCAGCTCATATTTGGAATCCTCCAACAGAAAATACTGGGGACAGGATTCCACGAACACCTGCTGGCCCTCCGCCCGGGCGTCCCGGACCACCTCGCAAGCCCTTTTGGTACTCAAATGTACGATATTGACCGGCGTCCCGGCCATTTTGGCAATCGTCAGAAGGCGGTACACCGCCTCCGCCTCCAGCTCCGCCGGGCGGGACCTGGGGTGGGCCGAAGGCCCCGTCTCCCCCCGGGCCAGAAGCTCCCTGGAAAGCTCCTTGATCAGCTCCCCGTTCTCACAGTGGACGCCGATGATGCCTCCCTCCTGCTCCACGGCCTTTAAGATTTCGAAGATCTCCCCGTCGGAAACCTTTAAATTGTCGTAGGCCATATACAGCTTGTAGGAGGTCACCCCCTCCCGGGTCATCAGCGGCAGCTCTTTCTTTACCGCCTCATTCCAGTCGGTGATGGACATATGGAACCCGTAATCGCAGGAGCATTTTCCATCCGCCAGCCCATGCCAGTTTCTAAGGGCCTCCATCAGGGTCTCCCCCTTCTCCTGGGTGGTAAAATCCAGGATCACCGTGGTTCCCCCCGCGATGGCTGCCCTGGTTCCCGTGGCAAAATCATCCGCCGCATGAAAGGTCCCCGCGTCCAGATCAAAATGGGTGTGGGTGTCGATAAAGCCCGGAAAAATCAGTTTATCCTTAACCGGGATCACCTGCGCCCCCTCCGGGGCGAGCCCTTCTCCGATCTCCGCGATCCGCTCTCCCCGAATGCGGAGATCTCCCGCAAAGCTTCCCCGGGGCGTCACCATAGTTCCGCCCTGCAACAAAATATCCATTTGCCGCGTCTCCTCCCTTCATCCAACAAGCAGATAAGCATCCTGCCTGGCAATGTGAAGGATCGTATCCTTCAGTCCCGCATAAAGCCCGCAGTCCGGACTGGTCAGCACCTCCTCGGTGACGCTGCCCCCCAGGCGCACCCTGGTCTTAAGGGTCTCCCCATCCAGGATCACAAAGCCGTCGTTCTCACTATCCGCAAAATCCTCCGGGTTGGCAAACAGCGTGAATTTCTCCTTGTAGGGCGCGCTGTCGTAGGGACAGAAGCTCTTACAGTTGCCGCACTCGTTGCACATATAGTCTATGTGTACGATCACCGGCATGGAGCGTCCCGGCACCTGCACGGACACATTTGCCCGGTTGGGACAGACGTCCACGCAGTTCTCGCAGATATGGTTGCATTCCAGACAGCGCTGGGCCTCCTTCCTGGGCGAACCGCTGTGACCAAGGATTCCCTTTTTGGCAGCCGCCTGTTTCAGGTCAGTGTCCACGGCGATCTCCGTCTTCTCCTCCGCGCCCAGATAATGGTTCACCGCCGCCTGAGCGTCACGGATCGCCATCACCACGGTGGCCGGTCCCCTGGCCCCGTCGCCGATGAGATAGATGCCTTCCTTGGAGCTTTCCATGGCCCCGCTCAACACCGGAACACCTTTCTCATCCACCGCAAGGCCCAGAGACTGGTAGAAATCCGTGTCCACCTGCTCGCCCAGGGAGGCGATCACGGTATCCGCCAAAAGCTCCGCTTCCTCCTCCGTCACCACCGGCTTCTGGCGGCCTGAGGCGTCCATCTCCCCCAAGACCACCTTCCGGCAGGTCAGCACGCCGTCCTTCTGGCGGCTGGGGGCCAGCAGCTCCCGAAATTCCACGCCGTCCCCAAGGGCAAGGCTCAATTCCTCCTCGTCCGCGGGCATGTAGCGCCTGGTCCTTCGGTACACCACGGAAACCGTCTCCACGCCGGGAAGCCTTTTGGCGGCCCTGGCCGCGTCCATAGCCGTATTTCCGGCGCCGATCACCGCCACGTGCTTTCCGGCCTCTATGGTATCCGGCTGATTCTTGCAGGCCCAGAGGAATTCCACGGCGTTCCACTCCCTCTCGGTCTCGATGCCCAGAGGCATGCCCTTGCTTGCGCCCACGGCCACAAACACAGCCTCAAAGCCCTCCGCCTTTAACGCCTCCACATCCGTCACCGGGTGATTCAACACAAATTTCACGCCCAGGGCTTTTGCCAGCTCCACATCCTTTGCAATCTCCGAATCCCCGATGCGGAACGCCGGAATGACCTGTGCCACCACGCCGCCCAGAACGCCGGATCTCTCATAGACCGTCACGTCCACGCCCGCTCTGGCCAGGAAGTGGGCCGCCGCGATTCCCGCAGGACCGCCGCCGATGACGGCCGCTCTCCGACCCGACGTCCCGGAGTCAGACGCCGCCGGCCCAGAAGACGCTGCAAAGCCCGACGCTTCCGCCCCGGAGCCCGCCAGCTCTGCCAGCACCTCCTCATAGCCGCCCTGCGCCGCCTCCAGCTTGGCGCCCCGGATATTGACGGATTCCTCGTAGAAGTTCCGGGTGCACTTGTCCATGCACCGGTGATTGCAGATGGTCCCCGTGATAAAGGGCAGCGGATTCTTATCAAGGATCACCCGCAGGGCCTCCACATCCTTCCCCTCTCCCACCAGCTTCACGTAGGCGGGAATGTCCTGGCGAATGGGACAGCCGTCGCTGCAGGGGGCGACGAAGCAGTCGAGAAGAGGCACCTTTCTAGCCATTTTCCGGGAAGGAAGGGGCTTGACGGCCTTGCGGTGGTGCTCATCCCTCTTGATCTCCTCGATGAGACGGGCCAGCCCTTCCACGTCCACGCCCGTGAAGGGGCGATACTCCATGGCCGCAAGCTTTTCGGCCAGCTGGATATCCCTCTGGTAGCCGCCGGGCTTTAGGAGGGTGGTGGCCACTGTGATGGGCCAGATCCCCAGCCCGAAGATCCTGTCAATGTTAAAATAATCCGCCCCGCCGGAGTAGGAAATGCGAAGCTTTCCGTCGAAGGCCTCCGAGAGCTTGTGAGCCACCGACAGGGACAGGGCGCACAGGGATTTTCCCGACATGTACATCTCCTGGCTGGGCAGCTCCTCCCTGGTCACGTCCACCGGGAAGGTGTTGGTGATCTTGACGCCGAACTCCACACCCTGTTCTTCCCCAAGCTTCTGCAGGCGCGCCAGCATGGGCACGGCGTCCGCAAACTGCAGATCGTCCTTAAAATGGAAATCCCCGAACACCACGTAATCGTATCCCATGCTGTCCATGATCTCCCTGGCGGTCTCATAGCCCAAGAGGGTGGGATTGCACTTGACAAAGGTGTTCAGATGCTTTTCTTTGATCAGATAGGAGGCGATGCTCTCAATCTCCTGGGGCGGACAGCCGTGGAGAGTGGACACGGTGACGGAATTACAGATGTTGGAGGAAATGGCCTCCACATCCTCCAGGGTCACCCTGGAAAACCGGTGAAGATTTTCCTTAAGCCACCCGATACTGCGCTTCCACTCCCCGGTATCCCCGGCTTCCTTCATATTTTCAATAAAAGCGTCGATCTTTTCCGACTGGATCCCCTTCAGGTCGTAGCCCACGCTCATATTGAAGATAAATCCGTCCGCCGCTCCCAGGCCGTACTCGATGGCCAGCACCTTCAAGGCGATCCAGGCCTTTATGTACTCGTTTGCCGCGTCCGGCACACGAAGCTCCGTGGACCACTCGCAGTTGTAGCACTCGTCCTCCGCCAGTATGCAGGGCTTCGCCACCGGCAGGTCCTCACCGTCCAGGATCTGCACGGTCTTAAGCTCAAAGAAACGGCAGCCCGTCAGATAGGACGCGATCAGATTCTGGGCCAGCTGGGTGCCTGGCCCCGCCGCCGGTCCAAAGGGCGTCTCCAGCTTCTCCCCGAAAATCCCGGCAAATTTCTCCGGGTCGGCCCGGTACATCCGGCGGATGCCAAAGACCCTGTCATAATTTTTCTTCTCCTCCAATACCCAGTTCATCAGATTCCCGAAGGGAATCGGCGTCATTCTGTCTCCCATAAAAATACCTCCTCGTATTTATCGTTGTAATTGCTCCGTCCCCTGTCACAGACGCGCCTGCGCGTCTACTAAACGAAAGGCGGCCATCTGTTCCCGCGCAGGCGCCCGCGCACAAGCCGGGCTAACCGTTGATGCTGTCCTCCCGCGCACAAACCGGACTAGCCGTTGATGCTGTCCGCCAGCTCCTTGGCCGCCTGGCGGCAGTCCGCCATAGCCTTGGCCTCGTCGATTCCCAGAAGCTCCCGGTCCTTCATCAGCACCCTGCCGTTGCACATGGTGGTCACGATCTTGCTGCCGCTTAAGCCGAACAGCATATGACTGTTGATGTTTCCCGCGTGCATAGGGGTGGGCGGGTCATAATCCGCCACCACCACATCTGCCGCCGCCCCTTCCCGCAGCACGCCCAGGGGCGTCTCGAAATAACGGTTGGCGATCTTCGCATTTCCCTCAAAGAGCATGGCCGGGACCTCGCTCCAGGCCGCGTTGGCGTCGCAGAGGGAGTGCTTGTGCAGCACGTTGGCCGCCTTGTAGGACTCAAACATGTCGTGGGTGTAGCCGTCGGTGCCAAGGCCCGTCAAGATCCCCCGCTTAAAGATCTCCATGGTGGGCGGGCAGCCGCAGGCATTGCCCATATTGGATTCCGGATTATGTACCACCATGGTATCGGTAGCCTTCAAAAGCTCCATCTCCTGGCTGTTGATGTAGATGCAGTGGGCCGTCAGGGTCTTGGGCCCTAAAATGTCATGATCCATCAGGCGGTTTACGATCCGCTTGCCGTAATGCTTCAGACAGTGGTGCAGGTCCTCGATGCCCTCGGCCACATGGATGTGGGCGCCGATGCCCTCCGGCATGTTCTCCCGGCACAGGTCCATGGTCCTATCAGAAATGGTGAACTGGGCGTGCATGCCCATCATGGCCTTCACCATATCCCCCTCCTGCCTGGACGCATAGGCGATAAAATCCGCATTCTCCTTCACGGAGGCCCGCGCCTTCTCCTCTCCGTCCCGGTCAGAGACCTCATAACAGAGGCAGGTGCGCACCCCCAGCTCCTTCGCCGCGTCCGCAATGGCAAAGAGGCTTCCCTCGATCTGCCCAAAGCTGGCATGGTGGTCAAACACCGTGGTCACGCCGTTCTTGATGCAGTCGATATAAGTGGCCACCGCGGAGAGCCGGGTCTCCTTCAGCGTCAGGTGGCGGTCAATGGTCCACCACATGCCGTCCAGGATATCCAGAAATCCCTTGGGGTCGTAGCCGTTGCTGGAAAGCCCTCTGGCAAAGGCGCTGTAAATATGCTCGTGGGTGTTGATGAGCCCCGGCATGATCAGCCCGCCCCCCGCATCCAGCACTTCCGCCCCCGGATACTCTTTTTTCAACGTCTCAAAATCCCCCACCCTGACGATCTTTGTGCCCTCCGTAAGAACTCCCCCGTGGGGGATCAGCGGACAGGCTTCGTCCCTTGTGACCACCGTTCCGTTCCCGATCAGTATCATACGCTTCTCCTTCCTTTTGAGACAAAAATTTTGTTTGACTGTTTAATCTAATTTCACTCTAACATATCTTATAAAAAAAAGCAACACAAAAAATCTCACTTTTTTTGTTTTTACCTAAAAAATTTTTAGATTTGGTATTGCTTTTTCTTTTTTTTGTGTTATGATAAAGGCAAAGGGAGGAACCTGCATATGAGTAATACACTGGATTTTTTAAAACAGATGGCCCGTGCCCTTTCCCGGCAGTTCGGCAGCAGCTGCGAGATCGTCATTCACGACCTGACCAAGAAAAGCATCAACAAGTCCATCGTATACATCGAAAACGGCCAGATCACCAACCGCAAGCTGGGAGACGGCCCCTCCCACATCGTCCTGGAGACTTTGAAGAAGGACCCGGCCCAGATTCAGGACCAGCTGGGATATCTGACGAAGACCGGAGACGGCAAGACCTTAAAATCCAGCACCATTTTCGTGCGGGACGAAACCACCGGGCGGGTCAGTTACATTTTTTCCATCAACTTTGACATCACCAACCTGCTCTATTTAGAGGAAAGCCTCAGATCCCTGATCAGCTTCGAGGGAGAGGCCGTACCGAAGAAGGAACCGGAACGCATCACCCAGAACGTCAACGACCTGCTGGACGACCTGATCGCCCAGTCCGTAAAGCTGGTGGGCAAGCCCGCCGCCCTGATGAACAAGGAGGAGAAGATCGCGGCCATCCGTTTTCTGAATGATTCCGGCGCGCTGCTGATCACCAAGGCCGGAGACAAGATCTCCAAATTTTTCGGCATTTCCAAATATACTTTATACAGCTACCTGGACACCGGCAGGGAATCGTAACCGCCCGGCTTCCCGGACTGCTGCAAGGAACCTTAAAATCCCAAAAAGGAGGGTTTTTACAATGAAGGAAATCAAGTGGACCAAAAACACCATGCCAAAGACGGCAGACCAAAATCTGTCCGTGATGGCCCTCTCTGAGGTGGAGAAGGCGAGAGCCTTCCACCGGACCATCCCGGGCTATGCCCCCACCCCCCTGGCGCGCCTTACCCGCATGGCGGACTATCTGGGCCTGGGGGAGGTGTGCATCAAGGATGAGTCCTACCGCTTCGGACTCAACGCCTTCAAGGTGCTGGGAGGGTCCTTCGCCATGGCAAAGTACATCGCCAGTAAAACCGGCAGAGACATCCGCGAACTGGACTTTGACACCTTAACCTCCGACCAGCTCCGGGAGGAATTCGGCCAGGCCACCTTCTTCACTGCCACCGACGGCAACCACGGGCGCGGCGTCGCCTGGGCCGCCAACCGCCTGAAACAGAAGGCCGTGGTATTCATGCCCAAGGGCTCCACCGAGGCGCGGCTTAAGAATATTCAGGCCGAGAATGCTGTCGCCACCATCGAGGAGGTCAACTCCGACGAATGCGTGCGCATGGCCGCCGCTGCCGCCGCGGAAACTCCAAACGGCGTGGTAGTCCAGGATACCGCCTGGGAGGGCTACGAGGAGATCCCCTCCTGGATCATGCAGGGCTACGGCACCATGGCCCTGGAGGCCAGTGGGCAGCTTGAAGCTTACGGCATTGACCGGCCCACCCACATCTTCGTCCAGGCCGGCGTAGGCTCCCTGGCCGGGGCGGTGCAGGGCTATTTTGCCAACAAGTACCCTGACAATCCCCCCACCGTGGTGGTGGTGGAAGCCGACGCGGCGGCCTGCCTCTACAAGGGTGCGGTGCAGGGCGACGGAGAAGAGGCCATCGTGGAGGGCGATATGGAGACCATCATGGCCGGCCTGGCCTGCGGGGAGCCCAACACCATTTCCTGGGACATTTTAAAGAACCACGTGTCCGTATTCGCCGCAGCTCCCGACTGGGTGGCCGCCAAGGGCATGCGCATGCTGGCCGCCCCCATCAAAGGCGACGTGCAGGTGACCTCCGGGGAATCCGGCGCCGCACCCTTCGGCGTGCTGGCGGAGATCATGACAAATCCGGCTTACGCCGGTTTGAAGGAGGCCCTGGGCCTCGATAAAGAATCCAGGGTGCTGCTCTTCTCCACCGAGGGCGACACCGACCCGGACCGCTACAAGGAAATCGTGTGGGACGGCAAACAATATTTTTAAGGGCTGACAGGGGACGCGGTGCGTCCGCCAGCCGGAAACCACAAAGCCAAACACATTTTATGAAGGCTACAAACCAAACACATTTTATATAAGGAGGGTTTTACAAATGGATCTAAACAAGATCAAGGAAGCCGCGCAAGGCTACGAGAAGGACATGACCGCATTCCTGCGGGCCATCGTGAAAAATCCCGGCGAGAGCTGCGACGAGCGGGCCCACATCGAGACCATCGCCGCCGAGATGAGGAAGGTGGGCTTTGACGAGGTCGTCATCGACCCCCAGGGCAACGTCATCGGCTACATGGGGACTGGCGATAAGATCATCGCCTACGACGCCCACATCGATACCGTGGGGATCGGGAACATCGAGAACTGGACCTTCGACCCCTACGAAGGCTACGAGACCGATACCGAGATCGGCGGACGGGGCGTGTCCGACCAGCTGGGCGGCATCGTATCCGCCGTGTACGGGGCCAGGATCATGAAGGACATGGATCTGATCCCCGAAGGCTTAAAGATCATGGTGGTGGGCACCGTCCAGGAGGAGGACTGCGACGGCCTCTGCTGGCAGTACATCATCAACGAGGATAAGATCCGCCCGGAATTCGTGGTCTCCACCGAGCCCACCGACGGCGGCATTTACCGGGGACAGCGGGGACGCATGGAGATCCGCGTGGACGTGAAGGGCATCTCCTGCCACGGCTCCGCCCCCGAGCGGGGAGACAACGCCATCTTCAAGATGGCCGACATTCTCCAGGACGTCCGGGCCTTAAATGAAAATGACGCGGAGGAAGGCACCAAGATCAAGGGCCTTGTGAAGATGCTGGACCCCAGATACAACAAGGACTGGGAGGAAGCCCGTTTCCTGGGCCGGGGCACCGTCACCGTCTCCGAGATCTTCTACACCTCCCCCAGCCGCTGCGCCGTGGCCGACTCCTGCTCCGTTTCCCTGGACCGCCGGATGACCTTCGGGGAGACCTGGGAGAGCTGCCTGGATGAGATCCGCGCTCTGCCCAGCGTCCAGAAATACGGCGACGACGTAAAGGTGTCCATGTACAACTATGACCGGCCCTCCTACACCGGCTGCGTGTACGAGATCGAGTGCTACTTCCCCACCTGGGCCATCCCCAAGGACCACAAGGTCACCAGGGCCCTGGAAAATGCCTACACCAGCCTGTACGGCGATTCCCGCATCGGCGCTGAGGAGACCCTGGCCATGCGCAAAGCCCGGCCCCTCACCGACAAATGGACCTTCTCCACCAACGGCGTTTCCATCATGGGAAGAAACGGCATCCCCTGCATCGGCTTCGGTCCCGGCGCGGAGGCTCAGGCCCACGCCCCCAACGAGAAGACCTGGAAGCAGGACCTGGTGACCTGCGCGGCTGTCTACGCGGCGCTGCCGGGCATGTACTGCCAGGAGTAAACCACATAAATTTCATGTAATAACACCGAAGACCCAGGGTCATGCGCTCCATCCGCCATGACTTTGGAGGCCCTGGGTCGAGAACATTTCGTCTCATGCATTTTTATCCGCAGCCCTATAATACCATTTCATTTAAAAAGGAGAACACACTATGAAAACCTTACAGGATTACATCGACAAGCTCAATGCCTTAAATTTTAAAGAAATGTACAACAACGACTTTTTCCTGACCTGGGAAAAATCCGACGACGAGCTGGAAGCCGTATTCACCATCGCCGACGCCCTGCGCTTCATGCGGCAGAACAACATTTCCACCAAAGTGTTTGAGAGCGGCCTGGGGATCTCCCTGTTCCGGGACAACTCCACCCGCACCCGCTTCTCCTTCGCCTCCGCCTGCAACCTTCTGGGCCTGGAGGTACAGGACCTGGATGAGGGAAAATCCCAGGTAGCCCACGGCGAGACCGTCCGGGAGACCGCCAACATGATCTCCTTTATGGCGGATGTCATCGGCATCCGTGACGATATGTATATCGGCAAGGGCAACGCCTACATGCACGAGGTTTCCGAGTCCGTCCAGCAGGGAAATGCCGACGGTATCTTAGAGCAGCGGCCCACCCTGGTAAATCTCCAGTGCGACATCGACCATCCCACCCAGGCCATGGCCGACGCCTTACATATCATCCACGAATTTGGAGGGATCGAGAACCTGAAGGGCAAGAAGATCGCCATGACCTGGGCCTACTCTCCCTCCTACGGCAAGCCCCTGTCCGTGCCCCAGGGCATCATCGGCCTGATGACCAGATTCGGCATGGAGGTGGTCCTGGCTCATCCGGAAGGCTACGAGGTCATGCCCGAGGTGGAGGAGGTGGCCAAAGCCAACGCGGAGAAATCCGGCGGCTCCTTCACCAAGACCAACGATATGGCCAAGGCCTTCAAGGACGCCGACATCGTATACCCCAAGAGCTGGGCTCCCTTCGCCGCCATGGAGAAGCGCACCAACCTCTACGGGGAGGGCGATTTTGACGGCATCAAGGCCTTAGAGCAGGAGCTTCTTGCCCAGAACGCGGAGCACAAGGACTGGGCCTGCACCGAGGAGATGATGAAGCTCACCAGGGACGGCAAGGCTCTGTACATGCACTGCCTGCCCGCCGACATCACCGGCGTAAGCTGCAGGGAGGGCGAGGTGGACGCCTCCGTATTTGACCGCTACCGCAATCCTCTGTACAAGGAAGCCAGCTACAAGCCCTACATCATCGCCGCCATGATCTTCCTAAGCAAATTTGAAGATCCCCAGGCCACCTTGAAGGCCCTGGAAGAACGGGCCACGAAACGGAAAATGGACTGACCGTTTGCGGGCTGCGAAACGGATAATGGACTGATCGCTTGCGGGCTGCGAAACGGAAAATGGACTGATCCTCCTTTCCGGATCGCAGGGTGCGAAACACAATACAATCAGCGACAGCATGGGGCAAAATACCTTTTGCCCCATACATCGCATCCTATATGGGAGAGGGATAACTATGGATAAAAAAAGAATCGTCATCGCTTTGGGGGGAAACGCCCTGGGCAATAACCTGCCGGAGCAGTACGTGGCCGTACAGACCACGTCCAAAGCCATTGCCGACCTGATCGAGGAGGGCCATGAGGTCATTATCTCTCATGGCAACGGCCCTCAGGTGGGCATGATCAACAACGCCATGGGCGCCTATGGCCGCATGGACCCCAACCACCCCACCTTCACGCCCCTGTCCGTCTGCGTGGCCATGAGCCAGGCCTACATCGGCTACGACCTGCAGAACGCTTTGCGTGAGGAGCTCTTGAACCGGGGCATTGAGAAATCCGTGGCCACGGTGATCACCCAGGTGCGGGTGGACGAGAAAGACCCGGCCTTCTTCAACCCCACCAAGCCCATCGGCCCCTACCTCACCAGCGAGGAGGCCATCGCCGCCATTGCGGAGGGTATGCAGGTGAAGGAGGATTCCGGCCGGGGCTACCGCCGTGTGGTGGCCTCCCCCAAGCCCCTGGAGATCGTGGAGATCGGCACCGTCCGGGACCTTTTAACTGCCGGTGAGATCGTCATCGCCAGCGGCGGCGGCGGTATCCCGGTCATCCGCCAGGGCAACCACTTAAAGGGCGTAGGCGCAGTCATCGACAAGGATTTCGCCAGCTGCCTGCTGGCAAAGGAGCTGAACGCGGACTTTTTGATCATCCTCACCGCCGTGGAGAAGGTCGCCCTAAATTTCGGCAAAGAGAATGAGACCTGGCTTGATACCGTCACCGTGGAGGAGGCCAGGCAGTATGCGGCGGAAGGCCACTTTGCCCCCGGCTCCATGCTTCCCAAGGTGGAGGCCGGCATCGCCTTCGCGGAGTCGGGACCGGAGCGCACGGCGCTCATCACCCTTCTGGAAAAAGCCCGGGACGGCATCAACGGCAAGACCGGCACCCGAATCCGGCTGAACTGAATTTACGCGGAAGGAACTGCCTTCCATCCTTCCTTTCATTGGGATCGTACCTCATACGCAAAGTAAAGGAACAGGAAATCCGGGCGTCTCAGAACAGGCGCCCGGATTTCCCCTTTTATGTTACTCGCAACGGCAGCAGCGGCACACCTAAAGTCCGCCTCTCTGCTTTAAGTTTTTCTAATTTTTTATATTTTTCATTCTTTTAAATTTTTTCTTGCAATTTTTTCGGAATGTGTTATAATAATGGTCATGGAAGCATAGCTCAGCCGGGATGAGCGTTCGCCTCACACGCGAAAGGTCAGGAGTTCGAGCCTCCTTGCTTCCATTCTTTTTTGCCCTGTGGGGCCATAATCCGTCAGCTTACTTGTATGCGATCTATCGCAAGGCAGGCAGGCTGGCGGATTTGCAGCTTACAGGTAAAAGTTTTTCGTTTTTTCCAAATTACCCTGATTTTCAGCGTACTGCACAAATTTTCCGCAAAAAATTGCTCTGATAATTGATTGGACAACATCTCCGGTCTGTGATATGCCCCTCCTGTGATGATTCACAGGAAGGGCATTCTTTTTTCTCAAAGGCTGTCCCCTTTGACTCTCACCGAAGTTCAGCCTTGTTTTCTATTCTTCTGCACGATCCAAAGGCCCCATACTCCCATCACGCCTCCGGATACAAACAGCACTGCGATCCACAGCGCGATGCTGCTGTGATCTCCGGTCTTCGGACCTTCCGGTTCGTTACCGCCGGGGTTGGTGGGCTTGGACGGTTCGGCGGGCTTGGACGGTTCGGTGGGCTTGGACGGTTCGGTGGGCTTGGACGGTTCGGTGGGCTCCGACGGTTCGGCGGGCTCATAGTCCGGGTCAGGCGCGCCGCAGAGGGTGCATTTGCCGTCCTCAAAGTCGTGATCCAGAGCCGGAATGACTTTCCAGCTTTCCACGTCGGCGATCGGTCTGGTGCAGGCTTCGTCCTCGAAGAACATTCCGCAGCCACAGGCATAATAAGCCTTGCTGCCGGCCTCCGTGCAGGTCGGCCCCCGGCCTGCCACCAGGATCGGATCGTGGGTGTGGCCTTCGATCGTCACCTCTATGCAGACTGCATCCGTCACGCTGGTGGCGGTCGGATCGTGTGCATCGCTGTTGGTGTTGGTGATCACGCAATAGTAATAGTAAGTGCCTGCGGCAGAGATGTCCGGCGTGTAGCTCGGGCTGTCTGTGCCCACCATGGTTCCGCCGCTGGTGCTGCCGTCGGAGTTACGGTACCACTGGTAGGAAAGCTTGCCGCCGTCCGTCACGTTTGCCGTCACGGTCAACGGGCTGGCCGTGTCGCCCACATAATACTTCGCGCCCTGCGGCTGGGCCGTGATGTCAGGAGCCTGAGCGTACTCGGCCTTGCCGTCGTCGAGCCAGTGGGCATAGAGGGTTTCGTCCGCGGAATATATCCTGTTGCCGACGGTGACATGGATGCCGCCATCTTTCGCCGTGTACCAGCCGTCGAAGATATACCCGTCTTTCTCAGGTACAGGCATGTACGGGAGCATCTGGTTCACGGTGAACAGTGAATTTTCTGTCAGGCTGCCGCCGGTCGCGTCGAAGGTGATGAGG
>CALWDR010000215.1 GCA_944376745.1 uncultured Lachnospiraceae bacterium
GCGCCGGGAGTCTGGTCCCCGCAGCTTTCGTCCGCCGTCTCCCTTCGGAACTCCGAAAGCAGGCGTTCCCGCAGAGCCTCGATCCCGTCCCGGCGAAGCTGATTTAAGGCCCCCACCGGGAGGAAGCTGTCCGCCTCCATCTGAAGCTCCAGCTGTTCAAACACAAAGCCGCTGCCGCCGGTCTTTCGCATTTTCTCCAGGACCGTGTCCCGGTCAAGGGGGCGGGTTCTGGCAGGCAATACCGTCTCTCCGGAGACCTCCGCCTCCACTCCCCTGCATTGTAACACAAGACGCGCGGGATTTTCTTTAGAAAGGATTAAGATTCCATTCATTTTTTCTTGTATTTCCTGCTGAAGATACCGCTCTCGCATCTCGTTTTGCAGGGCCTCGTTGGCTTTGGTGTGGGACGGCTGCTCCATGGCCATCATCTCGGGCCCGTTCTGCTGTAAATAATAGCCCCTGGTAAAGCCGCTGCGGCTCCCAAGCTCCATAAGGCGCCGCAGATCCTCCGGCGCGACGCGGTACTCCTCCCCGGACTCGTCAAGACAGCGGTCCAGATATTCCCGGTAAATGGCGGTGACGCCCGCCGCATACTCCGCCTGCTTCATTCTCCCCTCAATTTTCAGAGAATACACGCCGCTTTTTATAATTTCCGGCAAAAGCTCGATGGTGCAAAGGTCCTTGGGGCTTAGAAGATAGCCCTCCCCCGCCTCCTTCGTCCGGTAGGGCAGGCGGCAGGGCTGGGCGCACCGCCCCCGGTTGCCGCTCCTGCCGCCCAGCATGCTGCTCAAAAGGCACTGGCCGGAATAACAGTAGCACAGAGCCCCGTGAATGAAGCTCTCGATCTCAATATCCACCCTGTCGTGGATCTCTCTGATCTCAGCAAGAGACAGCTCCCGGGCCGTCACCACCCGGCAGCAGCCCAGCTTCTTCATCAGCGCCGCTCCGTGGGGCCCGGTAATGCTCATCTGGGTGCTGGCGTGAAGCTCCAGCCCCGGAAAATGCTCCCGCAGAAAGGACAGCACCCCAAGATCCTGGACGATCACCCCGTCCAGGCCCTGCCGATACAGGGGTAAAATGTAGTCGTAGAGCTCCCGGCTCAACTCCTCCTGCTTCATCAGCGTGTTCACCGTCAGGTACAGGCGTTTCCCGTGCAGATGCAGGTAATCGATGGCATACAGAAGCTCTTCCTCCGTGAAATTGTTGGCGTAGGCCCTGGCCCCGAACCGGGTCCCGGCCCCGTAGACCGCGTCCGCCCCGGCTGCCGCCACCGCCTTTAAGATTGTAAGAGAGCCTGCTGGAGCCAGCAGCTCCACCTGTGGTTTATCCATAAATCCTCCGTTTCCTTTCCTGTGCAGACAGCCCGGTAAGACGCATCGAGAACCGCGCCGAACAGCCCGGCAAGACGCAACCAAACCGTGCAGACAGCCCGGCGAGACGCATCAAGAGCCGCGCATGATAGCCCAGCCAGCACGCGTCCAAAAAAAAAAAAAAAAAGTAAAAAGGGCCTCACAACAAAATTTTCTTCTGTCATAAGCCCCCTTGATTTCCTTTAAGCAGCGAGCCAGGCAGACATGCCGGCCACGGATATCTCATAACCGCCGTAAAATGCGGGAGTTTCAATCCCGCCTTGCGGAAGTATTTGCTTTCGGCTCCGCCTTTCCCGCCAGAGCGTCCTCCAGGGCGGTCTCCAGCCTGGCCTTGGCAAGCTGCAGCTCCTTATTTTTCGTCTCATATTCTTTCATGGACGCCTCCAGCGTCTCCAGCTTGATCTGCAAAGACACCAGCTCATGCTTCAGATCGTAAAGCTCCTTGTTTCTGGCGTCCAGATCCTCCTCCAGCTTCTCCGCCTGGTTCTTGGCCTTGAAGTAATCGTCCGCGATATTCAGTTCCAGGAGCGTCGCCCGCATATCCGCCGGGAACCGCCGGTAATCCGGCAGGTCTTCAAATTCTCCGGCCTTGTTGTTGATATAGGCGGCCACCTTCTGTAGATAGGCTTCGCTCTCATAGCCGCTCAACGTGTATATTTTTCCACCAATTAAAACATCCGCATTTGTTTTTGCTGACATCGCTTCCTCTTTCCTCTCCGCAGAACCTTCCGTGTTGGATACGCCCTTTTTCGATGGCTGGCCCCTTTTGCAGCCCTGCCGCCGAACATCTATATATGGTATATTATAATGATTTTTTCAAAGAAACACAACTACTTTTTGTTATTTTGTGAGACCAAAATGATGATAGGCCAGGTCCGTGGCCACCCGCCCCTTGGGCGTGCGGTTCAGGAAACCGTTTTTCACCAGGTAGGGCTCGCAGACGTCTTCGATGGTTCCCGCGTCCTCGCCGATGGAGGCCGCCAGGGTATCAAGCCCCACCGGACCGCCCTGAAATTTCTCCATAATGGTAAGAAGGATATTCCTGTCGTTCTGGTCCAGGCCGCAGGTATCCACCTCTAATAGATCCAGGGCGAAGGCGGCAACCTCCTCCGTGATCCTTCCCTCGTATTTTACCTGGGCAAAATCCCGCACCCGCTTTAACAGCCGGTTGGCAAGCCGGGGCGTTCCCCGGGAGCGGCGGGCCAGCTCCATGGCCCCCTCCCCGTCGATCTCCACCCCCAGCTTCGCCGCCGAGTGGAGGATGATGGTCTTTAGCTCCTCCGGGGTGTAAAATTCCAGATGGTGGACCACCCCGAACCGGTCCCGCAGAGGCGCCGACAGCAGCCCCGCCCGGGTGGTGGCTCCCACCAGGGTAAAATGGGGCAGTTCCAGGCGGATGGACCGGGCCGTGGCGCCTTTTCCGATCATCACGTCGATGACGTAGTCCTCCATGGCCGGATACAGAACCTCCTCCACCTGACGGTTCAGGCGGTGGATCTCATCCACAAAGAGCAGATCCCCCTCCTTGAGGGCGCTTAAAATGGCCGCCATCTCCCCCGGCTTGCCGATGGCCGGGCCGGAGGTGATCTTGATATGCACCCCCATCTCGTTGGCGATGATGCCGGCCAGGGTGGTCTTGCCAAGCCCCGGCGGGCCGTAGAACAAGACGTGGTCCAGGGCCTCTCCCCGCTGTTTGGCCGCCTCGATGTATACCTTGAGATTTTCCTTGGCCTTCTCCTGACCGATGTAGTCCGCAAGCCGCTGGGGCCGCAGACCCTTTTCGATTTTTAAATCTTCTTCCTGTACCTGAGTTGAAATCACCCGTTTTTCCATAACCATCCTCTGTTTCATCCTGCGGACATTCGCGATCCGCTTCGCTTCCTGCTCATAACGGAAGAGCCGCGCTTCCTGCCCATAACAAAAGAGACGCTTCGCGTTTCTTCCGTTATAGCATTGCCAGCTGCTTCAGCGCCGCCTTCAATATCTCCTCCACGGTGGACTCCTCCGTAGTCTCCACGCCCTTTACCACCTTCATGGCTTCCGCGGAGGAATAGCCCAGCGCCACCAGCGCCTGAATGGCTTCGTTTTTGGCGGTATGCATGCCAAGCTCCGGGGCCTTGGCCTGGGCAAGATGCTCTGATTTCAGGGCGAAGGCGTCCTCCAGGCTCAGTTTATCCCGAAGCTCGATGATCAGCCGCTGGGCCGTCTTCTTCCCCACCCCCGGCGCCTTGGCGATGGTTCTGTCGTCGTCAGACAGCACTGCGAAGCGCAGATCGTCCGGCGTCATCACCGACAGGATGGCCAGAGCCCCCTTGGGGCCGATGCCGCTGACGCCCAGCAGGAGCTTAAATATGTTCAGGTCATCCCGCGTCAGAAAGCCATACAGCAGCATGGCGTCCTCCCGCACATAGGTGTAGGTATAGATCTTCACCTCCTGGCCGATCCCCTCCAGGGAATCCAGGATACTCTGGGGGATACGGATGTTGTAGCCGATCCCTCCGTTCTCCACCACGATGGCGTCCTCCGTCATCTCCACAAGCTCGCCTTTAATATAAGAATACATACGATTCTCCCCTCTTTCCAAA
>CALWDR010000216.1 GCA_944376745.1 uncultured Lachnospiraceae bacterium
CCCGCCGGAAAAGGCGTGGGCAATGTGGCCCGGATTCTGGAAAGCTACGCGGCCCTGGGCGGCCAGAGCGTCAGCCTGGAGCCCCACCTTACCATCTTCGAGGGCTTTGACAAGCTGGAGCAGGGAATGGACGCCGCCAGTCAGCGGAAGCCCTACAGCTACCCCTCGGCCACGGCGGCCTTTGCCGCGGCGGCAGACGCACTGAAGGAGCTGCTTGGATAAAGCCATTTCTTCCGTAATGGAAATAGCAAAACCGCCGCCTGCGGCTTACCGTCAGGGTGGCACTTCCATCACAGCAGAACTAACCACAGCAATCAAAACGCCATTCATACAGGAGGTTTTTACCATGCAAATCGGCGCACAATTTTATACCATCCGCGATTTCTGCCAGGACCTGCCCTCCTTCGCGGAATCCTTGAAAAAGGTGGCGGACATCGGCTACCGCACAGTGCAGATTTCCGGCACCTGCGCGTTTGAGCCCCAATGGCTGAAGGAACAGCTTGACAAAAACGGCCTTTCCTGCGTCATCACCCACACCCCTGCTGACCGCCTCATCGAAAACCCGCAAAAGGTTGCTAAGGAGCATCGGATCTTCGGCTGCAAATACGTTGGCCTTGGGTACTTCCCCTTCCGGCAGGAAAACGAAAATGAGACCTATGCGGATTTTATCCGGCTTTACAAGCCTGTGGCCGCGGCACTGGCCGAACAGGGAAGCTATTTCATGTACCACAACCATGACATGGAATTTCAGAAAATAAACGGCAAGCTGATCTTACAGGCCCTCTCGGAGGATTTCGCCCCAGAGGAAATGGGCTTTACCCTGGACACCTTCTGGATACAGGTGGGCGGCGGAGACCCCGCCTGGTGGCTGGAACAGTTGAAAGGCCGGGTGCCCTGCATCCACCTTAAGGATTACGCCTACGGCAGGAAAATGGCCGTCATCGGCGAGGGCAACCTGAATTTTGACCGGATCTTCGAGAAGGCAAAGGACGCCGGAACCGAATACATGCTGGTGGAGCAGGACGACTGCAACGGCGAGAATCCCTTCGACTGCCTGAAACGCAGCTACGACTATCTGCGCTCCAGAGGTTTTGAATAAACGGCACGGACAAAGGGCAGACCAGCCGTTCTTCCGGAGACGGAGCTGCCTGCCCTCACCGTTTCTGTAAAAAAATTTATTGAGGTGATCTTTATGGAGAAAAAAATAAAACTTGGTATCATCGGCATCGGCAACATGGGCTCCGGCCACGCCCGCAACATTCTGGAGGGCAAATGCCCGGATTTCGTCCTCACCGCCGTGGCGGACTCCAATCCGCAGCGCATTTCCTGGGCGAAAACCGAGCTTTCCCCGGACATTACGTACTTTGACAGCGCCGAGGCTATGCTGGACAGCGGCCTGATCGAGGCCTGCATGGTCTGCGTTCCCCATTACGACCATCCAAAATATGCCATTCTCTGCATGCAGAAGGGCATTCACGTGATGGTGGAGAAGCCCGCCGGGGTCTACACGAAACAGGTGCGGGAAATGAATGAGGAGTCCAGGAAGCATCCCGAGGTGGTGTTCGGCGTCATGTTCAACCAGCGCACCAACTGGATCTACCGGAAAATGCACGAGCTTGTGCAGTCCGGCATTTACGGGCAGCTTCGCCGCATGAACTGGCTGATCACAAACTGGTACCGCCCCCAGGCCTATTACGACTCCGGCGACTGGCGGGCCACCTGGTCCGGCGAGGGCGGCGGCGTGCTTCTGAACCAGTGCCCCCACCAGCTTGACTTATGGCAATGGATCTGCGGCATGCCCAAGAAGGTGGAATCCCACCTGCACTACGGCCTCTGGCACGACATCGAGGTGGAGGACGACGTCACCACCTACATGGAATACGAAAATGGCGCCACAGGCGTCTTCATCACCTCCACCGGGGACGCCCACGGCTCCAACCGGTTTGAGATACAGCTTGACCGGGCGAAGCTGGTGGCGGAAAACAACAACCTGTCCGTCCTGGAATACGAGAGGACCGAGCAGGAATTTTCCAGGGAAAATAAGATCCCCTTCGCAACGGTTCCGGCCCACGAGGCGGAAATCGTCACCGACGGCAAGGACGAGGAGCATGTGGGCGTGGTCAACGCCTGGGGAGGCGCCATCCTCAGGGGCGAGCCTCTGGTTGCTCCGGGCGAAGAGGGCATCCGCGGCCTCACCCTCTCCAACGCCATGCACCTGTCCTCCTGGCTGGGCAGGCCCGTCACCCTTCCCTTCGACGAGGAGCTGTTTTATCAGGAGCTTATGAAGCGGGTGGCCACGTCCCGGCGCAAGGTCACCGGCAAAAACGTGTTTTCCGACACCAGCGACACCTACGGCGGCAACGCTTAAAGCCAGATACAGGCAACCATTGAAAATGTCCGACAAAAGGAGATGCTTTCCATGAACAAGGTTAAAATCGGGATCATCGGGATTGGAAATATGGGCTCCGCCCATCTGCAATGCCTCCGTCAGCAGGAGGTGCAGGGGCTTGAAGCAGCGGCGGTATGCGATATTGACAGCAGTCGTCTCGCAGCCGTCCACAGAGAATATCCAGAGCTTCCCTGTTATGAGGATTACCGGGATCTACTGGCGGATGCCTCCATCGACGCGGTCATCATTTCCGTGCCTCACCCCATGCATGCCGAGATCGGAATCGCCGCTTTCGCCCGGGGCAAGCATGTGCTGGTGGAAAAGCCCGTGGATATCCGCGTGTCGGCGGCAAAACGGCTGAACGCCGCCGCCCAAAAAAGCGGAAAAATTTTCGGGATCATGTTCAACCAGCGCACCAACGGCCTCTACCAGGAGGCCCGCCGGATCGTGCAGAGCGGAGAGCTCGGGGAGCTGAAGCGCTCCGTCTGGATCGTCACCAACTGGTACCGGACCCAGGCCTACTACGATTCCGGTTCCTGGCGGGCCACCTGGAAGGGAGAGGGCGGCGGCGTGCTCCTAAACCAGGCCCCCCACAACCTGGATCTGTGGCAGTGGATCTGCGGCATGCCGTCCTCCGTCACCGCCTTTCTGGACACAGGAAAATACCACTCCATCGAGGTGGAGGACGATGCCGCCATTTACACCCGCTACGAGAACGGCGCCACGGGCCTCTTTCTCACCTCCACCGGGGAAGCCCCCGGCACCAACCGTCTGGAGATCAGCG
>CALWDR010000217.1 GCA_944376745.1 uncultured Lachnospiraceae bacterium
CGCACGCTCCTTCTTTGCCGCTTTACGAATTTGTCTTTTTCTTCATCAGGATAACCCACATAAAATCCTTCCCAAAAATTTTAACATTGTCGGTTTCTTTCATTTTTCTAAAGTCCATTATATCAAACTTTAAGTTTCCGGTATTACCTTTTGGTTTTTTTTCAAATAATCCTCACCCCACTGATGCATAAAACGACTGATCAGGTCGGATTTCGTATATAGCTTCCTGCTCTCCGGATTTCCATACCTTTGAACAAGCTCTGATACAGGAATTGTCCGGTTCATCGTCATGCCGGGTGTGGTTTCGTTTATGTACGCATTCATGATAACGTCAATACCGTCCGTTTTAAGATTTCCGAGTTTCCACCATTCTGTGGGTTCGGCTATGTTCGGATATACGTCAAAATCAGCATTGACCGCAAGACTTGGAACGCTTGGATTTATATTCAAAGGTTCATCGTTATCATATAGTTCCCGGAGTAAATCTTTCTCTGTTTGACCAAGCATACTAATTCCGTTACGGCTAAAAGCGATAAGTTCAGATGGAATTTTCTCAATATCCGAAAGTTCCGGCCTTTCACTTTCAAGATCATACCCGTCTCCCTCCGGTGAAATACCGCCAAAAAATTCGGTAATGTTATAGTCGCGAATAAGCTGTAAAAATTCGTTAAGTTCCGAAAGACAACGCTTGGTCAAAAAAAGTTGCCACCGCGGTGTAATACCGACCTCATGACATCGCTCGGTTGCCGTAAGCTGATCCCGGAATGCTCCTTTTCTGCGCATCCCCCAGCCGGTATTTCCTTCCATACCGAAAAAAGTGATCTGGCAAGTTTTTGGTGGTAATGCTGCGGCCCATTTAGCATAGGACTCATCCCGAGCCAGCCTCCATGTGGATAGAAGTTCAAACCGTTCAGCATAGCCGGGTGAGGACAACTCCTGCTCTAATCTCCAAAGTTCACGGTAATCGTTGCGAAAGTCCGGCTCGCGCCACCATGAAAAGAAACTGAATTTGTCTATTCCACATCCATCCTCATTGCGCCATTCCTTGAACTGTGCGGCAATGTACCTGAAATCGTCAATGCTCATATGACCGTTTTTGTGTGTACCGAGCCAACAGTGCCTGCAGCGATTCGGACAGCCCGCCATATCTGCCATTACTCCAAGATAGTTCATCTCAAATTTACTCATCCTATTTTCCTCCAAATAAAATCTTATTACCTCTCTTAATAATAAAAATACGGCAAGGTGATATCCTGATAATGGGAATTTAGCCTTGCCGTTTGCTTTTTATACAAACAATAAGGCCACGGACGAAACATCCGCGCCTTATTGCTTAAATATTAATCGGAAATAGCGACACCTAATCGGACATAGCCAAAATTATGCCTTTTATGCCGTTATCACCGACGAAATTAGAGGTAACGTCCTCTGTATTAAGCTCCGCAAAATGTCTCGTCGTTATCCTTTTCTGCGGAGCAAACTAGTCGATTAAGTTTCATGACATTTGAAATATAGAACATCATTAAATTCCTCCATGTAGACAATACTATATCATACATTTTTAGTTTTAGTCAATCTTCCAAACATTCATTATTCTGTTTGATCATTGCAGGGTCACTGTCTGTACCACATATAAATCACTGCCCAGATAGGGTGCATAAGCACCCGGCTCCTTCTCTGAAAAATCCAACTGGAAATCCCAGCCCTTTTCCTTCAATACCTCAAGGGTCTCCGGACGGGGGGCGGACTTTGCCCGTAAAAGATATCCTTCTGTTTCCAGTCCCCATTTTCCAAAGACATTCGCAATCTCATCCTCTGTCCCAATCACCACGCAATGCTCATACCCCCAGTTTTCCGGGCTGTAATATGCTTCCAGTTCCAAATTCCGCTTCCCGTAAGCGCAGAGAGGGTGGTCGTATAACACGGTTACCCCCATGCTCTCCATAACCTCCACGGCTTTTTCCGCAAGAAAAATATCACGCCGCATCCGCCATGCTTCCTCGGATTCCTCTGGCTGCTTCTCCGGATAGTCTTCCGGCTGCTCCGGTGGATCCTTCTCATGATCTGTCAAAGGGATTATATTCACGGCATACGCATACAGCGTGTCCTTATCCCCATCATATTCCCCGTAAGCGGAACGGACACCGACCACATCATCGGTTTCCAGGCCATTGGGTATATAATTCAGGAAGACCACTTCTTTCTGTATGGCTTCATTGGCGACAGGAGGGGCTGCCGTCTCATATTGCTGCTGAACTCCATCCTCTGTAGTCCCCCCTGCCCTTTCATCCATGGATCCGCAGCCTGTCAGAATACAGATGAGAATCAATGCTAAGGCTGTTTTCCATATACTCTTTTCCATAAAGCGAATCTCCTTCCTTTCCTATCGCCAGGCAACGCCGAAATTTGTTGTCCCGTTGCTGGAGAGGCTGGTTAATGTTACTTTGATAGTATAAGTTCCCGTGCCATAACTCCTTGGGTCAAACTGTACAATTTTGAGGTTTGCTCCGCTGATGGCACATGAACGGACAAGAGCTCCGCTTGGGGAAAGCACCTCCAGCTTCATTTCGCCGATAGTTCCGCTGGGCGCCGTGCTGCCCGCATGTCCGCTGCCTGAAGAAAACTGGATACGGTTGGCATAGGCAAGGGCCACACGCATACTTGTGTCGCCGGACGTGACCGTCATGTTATAGCTTCGGCTGGCCGACACGCTCGACAAAGAGCCTGTGGTGGAAGAATAATTTCCCTTGTATATTACCCAGATTGCAGCATGGGCATCAAGCAATCCTGCTCCATATTCCTTGAAAGTACTGTAACCAGTGGTATATCGGCTGTCCTTAGATGCAGATGCCGCCAAGATGGCTTTCACAATATGCTGCTTCGTCTTTAAGGCTGGCTGGTATTCACACATTAAAGCAATGGTTCCTGTGACAAGCGGTGCGGCATAGCTGGTGCCACTACGGCCGCTGCTATTATATGTTCCTGGGGCTGAGATATCGGGTTTGAACGTCAGGTTGCTGCTTATATTCGCACCGCCATTATTGTATGACGAACTATTGTTGATCGCATATGGCGATGTCATATTTGTATTTCCGACAGTGATGATATTGTAGGCCATTCCGGGAGATGTTACCCCTGTGCCACCCTCATTCCCTGCGGATTTCACAAAATGTACATCATGATTGTACGCAAGATGGTCCACCCACCGGGAACGTTCATCATATGTATTATATGTGGCCCATCCAGCAGAAAAGTTAATAATATTAACACCGTTACTAATTAATGATTCAATACCGGAATAAAAACCAGAACCGGAGCTAATGGCATAGTAAACTGCATCCGGTGCCACCGTATGCATAACAGTATATACACGATCCGCATGTGAGTCTGTACTATCATTGCTGTTGATTTTAATGGCATCCTGGGATACCCCTGGCTCTATCTGGCCTATCCTTACCCCATCACCGGTGACCCCGTAGGTGGTTCTGGCGGTGTTAGCCCGGATGATATTGATATGCGTATTTAAATTGGCCCGTTCAGCCGCCGTAAAAGCATCTGAAGACGCTTCAACCGCACACGGCGAATCATCCCAATACCCAATCCTGCACACATTTTCATTCTCATTCAATTCCGCAATCTCATCTATGCTTAAATCAGCAAAAACACACGGCGAATAATTGCTCACATAGTTCACTGCCGTATCCTGTTCTTCCAAACAGTCTTCCACGAAAGAAGCATTTTTCTGGGAATACATATTTGCGGCCACGGAACGCTCTGTGGCTATGTAAGCCTGCACATAGGTATCATCCGCTGAATCCTCCAGATTGACGTCTACCAACTTATATCCGTTTATATTCATCACTTCATAGGCAGCTGCCTCGTTTGGCCGCGTCATGTTCCGCAGACTTACCGGCTTTGTGCGTTCCGCAGCTTCTATCCCTGCTTTTACCGGCACTTCCATATCAATATCTTCAATCCAGATGATACAGGATATTTTATTGTCAGAAAGCTGGTAATCCCCTGATTTTAATTCATTTTGGGATACACCCAGCTTATCCATCAGTTCCTCGCTCACCTTCATATCCTGGCTTGCCCCATCAGCGGAAGAGGCCGCAGCCATCATTGGCATAAGCATCGCAACCATAAGTACACAGGATAGTATCTTTTTTATCATACACCTCATAGGTTTATTCCTCCTCGTATATTTTCCACAAGTTCACCTGTCTGCTCCCATATGAAAATAAGCGTATGAACCCGATATTTCTGGGCCCATACGCTTATTTAAATAATTCTTAGCCTTCTCCGCCATAACCGCATATGGAAATGGAGAATAAAATCAAGATTATCATAAGCATATGGGCAACCGCTATTATAAATCATCTCTTTTTCCCCCACTTCATTATTATATACTAAATTATATACTAATTGTACAGCACTTTGGCTTTTTTGTCAATATACATTCTTTGTTTTTGTAATAATCCATGTGTTTACAGTTTTTTTAAAGTCAATTGTTTGTTATTCGCACACATTTTAGAATACGGCTTTCATTGCGCAAACATCGTTTCTTATTGTCAAATATTATTTTCTTACAGCGCCAACACATACCGGACATACAGCTTCCGGTACCACTTTCCCCGGCCCATCTCCTGCTGCCTGGCTTTGCGGTAAATCATCCGCAGATACTGTATTTCTCCCTCTGCCAGAGGCTCCCGGCCATATCTGGCGGCCCGGACAATTCCGATAAATTTTACAAACTCATCCTGGGCAAAGTAAGGAACCGCCTCCTCCACCTCCCGGGCAAAGGCTTCCTCATTCTCCGTGCCATGAAAGACGATCCCCGACAGCCGGAGCAGCCGTAAGGTCTCCCGGAACAGAGCCCTGGCGGCCTTACGGCTGTCCGGGTCTCGGAAGCTTCTTTCCCGCCGCCGGTGCAAAAGCTTTATCCGAAGCAGAATCATCAGCCACAGTGCCGTAAGGATGAAAACCGGATACAGAATCGCGGAGAGGATTGGCCATACTCTTGCAGACAGGCCGCCATCTCCTGTTCCCGGGCCGCTTCCGCCCTCCGGCTCCTGGGGCGTTTCCTCCAAAGTCTCCTCCGGCTCCTCCGGTTGGGGCAACGGCTCCAGCTCCTGTTCCTCCGGCTCCTCCGGGATATCCGGTTCTACCGGGCTTTCCGGCTCCTCCGGCTGAATGGATTCCACAATATCCGATACAGATTCCTGGTCCCCCTGCTCCAGAAGCGCATAATAATAGCTGGGTGGAGTTACTTCCAGATAATTCCATCCATAGGACCCCATGAAAACCTCCGTCCAGGCATGGGCCCGTTCCTCCCGCACCACAGCCGTATAGGTTCCGTCCTCATTTTGCTCAAAATCCCTTGGCAGCACCAGATACCCGCTGGCATACCGGGCCGGCTGTCCCATCATCCGGTATGCCAGCGTGTACGCGGAGGCAAAGTGCATGCAGTAGCCCTTCTGCTGCTCAAAAATAAAGTACTCTATAATATCCTGCCCCTCCGACACCGGCTCCAGATCAAAGCTGTAGCTTAAAATATCGCCGGAGAGAATATATTGCGCTTCCTCAAGGTTTTCCCGAAGTCGGAACAGCTGGTTTTCCGGAAGGGTGGTGTACTGCCGGCCGGCGTAATTTTGATAGGTGTCATACATCTCCCATTCTGTATCACTGAAATCGCTGCCTGGCCAGAAGGAACTGATAAGCGCATTATAAATGTATCGATCCGGATGCCAATCAAATTGATAAATCCTCTCATCCGGCAAACGGATTCCGCTGTCCCCGACAATTTCCGCCCCCTCCGGCAGACCGCTGCCGTAGGGCATAGGAGTAGTGTTTCCTGTTTTTCTTAAAATCTCAATGGTCATAGGCTGGCTTTGGTTGCCGTAATGACTCATAGTCTGCACAAAGGCGCCATACTCCTCGGGACGAATCCCCTGCTCCTGGGCCAGATCGTCAAATTCTTGCTCCGAAGCCGGATACCAGACGCCGTTATCATAATAAGCTCCGGTAAAATTTTTAATATAAATCGGCTCGTCCGGCCTCTGATCCATGGTGACCGTGAGAATCTCCCGGTCCCCAAGGCCCGGCGGCTGATTGGACAGTCTGGCATATTGGGAATAGCCTCCAAAACTCCAGAACAGATCTGTCAAAAAGCTGTTTCCGTCTATCCAGGCCAGCATTCTGTCCTCCTGAGCCAGCTGCCATTCCTTCCACGCATCGTGATGTGCCAGCGCATTCCGGGAAATGGGACGGTAAATGAGAGCGGTGATTCCTGTGGCGGCACACAGACACAGGAATACCAGCCGGCGGCTTTTCCGCTCCGCAGGGTCTTCCCCCTTCCGCTCCGTCCAAAGGCCCATGCCCAGTCCGCCAATCAGGCACAAAAAGGCTCCCATCCCCGGCGCGTATCCCAGCAAAAATCCGCTCAGGAAACAAACTGCCACCGGAATCAAGGTCAACAGCCGCTTTTTCCCACCCCGGGCCACTCCCGGTCCCATCCACAGACCAAGAAGGATTCCCGCGCACAGCAGAAGGAGCCATCCCCCCACCGGCACGATTTCCTCATACGGAAATCCGGTGCGGTAGTAGCTGTTGATGATGGGAATCACATGGTGATAGCACTGCAGCCATTCCAGGTATAACTGTTCATGGAAAAAAAGTACCAGTACCCCTTCTGCGGCCAGCCCCGTCAGGATCCCTGCCACTGTGGTCACCCGGTTATAATAGGTGACCGTCACAAAAAGGGACACCAAAATACTGACGGAAACCAGACTTCCAAGGCTCCACCAGTCCATAAGCAGCCCATCCCTCAACGACAGAAAACAGGCCATCATAAGCAATATAAGACTTAAAAAACCGGGAATCAGATTCCGCTTCTTCATAGTATCAACTCCATGTCAGACAACTGTTCCTTCCAATCTTCGCCGGAAAAATCCGCCACAGGCGCTCCGTCCCTGGCAAGCTTACCATCCTTCAGCCATATCTGCCGGGAAGGAAGCTCCGGCGCCAACTCCCCTTTCCAGGTCGTTAGATTTTCCCGCATCAGCATTTCCATGGCAAGATAGACGTCCTCATCTTGAAATATAGGCACAAAGCAGGGATCGGTCTCCTTTGGACTCTGCCACAGGAAAACCAGACTGCGCTCCAGACTCCGGCAGCCCCACAGAAGGCTGTAGACAATCTCCAGAAGTTCCCCGGAAAGTGTTTCCCCGGACAGCCCAAAAAGCAGATCGCAGCCCAGAGGCAGTCCGAATTCCTTCACCAGCAGGGCTTCTTTTTTGGCCGAAAGCTTCCAGTGGATGTTTTTCAGGCTGTCCCCGGGCCGGTAGTCCCGAAGCTCCCGGATATAGGAGCTGTCATTTCCGCTTTTATGGGGATGGTATTCCTGGCTCTCCCAGAAGGTTCCTGCCTGCTCCGCCCCCTGCCGTATGGAAATATCATGACAGGCAGGAAGCTGTGTGAACTCACAGCCGGCCGGACGCCTTTTGGGCAGAGCCCACAGCTTCCAGAAATCGTACACCCGTATTTTTTTACGGATACCTGCCAGATTCCGGGGGCCAGCGGTTCATAGGGTAAAGATACCTTTCCCTCTCCCGACAGAAGAGAGGATCTCACCCACTTCTTTTTTGTTTCTCCGGTGGTAAGATTATGAAATTTTACGCGAAGGGAAAGGCGGCGAATGGGAAACGCGGTCCGGTTTTGCACCGCAAAGGACATGGCCCGCTCCTCATTCTGGTCGAGAAAGCGTTCCATGTCCGATGGCTGAATCTTAAGCCGCAGGGTTTGAAATAATAACAACAGAAAAAGAAGCAGCGGAAAAAAGAACTCCACCCCTGCAAAAAACATCATGGGCGCACTGTTGTACAGAACGGCTGTGTAGATAGTCACAGCCACTAGAATCAGGTAGGCAATCAATCGTTCCATTGCGAATTCCCCTTTAAGGAAGGCCGTTTCTCGTTTGCGATGATCTCTTCTATCAGCTTCGGTACCGTCACCTGGTTGATCCTGGCCTTGCTGCCAAGCTGAATCCGGTGCTCCATCACCGGGACCGCCATGTCGATCACATCCTCAGGCACTACGAAGGTCCTCTGCCGCAAAAAAGCCAGGGCTTTCGCCATACGCATGAGACAGATGGTGCCACGGGGACTGACTCCCAGTTCGATATAGGGATGATTTCTGGTGCGGGCCACCAATCGTCCCATATAATCATACAGATCTTCATGGACGAAAATATCTTCCACCTGCTTCTGTAACGCCAAAAGCTCCTGGGCGGTTACCACCGCTTCCACTTCCTGCTGTTTGTGCTCCCCACGCAAAATGGCCAGCTCGTCCTCCATATCCGGATAACCCAGGCTCATGCTGATGATGAACCGGTCCAGCTGGGATTCCGGCAGCATCTGGGTTCCGGCGCTTCCAAAGGGATTCTGGGTGGCAATGACCATAAAGGGCTTCGGCACCGGTCTCGTTACGCCCGCCACCGTCACCTGTCCCTCCTCCATGACCTCCAGAAGTGCCGACTGGGTCTTTGGTGAGGTACGGTTGATTTCGTCGGCCAGAAACAGATTGCACAGCACGCTGCCAGGCTGATACTCGAAAGTTCCCGTTTCTTTGCGGTATATGGAAAACCCCAGAAGGTCCGACGGCAGTACATCCGGCGTAAACTGTACACGGTTGGTTGTCAGGGACATGGCCCTGGCCAGCGCAACAGCCAGGGTGGTTTTCCCCACCCCGGGAATATCAGTCAAAAGGATATGGCCTCCGGCCAGGATGGCTGCCACGCTTTTGACGATACATTCATCCTTTCCAAAAACGGCCTTTTTCACTTCCATTACAATCCTAAGTGCTTTTTCGTAGTCGCTCATTGGTGCTCCTTCCTCGCCGCAGTCTGTCTGTGAGACGTCTCGTTCCTGCCGCTTTAAGACGCCTGCATGCGTTTTATCACTTTCAGTCTGGTAAATTCTTCCCGCTCTTTTTCCTCAAGAGCATTTTGAATATCCTTGGTGAGATGTTCAAATCTTGGAATGGTAATATTGGATAAAGCGTTGGCACGCTTTTGGGTTTTCTTGATGTTGTAAGCCAGCCGGTAGGCGGAATTTTCAATCTGGGCTAGCCGGATGGTCAGCTCCTTGACGCGGTCAAACTGGGCCTTGGCCTCGTCTAAGGACATTTTGGTGCCGTAAAACTCATAGGGGGGCTTTAAGTCGCCTTTTTCATATTCCACATAAGGAATCTCAGTCCCCATGACGCTGCGTCGCTTGATCTGGATGGACTCCTCCACCGGAATGGTCTCGCTGATGGCTTCCACCTCATTGATTCCCATCTGGATATTGGCCTTTTGCAGGGACCGGTAGGCTGCCGTAAAGGTCTTGTCAATCTCCGATTGAATGTCGGTGGCCTGGTCGATCAAGTCCATCAGCTCCCGGATCAGAATGTTTCGTTTCTTGTCCATAAGGTCATAGCCCTGGCGGGATAAGGCCAGGGAGTTTTTGGCCCGTATTAAGTTACCTTTGGTTGGAAATGTATTTGGGTCCATTTTCGTTTACTCCTTTCAATAGCTTGCAGCCCTTTTTAAAAAAGCATACGCCGTATTTTAAGATGGGCCGGCAGCCTTCCGCTACCAATTCCGCCTCATAGTTCTGCTCCTCTATCTGGGCCAGAGCCTCCTTACAGCTTTCTTCCATTCTATCAATGCGCTCCGTCACCTTCAGTTCCAGAATTATGGCCCTGCCCATGAATTTGCGCTCCTTTAGGATAAGGTCCGGCCGCCCGGTTCCGCTCTCCCGGTTGGACTGGGTCTGATATCCCGGCACGCCGGTGAGAAGTCCCGACAGAAAGCCGTGATAATAGCTCTCCTTATAGTCAAAATAGCTGATGGTATCTGCAAGCTGGGCGGAAATAAAATTCTCCGCCATCTGGCAGTCTCCCTGCTCTAGGGCCGCTATCAGCGGACTTCTGTCCGTTGTCTTCATCTTCTTGCCCATGTTGGGCATGAGTCTGCTCTTGCCATATGCCTTATCTAACGCGTTATAACAGGAAAGGATTTGCTGTCCCTGTCAATATATAGGAAACGTCATAAATGTTTTCTTTATGACGTTTCCTGCGCCGATTTTTGCTGCGTGTAAACGCAGAATTTTCCTTACAAAAATCGTGCGCATCCCCCGGAGGGCTATAGTAAACGGCAAATTTATTTGGCGTTTACTATAGAATTATATCATAATGCTATTTATTTTTGTACTGCTTTTTTCTTTATGCCTCTCCATTTATCGCTTTTCTCCCTCGCCCTTCTCTCCCTTTCCGCCAATATCCTTCACATCCATCAACGACAAAAGAAAGGAAACCACAAGTATGGAAATCTCCGTTGCGGAAACGCTCTCCATAAAATAATCCACAACAGCCAGTCCCAGGGCCGTGGCCGCCGTATCAAAAACAAGGTAGAGAAAAATAGCGCCGCCTTTTGATACCTTCCGCAAGCGCAATAATACGTTTGGCAACGCCTCCGTAATCAGATTTATCGGGAACGAAAAGATAATCACACAGGCGTTGCCACCTCAATAAGATTCCCATCCGGGTCATAGAAGCGAACCATCTTCCGCCCACAGGATTGTTCCGCCGGACGGTTGACGTACTGTACCGTCTCCTCGCAGCTGTCCAGCTTCCGCAAAAACCCTTCCATGTCCGCCTCCTCAAAATAAAGTTCGGCGGCATGATTCCTTGGAATAATCTCCCGGTCAATCGCTTTTTCCCAAAGCCCTGCCTCCTGAAGCACCAGCCCTTCCGTCAGTATCACAGTTCCGTCATTATCCAATATGACATCAAGTCCAAAAAGCTCTTTGTAATATTTTTTCGATCTTTCCATATCGTGAACGATGATCAGAACATTTTTCAGTTTCATATTGCTGGTTTTCCCCTCTCACTGGTATTTAAACAACAGCCTCCACCAAAACTTTATTGCCCAGATGAAGCTCTTTGACTCCAATCTGTTTCTTTTTATTAAAGTTAAAGCTTAACATATATCCCTTTTTTAAATGATAATAATCAAGGTATGCCAACAACTGGGCCTCGCCCCTAGTGTGATACTCGTTTCCCCGCCAGATTTTCAGTTCGATCACAAACTGCTGTCCCAGGTAATCCACAATCACATCCGTGCGTTCCATATTCCGGGTGCGGGCCTCAATGTAATAATTTCCCACGCCGTTGATAATCGGCCTGAGATACAGAAGGAAATACCTCCGTCCGTCCTCCTCCAGAAATTCCGCTCCTCTGTCGCCGTACAATTCATCAAAATGAGCCACAAACTTTTCCAAGACAAGGGTCATATTCAGGCGGCCATCTTGGATAAACTGATTCCTGTTTTGGGTTGCATCTCTATAGATATCACTTTCCTGTGCCTCGGCGGTGGTCAAAAACAGGTTGTAAAGACGCGTCTCGAAAATCCGGTTTGCCACTACCACCGTTCCATCCTCCGCAAGTTTCACAAAACCGAACATAAATGCCATATCCATCGTCTCATCATCCGGATTGTAAATAATACTTTTTCCCTGAAACAACAAGGAGAACAACATGCGTTTTAACTCCGGGTACTCGTTTAATTTCCCTGTTAAGGATTCAAAAAGTGTATTTTTCTCATTCAATAGCATTTGCACGGCCTTCAATACACCATTTCTTGTCCATGCCGCTTTTTTGCTTGGAAATGCTTCGCTTCCCGCTATCCGTTCATCAATCAGTTTGCAAATACGAGATACTAAAAACGGGTAGCCGGAGGTATAATCATAAATCAAGCCTGCTATCCCCACAATATCCATCCCAGTCTTATAATCGTTTTCGTATTCAGACAACATCCCGGCAATGTCCTCTACGGAAAAACTCATGTCCACAAGAAAATCCGCCGCAATATTCCACGGACTGTTTACTTTATGCTCATCATCTGCTACAAACTTCCGTTTTAAATTTTTCACATCATACACGCCAGCCAGAATTACGGATTGAAAGGTTGGCGTTTTCCGGCGCCGGATGTAATACCCTCGAAGCTGTGCCAGGAAATCCAGAAATACCTGATTGTTGGTGGCACTGTCTACCTCATCAATGATGAGGACAATGTTTTTGCTGGAAAACCGACATATTTTAATTAAATCTTCAAAAAGTTCTGGCAATTCAAAGTTCTCACGCTTTTCTTCTATTACAATACTCAGTTCTTCCAACGCCCGCTCTAGTTCCTTAGAAAATACCTCATCTGAATCTTCCAATTCCAATACAAAAGCATCAGCAAAGGCCAAAGCAAACGTATTTTCTGTCTGAAACTTGGCATAGCTCATCATCTGAAAATCCAGACTTACCACTACATAATCATTTTTCAAAAACTCTCCCAAGGCCTGAAGCAGCGTGGTTTTTCCATACTGTCTGGCACGGTTGATCGTAAAATACTGCCCGGCGTCTACCATGACCTTAATTTTCTTTAACCGCTCCGTTAAATCCACCATATAATGGATGTCCGGCTGACACCCTGCGCTTACGTTAAAAAATTTACTCATGTCCGCACGCTCCTTCTTTGCCGCTTTGCAAACTCCTATTTTTTAGTATACCATACCATCATAGGTAAGACAAGCGCTGAACCACAGCTAAAACTGATAACAAAACGATAACAAAACATTTCATTTCGGTACAGCCCTGTAAAGCGGCGGCCCAGGCGAAACAAAAGTCCTGCTCGTCTGTGCGCTTTTGTTCCGCCTGGGCCGTGTTCCCCGGTGGCCGGGTTACTGATAATACTTATCCAGAATCTTCGTATCGATCCGGTCCAGTTCCTCTCTGGGCAGAATATGAAGCAACCGCCACCCGATATCCAGGGTCTCCTCGATGGTGCGGTTCTCCCCCGGCGCCTGGCCCACAAATTCCTGCTCGAAGGCCGTACCGAACTTTAAGTATTTCTTATCTACCTCGGACAACTCATACTCGCCGATGACGCTGGTCAGGTCCCTGGCCTCGCCCACCCGGGCGTAGGAGGAAAAGAGCTGGTTTGCCACATCCTGATGGTCCTCCCTGGTAAACTGGGCGCCGATGCCGTCCTTCATAAGACGGGACAGGCTGGGCAGCACGTTGATGGGGGGATAGATGTTCTTCTGATGCAGGGAGCGCTCCAGCACGATCTGCCCCTCCGTGATGTAGCCCGTCAGGTCGGGGATGGGATGGGTGATGTCGTCGTTTGGCATGGTGAGGATGGGGATCTGGGTCACGGAGCCCCTGGAACCCTTCACAATGCCGGCCCGCTCGTAGAGGGCCGCCAGCTCACTGTAGAGATACCCCGGATATCCCTTTCGGCTGGGGATCTCGCCCTTCAAGGAGGATACCTCACGCATGGCCTCCGCGAAGGAGGTCATATCCGTTAAGATCACCAGGATATGCATATTTTTCTCAAAGGCCAGGTATTCGGCGGCTGTCAGCGCCACCTTGGGGGTGATGAGACGCTCCACCACCGGGTCGTTGCTCAGGTTCAGGAACATGGTCACGTGGGAGCTGGCCCCGCTCTCCTCAAAGGTCCTGCGGAAAAATTCCGCCACGTCGTATTTGACCCCCATGGCCGCGAACACCACCGCAAATTCCTCCCCGGAATCCTCTCCCAGGGAAGCCTGCTCCACGATCTGAGCCGCAAGCTGGTCATGGGGAAGGCCGTTCCCCGAAAAGATCGGCAGCTTCTGTCCCCGGATCAGGGTGGTCAGACCGTCGATGGCGGAAATTCCCGTGCGGATATAGTTTCTGGGATACTCCCGCATGCAGGGGTTTAAGGGCAGGCCGTTGACGTCCCGCATACACTCCGGGGTGATCTTGCCCAGGCCGTCGATGGGCTCGCCCAGGCCGTTGAAGGTCCGCCCCAGGATCTCCTCGGAGAGACCGATCTCCATGGGGTGCCCCGTCAGGCGGGTATGGGTGTTGTTTAAGGACATCTCGTCGGTGCTCTCAAAGACCTGGATCACCGCCTTGTCCTCGTTGATCTCCACGATCCTGCCCAGCTTCTTCTTATTGCCGCCCACGGTAAATTCTACCATTTCCTCGTAGAAGCCGTCCTGTACGCCCTCCACCGCAATCAAGGGTCCGTTTATCTCGCTTAAGCCTAAATATTCGATTGCCATATGCTCCTCCTTATGCGTTGGTCTCCATGATCTTCCGGTGGAACTCGTCGATCATGTCCCGGTACTGGTCAAATTTGTAAAGCTCCTTGTTGCCCACCTCGTACTTGATGGCAATGATCTTCTCAAAAATTCCCTGTTCCCGCAGAAGAGCCATGGGCATATTCATCTCGATGAGCGCCTTGCACTTGTTGTAGAGATAGAGGATGGTCTCCATCATTTTCAACTGCTTCTCCATAGGCACAAAGGTATCCTCCGGATGGAAGGCGTTCTGCTGCAGAAATCCCAGACGTATCACCCTGGCGATCTCCAGAACCAGCTTCTGGTCATCGGGCAGAACGTCGCTTCCGATGAGCTTTACGATCTCATTGAGATGGCTCTCGGTGGTCAGAAGGTTCAAAAGCTGGTTCCGGCAGTACACAAAGTTGGGCCCCACATGGGAATTGTACCAGGGCGCCAGGTCGTTCAGATATTCGGTATAGCTGGTCAGCCAGTTGATGGCCGGGTAGTGTCTGGCGTAGGCCAGAGATTTATCCAGGGCCAGGAAACAGCGGACAAACCGCTTGGTGTTCTGGGTCACGGGCTCGGAAAAGTCGCCGCCCTGAGGGGATACCGCGCCGATGATGGTCACGCTGCCGTCGCTGCCGTTTAAATTCTCCACATAGCCCGCCCGCTCATAGAAGGCGGACAGCCGGGAAGCCAGATAGGCCGGGAAGCCTTCCTCCGCGGGCATCTCCTCCAGACGTCCGGACAGCTCTCTTAGAGCCTCGGCCCACCGGGAGGTGGAGTCCGCCATGATGGCCACGTGGTACCCCATATCCCGGTAATACTCCGCCAGGGTGATCCCCGTGTAGATGCTGGCCTCACGGGCCGCCACCGGCATGTTGGAGGTGTTGGCGATGAGGGCCGTCCGGTCCATCAGAAGGTTCCCGCTCTTGGGGTCCACCAGCTCCGAAAATTCCTCCAGCACGTTGGTCATCTCGTTGCCCCGCTCCCCGCAGCCGATGTAGATGATGATATCCGCGTCGCACCATTTTGCCAGCTGGTGCTGGGTCATGGTCTTGCCGGTCCCGAAGCCGCCGGGCAGCGCCGCCGTGCCTCCCTTGGCGATGGGGAAAAGGGTGTCTAAGATTCTCTGTCCCGTCACCAGAGGGCGGTCCGCCGGAAACCGTTTGTTCACGGGCCGTGGAATCCGAATGGGCCACTGCTGGGTCATGGTCAGGGGGATCTCTCTCCCGTCATCCTCCTTTAACACCACAAGGGTGTCCTGGATGGTATATTTTCCATCCGGCACCACGCGGGTCACAACGCCGTGCAGGTCCGGGGGCACCATCACCTTGTGGGTGATGGCCTGGGTCTCCGGCACCTTGGCGATCACCGTGCCCGGATATACCCGGTCCCCCTCTGCCACGCAGAGGGTGGTATCCCAGAGCCGCTCCTGATCCAGGGAATCCACATTGACGCCCTTGGGGATAAATGCGCCGCCCACTTCGGCCACGGCCTTTAAGGGGCGCTCGATCCCGTCGAAGATATTGGTGAGGATTCCCGGCGCCAGGGTGACGCTTAAGGCCTTTCCCTCGCCCTCCACCAGCTCTCCCGGCTTTAAGCCCGTGGTCTCCTCAAAGACCTGGATGACAGTCCTGTCCTTCCGAAGGCCGATGACCTCGCCCACCAGGCGGTTTTTGCCCACGTACACCATCTCGGCCATCTTAAAACCCGGATTTCCCAGGATGGTGACGATGGGGCCGTTTATTCCATATATGTTACCTGTTACATTCATGAACGAAATCTCCTCTCATGATTCCTTAAAAAGCGTAAGCGTCCCATTCCTGACGGAGCTTGGTCTCTAAGGATTCGTCTATCAGGACATTCTTAGAGTGCACCTCCGCCCGGATCCCGCCGCCGAAGGAGGTCTCGCAGACCGTCAGCTCACAGCCGGTCTCCTGCTCTAAGCGCTCCTTTTTGGCCGCGTCGGCAGGGTCCAGATAGAGGATGAGCGCTTCCTGTCTGGCGAATTTCTTAGCCATCCGGATCTTCGCAACCAGATAGGCCTCGTAGTCTTCGCTCTCCCGGAAATGGGCAAGCTTCTCCTTCACCGCCGCAAACAGCGCCTTCTTCTTCTCCTGCTGGTGCAGGCTTAAGCTCCGCTTCAGCTCCGTCACCGCCTGAGAGATCTGCCGGTTCTCCTCCCGCTTCAGCTTTTCCTCCTCCACCCGGTATCTGGACTCCAGCTCGTCGATTTTATTTTTGCGGAATTCCTCCATCATCTTATCCATGGACAGGGTAAATTCCTTCAGGTCCTCGCTGCTCTGCTTGTTGGCCACCTCGATGGCCGACGCGTAAAACATGTTCAGCTTCTTTGTCAGTTCCATTGCAATTCCTTCCTATAGCTTTAAGCCGATTGCTTCGCTTACATAGTCTGTGATAAAATTCTCCTTGCGCCCGGTCCCGTGGCGGTCCGGTATCTCCACCAGAAGAGGCAGCCTGCGGTTCAGCTTGATGTCCCCGAAAATATCGGAGAACTTCTGTCCCAAAAGCTCCGTGACCAGAACAATTCCAATCTCCTTGTCCGCCAGCACCCGGCTTACGGCCTCCTCCACCTCGGCCCGCTCATGGACCACGACGCCCTCCACGCCGGAGAGACGCATCCCCGTGTAGGTATCCTTATTGTCACTGATCAAAAACATTTTCATGGGAGTTCCCCCTACCCTAAGATGGAGAAGGAGATCAACAACCCGTACAGGGCGATGGACTCTGCCAGAGCCACGAAGATCAGGGCTTTACCCATGATGCTGGAATCCTCGCTCAGAGCGCCCAGAGCCGCGCTGGCCGCGCTGGCCACGGCGATACCCGCGCCGATACAGGATAAACCGGTGGACAGAGCCGCCGCCAGATAGCGCCATCCTTCCGCGGAAGCCGCCGCCGCTGTGGCAGCCGTGTCGGAAGCCGCCTGCACGTTGCCGCTGAACAGTAAAATGTCGGCCACCACCAGGGTTCCGAAGAAGAAAAAGGCGTTAAAGCCCAGAGCCGCCTTGAAGCCGCCCTGCTTCTTCTTGCCGAACAGAAATACCCCGAAGGGAACGATAATGCTGCAGATTAAGATCGCTACTAAAATAATTTTGGTTATCATGAAACCAGTCCTCCTATTTTTCCTTTTGATTTGTCTTTGTTATTTTTTGCTGTCTTTTTTGTGGAAGGCCACAAAGGGCTTTCCGCTTCCCTTGTAGAACCGGGAAAACATCTCATAATACTCAAGACGCAGCACCTGGATCCCTACCACCAGGCCCTCCAGGGCGGTCACTACGATATTTCCAAGGACCACCACGATCCAGTTGGGGCTTCCCTGCTCCATGCCCGCCAGGGTCAGCACCACGCCCATCATGCCGGCATGGCTTAAGGCGAAGGCGCCCACACGGACGAAGGAGATGGTGTTGGTGGCGTAGCTTAACACCACGTCAAAAAGCTCTACCAGGGCTTCTACAAAGTACATTACCTTGCCCTTGGGAAGGACGGGACTCTGCCGCTCGATCAGGCGGCTTAAGGGCTCCTTCAAAAAGATCGCCAGAAGGGGGATGCCCACCGCCACGCCGATGATGATCGTGGCGGGCAGGGGATGTCCCGTGGCGTACAGGGCGATGCACGCCGCCGCTGTCCCGTAGCAGATCAGTCCCGCGATCCCGCTCTGGCTAAAGAGCAGGTTCCCGATGTCTTTGGCCCGGACGGAATTGATGATATTTAACACCATGGCGATGAGGATCAACACGCCGCCGAAGGCGATGGCCATCATCAGCGTCCCCATGATATTGTCCATGGGCCGCATCCACAGCGCCGGCAGGACATCCTCGAATCCGAAGAGGCTGCCGTAGAGGAATCCGAACACCGTGGACCAGATACCGGCCACCGAGATGATGCCCGCAAGCCGCATTCCCTTTAAGCGGTACAGAAGGAAGCCGCCCACCACCAGCACCAGTCCCTGTCCCACATCCCCGAACATGATGCCGAACATCAGGGTGTAGGTGATGGCCACGAAGAGGGTGGGGTCCATCTCGTTGTAGGCCGGAAGCCCGTACATCTCCACAAACATTTCAAAGGGCTTTAAGATCTTGGGGTTCCGAAGCTTGGTGGGCGGTCCCGTGCTCACGCTCTCGTCCATATCCTCCTCGATGCAGTGGACATTTTCGTCCTCCGCGATCTCCTTCTTCAAGGCCTTGGTGTCCGCCTTGGACATCCAGCCGTAGAGAATATAATACTCGCCCTTGTTCTTGGGTCTGGTGCAGGCCGCCAGCTTGCGGATGTCAAAGTTCCTGCAATAATTTTCCAGGGACCGGTAGGCGGACCAGATATCCCTGCGGTTCTCGGTGAGGGTGTCGCACAGCTTCTTTGAAAGCTCCTTGTTCTCCTCCTCATTTTGGAGGATCTCCTGCTGGGCCCTCTCATAAGCCTCCCTGGGCGTCCCCTCGAAGGAAGCCGGCACGTAAAGCTGCTCAAAGTGGAAGGACAGATACAGCGCGTCGATCTCCGCCGTGTAAACATAAGGGACGAAATAAATGCCCCACACATAGTTTTCATCGCTGTAGCACTCATAAAAGAGGGTGTATACCGTCTCCTGTATGTAGCGGTCCAGCTTGTGGTAATAGTCAATGGGGATCCGTCCCAGCCGGAACTTGATAAAGCGAAATTCCAAAAGCTTCTTAAATTCAAAATCCAGGCCGCGGAAGTTGTAGATCTCCTGCATGAATTTTTCCAGCTCCTCGTTGCGCTTCTTAAGCTCCTGCTGGCGTTCCAGGATCTTGCCAGTATGCTCGAAAGCGTCCTTGATGATCTCCTGGGCCTGATCCGGCGTAAGGTCGTCCAAAGGCTCTCCCTCCCAGGGTTCCAGATACTTTACGAGCTCCGTCCCGTTCTGGAAGACCTCCTTGTACATGTTGGTCTCGATAAAAGGCCGGACATTGGAAAGGTTTCCCAGACTGGTCATCGCATTTTCAAAATGAATGTCATATTTGTCCAGATATACCTTCATCACCCGGTCAATGTCGTACTTTGGCCCGGTAATGTGCAGTAATTTCATTTTTTCAACCACGTTTCAACCTCCGTGTTTCTAAATAGTAATTAATATATAGTCCTGAATCTCTTTGGGCGGGATCTGATAGCGGATTCCCTCAATGATGGTGGTGAGCCGCTCGATCTCCTGCTCCTTCAGGAACAGATACCGCAGCACAGGCGCTATGGACATGGGATACTTCTGGCTCACCTGGCGGTACATGGTCTCGATCACCTGCTGATAGGAGATCTCGTCCTCCATCTTCACAAAAGCCTCCCGCCCCTTAAAGTACGCCGTCTTCTCCAGGATCCGGTTGAGCTCCACAAGGCCGGGGGCGTCCAGCATGGCCTCGATCTCCTCCTTCTTCAGCCGGTACCGGAAGGGGATCAGCATGGCGTAAAGCTCCGCCCGGGTCTGGCTGTAATACCGCCGGGAGCGGTAGATCCACATGAGATTCAGCCAGTCGATCTGGGTCCCGTAGATACATTGGAGGATATTTTTGAGATTCCCCCTGGGCATCCGGCTGATCTCCTTATAAGCCTGGGTGTAATAGTAATTTTCCAGCTCCGTGGCGTACTCACCGTAGCCCGGATGGTCAAAGTGCTCCAGCTTCAGAAAAACCTTCTCATAGGGCGTTCCCGCCAGCGCCTGCTCAAATTCCGTCAGGGTCGCGGCCTTGCCCACCTGCTCCACGGGAAACCGGACATGCCGGCAGAAAAACGGGTCCACATACTGTTCCTTTCTCTGCATCTGGCCGGTAAAGATCATTTTCAAAAACTGCTTCAGCACATCGGTCTCATAACGGTAAAACACATACTGGAAGGCCAGCCGCTGCCTGGCGTCGGAAAACCGGTACAGTCCCTCGAAATCCTCATAGAGGGCGCGGACGAGCACTTCCTCCGCCTGTCCCCGGTGCCAGCCCTCATCCTGGCCCCCGAACACGCTTCCGTATCCTTCCGTTGACCGCAGATAATTGATGGCCTCGCCCACCGTGTGAAGCTCCGTGAGCTGACTGATGGCCTCCTTCGGCAAAAGGCGCCCGCTCATGGCCCGGGTCTTGGTAATGAGACCGCTGTAGCGCATTACATTTCCTGCCATGGCTTACACCTTCGTTATCCTTTCAAAAATTTCCTCCGCCAGCGCGTCAAGACTGCCGTCGTAGGTCTCATCAAGCTTGGCGATCTGCCGCGCGTACTGCACCTTGATGTCTTCGATCTGCTCCCGGGCCTTTTCGTCCATCTGCTTTCTGGCGTCGGCCAGACGATTTTGAAGGCCTGCCTCCAGCTCCTTCTCAAGGCTTTTTTTATCCTCCTGCATCTGCTGCTGAAGCTGTTCCTTATGAAGCTGGGCGTTCTTTAAGATCGTGCCGGCCTGCTCTTCAATATCATACAACTTTGTGATTACCTCATTCATATGGCTCTCCTTACTGCATAAACCAAAGGTATTTTTTAGCTCCATATTATAATAGCACTTCTTTCTAAATATGCAAGAAAAAAATTTTTTAATTTTTCCGACACCTGGGAAAAGCATTCCCCATATAGTAAACTGTAATCAAATCTTTGGAGGATTTAAAATGAGTGATTTAGCTGCTACAAACTGTGGATGTGGATGCGACTCCAACAACAATGGCTGCAATTCCATTATCTGGATCATCCTGCTGCTCTGCTGCTGCGGCAACGGCAACAACGGTATCCTGGGCGGCGGCAACAACAACGGCTGCGGATGTGATATTCTCATCATCATCCTTCTGCTGTTCTGCGGCAACGGCAACAACGGATTATTCGGTGGCTGCGGCTGCTAATTCCGGTACCGGTATCTGACGGGGCCCGCCTTTGGCGGGCCCTGAACGAAAAGAGGGGCTGCCCAAATGCTAACGCCACATAAGGCAGTAATTTGAAAATAACATTGAATACAGCTTATAGGCGTTGCAAAGGCGAAAGACAGCGTAGAAAACAGAAATGTTTTCTACGCTGTCTTTCTTTATGCTCAAAAATGAAATCGCACATTCGTCATTTATAAACTTTCTGGCTATAATGTAGGTGAAGGATGTAAATGGATATGCGAAATCAAAAATACTACATAGCGATTGACGAAAATGAACGTGAAGCGACTGCGGAAATCTTTCCTTTTTTTGTACGAAAAGCACTCTCCTCTTACAGCTAATCAAAGCAAACTTTTTTTGAAATAGCTAAAATATATTGACAAGGGATATTTCTATATAGTATAATCTTAAATAAAATCAACTAAGGAGGATTCACAATGAACAAAATCAATATCGGCAATGCGCCTGTTTACACTTCCCCTAATTCCATGGCTCTGATCTGTACCGAGAAACCGGATGGCAGCACCAATCTTGCGACTCTGGCATTCTGGGCTTTCGCTTCCACCGATCCCGGAAAGATTATGTTCTCCCTGAACAAAGGGGCATATAGTTTGGAACTGCTGGCTGAGAAGCAAGAAGTTGTTCTCGCCATTCCCGGAGTTGAACTGGCCGGTGCTCTGATTGGCTGCGGCACCTGCTCCGGACGTGATACGGACAAGGTTGCTAAGGTCGGTCTGACAATGCAGGAGGTTGAGGGCACAAACATCAAGGCGCCTGTTCCCTGCAAGCTGCTCATTCATGCGGCGGTTGCCCAGACAATGGATGCGGACGATCATGTTGTCCATCTCTGCGATGTTAAGGATGTTTACGGCGATGAAGACGTGAACGCCGTCTTTGGCTGGAAGGGTTACGCTGAATTTGCGGCAGCACAGCAGGAATAAGAAAGGACGAGGCGGCTGTCTGGTGGGGATGGCCGCCTCTCAATTTGAGGTGGTAATATGAAAACGCAAGGCGGATTTTTAATAACCCGGATCAAGCAGGTCGGTGGACGGGTGTTTGAACGTATATTGAGTGAAAAAAACATTGATGCTTTTAACGGTTCTCAGGGCAGGATTCTATATATCCTCTGGCAGAAGAATGGCGTTCCCATCAGCGAACTGTCGAAGGAGACAGGTCTTGCCACAACTACGCTGACCAGTATGCTTGATCGCATGGAGGCAGCAAACCTGATCTATCG
>CALWDR010000218.1 GCA_944376745.1 uncultured Lachnospiraceae bacterium
CCAAAATGAATTTTCACAGACACAAAGTTGCAAAAACCGCTCTTTTTCACAGCTCACTTGCATAAAAATGCAGAAATAAAGAAAAAATCATTTACAAATCCTTCATTTTGTATTAAGATAGAACCGATGAAAAAATTAATTTCAAAAAGGAGACAAGTAAGATGAGCTACGTTGATGAAGTACTGGAAAAAGTAGTGGCCAAGAACCCCGCAGAGCCTGAATTTCATCAGGCCGTGAAGGAAGTGCTGGAGTCCTTGCGCCCGGTGATCGAAGCCAATGAGGAGAGATACCGGAAAGAAGCTCTCTTAGAGCGTCTGGTGGAGCCGGACCGGCAGTTTAAGTTCCGGGTACCCTGGGTGGACGACAAGGGCCAGGTGCAGGTGAACACCGGCTACCGGGTACAGTTCAATAACAGCATTGGACCTTACAAAGGGGGCCTGCGCCTGCATCCTTCCGTAAACCTGGGTATTATCAAGTTCCTGGGCTTTGAGCAGATTTTCAAGAATTCCCTGACCGGGCTTCCCATCGGCGGCGGCAAGGGCGGTTCTGATTTCGATCCCAAGGGGAAATCAGATCGTGAGGTTATGGCTTTCTGCCAGAGCTTCATGCCGGAGCTCTGCAAATACATCGGCGCCGACACGGACGTACCCGCCGGCGACATCGGAACCGGAGCCAGAGAGATCGGCTACATGTTCGGACAGTACAAGCGGATCAAAGGCCTTTACGAGGGCGTGCTCACCGGAAAGGGCTTAACCTACGGCGGTTCCCTGGTGCGTACCGAGGCCACAGGCTACGGCCTTCTGTATCTGACCAGGGAAATGCTGAAGTGCAACGGCCATGACATTGCAGGCAAGACCGTTGTGGTGTCCGGCGCCGGAAATGTGGCCATCTACGCCATCGAGAAGGCGCAGCAGATGGGCGCCAAGGTTGTGACCTGCTCCGATTCCACCGGATGGGTGTACGATCCCGAAGGCATCGACCTTGCGGCCTTAAAGGAGATCAAGGAGGTAAAGCGTGCCCGCCTCACCGAGTACAAGAACTACCGTCCCAATTCCGAGTATCACGAGGGCCGGGGCGTCTGGACCGTAAAATGTGATGTGGCTCTTCCCTGCGCAACCCAGAACGAGCTGCATCTGGAGGACGCCAAGACGCTGGTATCAAACGGCTGTATCGCGGTGGCTGAGGGAGCCAACATGCCCACCACCATGGAAGCCACCGAGTATCTGCAGAAGAACGGCGTGCTCTTTGCCCCCGGCAAAGCTGCCAACGCGGGCGGCGTGGCAACCTCCGCTCTGGAGATGTCCCAGAACAGCGAGCGCTTAAGCTGGACCTTCGAGGAAGTGGACAGCAAGCTGCAGAGCATTATGGTGAACATTTTCCACAACCTGGACGACGCCGCAAAGCGCTACGGCAAGGAGGGCGACTATGTGGCAGGCGCCAACATCGCCGGCTTTGAGAAGGTGGCCAACGCCATGCTGGCTCAGGGCGTGGCCTAAGGCGGCCATGTCAGTGATCTGGAAGCAAGAAATACGGCCATGCCAGTGATCTGGAAGCAAGAAATGCGGATTTGGCAATGATCTGGAAGTAAGAAATACGGTTTTGCCAGTGATCTGGAAGCAAATAGAAGCACTGCCGCTGCGGGACGATCTGTTTCCGCGGCGGCAGTGCTTTTTTTGCTGTCCAGGGCGTCCTCCCGACAAAACCGTTATTAGTTGCCAATTTCCCCACCCCGTAAACAGCAACGATTGCACGGCAAAATCATTAGCGTGGCCGGGAAAGTGTTTTATTTTCCGCATTGATGTGCTATACTATAGGCAGAAAAAATCACGAAAGGAACCGATATCCCATGAGTCAATATGATGTCATTATAGTAGGCGCCGGGCCCGGCGGCATTTTCGCCGCCTACGAGCTGATGCGGCTTGCTCCGCGCCTGAAGGTGGCGGTCTTTGAGGCGGGCGCGCCTCTGGCGGAGCGCAAATGTCCCATCGACGGGAAGAAAATAAAAAGCTGTATCAAGTGTAAAACCTGCGCCATCATGAGCGGTTTCGGCGGAGCGGGGGCTTTTTTCGATGGGAAATACAACATCACCAACGATTTCGGCGGCACGCTCTACGAATACATCGGGCGGGAAAAGGCCACGGAGCTTATGGAGTATGTGGACCGCATTAACGTGGAGAACGGCGGCCAGGATACCAAAATGTACTCCACCGCCGGCACCCGGTTCAAGAAGCTGTGTATGCAGAACAAGCTGAAGCTGCTGGACGCCTCGGTGCGTCATCTGGGCACGGACATCAATTATGTGGTGCTGGAAAATCTTTACCGGAAATTAAAGGACCAGGTGGAATTTCGCTTTCATTACCATGTGGACGGGATTAAAGCCTGCGAGGGCGGCTACGAGGTGCGCAGAGGGGACGCGGTGGATGTCTGCCGGGAGTGCATTGTCTCCGTGGGCAGAAGCGGCAGCAAATGGATGGAAAATATCTGCCGGGAGCTTTCCATCCCCACCAGATCCAACCGGGTGGACCTGGGCGTGCGGGTGGAGCTGCCGGCGGAAATCTTTTCCCACCTGACCAGCGAGCTTTACGAGAGCAAGATCGTGTACCGCACGGAGAAATTTGAGGATCTGGTGCGGACCTTCTGCATGAATCCCTATGGAAGCGTGGTCAACGAAAATACCAACGGAATCGTCACGGTAAACGGCCACAGCTATGAGGACCCGGCGAAGCAGACGGCAAATACCAATTTTGCCCTTCTGGTGTCCAAGCATTTCTCGGAGCCCTTCAAGGACAGCAACGGCTACGGGGAGAGCATCGCCAGGCTCTCCAATATGCTGGGCGGCGGCGTCATGGTGCAGCGCTTCGGGGATCTGATCCGGGGCAGACGCAGCACCCGGGCCAGGATCGACGAGGGGTTCGTGGTGCCCACCCTGGCCGCGGAGCCGGGGGATCTAAGCCTGGTGCTGCCCAAGCGGATCCTGGACGGGATCATAGAGATGATCTACGCCCTGGACACCATCGCGCCGGGCACCGCCAATGACGACACTCTGCTGTACGGCGTGGAGGTGAAGTTCTACAACATGGAGGTGGAGCTGAACAGCCGTCTGGAGACCAGGCACCGGGGACTCTATGTCATCGGGGACGGCAGCGGCGTCACCCACTCCCTCTCCCATGCCTCTGCCAGCGGCGTCTGCGTGGCTCGGGAAATTGCGGAAGACTGAAGTTTACTGTTCCGGAGTGAGCAGTAACGACGGAAGGTGCATGTCCCCGGAAAAAGTGATACGGTTATAGACTTTCAGACCGGATTGTGATAGAATATAGAGAAAGTTGATATGCAAAACAGGTTTACAAAATAAGGGAGGCTGATACCATGAATCAGGAACAGTATTTTAAAAATCTCACCGTGCCGGAAGGGAAGATCGACATGGTGCTGGACACCGACGCCTACAATGAGATCGACGACCAGTTCGCCATCAGCTATATGCTCTGCAACGGACAGAAATTCAATGTCAAGGGCATCTGCGCGGCGCCCTTTTTCAACAGCAAGTCCACCTCCCCAGAGGACGGCATGGAGCGAAGCTATGACGAGATCATAAAGCTTCTGACCCTGGCGGGACGGGAGGAATGGAAGGATATTGTATACAAGGGCTCCAGAGACTATCTGGAAAATGAAACGACCCCGGTGGAGTCTCCGGCGGCGGATTTCATGGCGGAGCTGGCCAAACAGTATTCCCCGGAAAAGCCGCTTTATATCGTGGCCATCGGCGCCATCACCAACGTGGCCTCGGCCATTTTGAAGAATCCCGGCATGAAAGAAAGCTGCGTTCTGGTCTGGCTGGGCGGTAATGGCCTCCATATCCCCATGGGCGTGGAGGAGTTTAATATGGTGCAGGACATTGCCGGGGCGCGGATCGTTTTCGAGTGCGGCATCCCGCTGGTGCAGCTCCCCTGCAGCGGGGTGGTGGACCGCTTCGTCACCAGCAGGTATGAGCTGGAGCACTGGCTGAAGGGGAAGAACCCCCTCTGCGATTATCTCTGCGAGAATACGGTTCAGGAGGCGGAGTCCTATGCGGCGGGGAAGCCCTGGACGAGGGTGATCTGGGATGTGACAACGATTGCCTGGCTGTTAAATGAAGACAACCGCTTTATGCGGGACATGCTGATCCCAAGCCCCATCCCGGAGTACGACAAGCATTATGGGACGGACCCCCGCAGGCATTTCATCCGATACGTCTACTGGATCAACCGGGACGCGCTTTTTGAAGATCTGTTTACGAAACTGGGCCAGGAATAGATTATGAGTGATTTGATACCTTACGCAGTCCGAAAATGCTGAATACGGGGATGCAACGAAAAAGTGTCACCACTGGTGGCACAATTAAGTTGGACGAACCATAAGAGTGTAGGAAAAGGAAGACTCCGGCTCGTTTCCGGGGACGAAAACAGCAGAAGGAGAACTGACATGCCAAAGAACATTACCTACCGGGATATCCTCAAAAATGAGGACATCAACCTGTATATCGAGAAGGGCAACGAAAATCTCGGCGTCCTGGGCTACACGGAGCATTCCAGGGCCCACGCCGCCAAGGTGGCGGATATGGCGGGGACCATCCTGGCCGAGCTGGGCTACGAGGAGCATCTGGTGGAGCTGGCGAAGATCGCGGGCTACATGCACGATCTGGGCAACAGCATTAACCGCCACGACCACGCCCACAGCGGGGCCCTGATGGCCTTTCAGCTTTTGAATCAGATGGAAATGTGCCCGAAGGATATCGCCGTTATCATCGCCGCCATCGGCAACCATGACGAGAAGACGGGCACCGCCATCGACGTGGTATCGGCGGCCCTGATCCTGGCGGACAAGACGGACGTGCGCCGGAACCGGGTGCGCAACCGGGTCAAGTCCACCTTCGACAAGCATGACCGGGTCAACTATGCCGTCCTCTCCTCCAAGCTGAAGATTGATACGGAGAAAAAGGTCATTCATTTCACCATCGAGCTGGACGAGACCATGTGCTCCGTGCTGGATTACTTCGAGATTTTCCTGGAGCGCATGCTCATGTGCCGCCGGGCCGCCGAGATGCTGGGCATGAAATTCAAGATGACCGCCAATGGAAGCAAGGTGTGCTGAAGCGCCGCAGTGTGCGACCGTGGTGTTTTTTACATACCACAGAAACTTGGCGGAGATTCCGATATATTGCAACACTTTCTTGGTTGACTTTCTGATTTTTAGGGAATATAATATGGGTAAAGGAAACAGAAAGTGGGTGATGCGCATGAGACGTTTTGCAATGAGCCGCCTGGAAGAATGGAAAGCCGATGAAAACCGTCTGCCCATGATCATTCGAGGGGCGCGTCAGGTCGGTAAGACTTGGCTGATGAAAGAATTTGGCCGGACACATTTTGAAAAGTGTGCGTATATCAATTTTGAACGTAATAAACGAATGCAGCAGCTGTTCTCAGGTGATTTCCATGTGGACAGGATCCTGCAGGGGCTTGCGATAGAAAGCGGTGTGGAAATCGAACCGGAGAATACCCTGATTATTCTGGACGAAGTGCAGGAAGTCCCGGCGGCGCTGCAGTCACTAAAATATTTTGCGGAGGATGAACGGCATGCCTATTATATCCTGGCAGCCGGTTCTCTGCTCGGGATTGCCATGCACGAGGGAACATCCTTCCCCGTGGGAAAGGTAGACAACATGGATCTCTATCCGCTGTCTTTCACGGAGTTTTTGTGCGCGACAGGCAATGAAGGGCTCTATCGGCTTCTGGAGCAGTGCGATTTTGAAATGGTCACTAATTTTAAAGACCGTTTTATCGATCTTTTGAAAAACTATTATTATGTAGGCGGGATGCCGGCTGCTGTAAATGCCTATGCAAAGGACGGAAACCTGAAAAATGTCCGCAGAGTACAGCAGAGGCTGATTTCAGATTATGAGCAGGATTTTTCCAAGCATGCGCCGAGGGAAGTCATTCCCCGGATTCAGATGGTGTGGGATGGGATTCCCTCCCAGCTTGCGAAGGAAAATAAAAAGTTCATCTATAGCGTCCTGAGGGAGGGTGCCAGAGCGAAAGACTTTGAACTGGCGATCCAATGGCTGATTGACTGCGGACTCTGTCACAAGGTTGGCAGGGTCAAAAAGGGAGCGGTTCCCCTGAAGGCATATCAGGATATCCCAGCCTTCAAGCTGTATCTGGTCGATGTGGGGCTGCTTGCGGCAATGGCTGACCTAGACCCCAAAACGCTTCTGAAAGGCAACGACATTTTTGTCGAGTTTAAGGGAGCCTTAACGGAGCAGTACGTCTGCCAGCAAATCTATGCGCAGTTGGACACGGTACCGTATTACTGGTCGGCGGAGGCATCGTCGGGAGAAGTGGACTTTGTTCTCCAGCACAGTGGCAATATCATTCCGCTGGAAGTCAAAGCGGAGGAAAATCTGAATGCCAAGAGCCTGAAAAACTTTGTGGCCGCCAGCGGACTTCCCTATGGCGTGAGGACATCTATGTCTGACTATCGGGAACAGGAAAAATTGATCAATGTGCCGCTTTATGCCATAACAACACTATGGTTTGTCTGTGACCGGCGCATAACAGACTGAAACAACAGAAAAAGCGGGCAAGAAGCTTTTAACTTCTTACCCGTTTTTCGTGGCAACCCGTTATGGTAGTTAAAGGAAATCGCCTGTCTCCTTCCCTGAGAAGGAACGCTGGTTTCGCTTTTACTTAGCAATCACTGCCAGCAGGATAAAGTTCAAAACAAACAATCCGGTGCACACCCAGAGAAGCGGATGAACGTCCTTGGCCTGCTTCTTGCAGATCTTGGTAATGCAGTAGAAGATAAAGCCTGCCGCGATACCGTAGGAGATGCTGTAGCAGAGCGCCATGAAGATACCGGCGAAAAACGCGGGGATGGCTTCATCCAGGTTATCCCACTGGATCTCCTTGAAGGAGGACATCATCATGATTCCTACTGCTACCAGAGCGGGAGCGGTGGCCGCGGAAGGAATGGCGCTTACAAAGGTTGCCAGGAATGCGCTGATGGCAAAGCACAGGGCAACGATGACGCTGGTCAGTCCGGTACGTCCGCCGGCTCCGATACCCGCTGCGCTCTCCACGAATGTAGTGGTGTTGGAGGTTCCGAAGATGGCGCCGATGGAGGTTGCGGTTGCGTCCGCGAACAGGGCCTTATCCATCTTGGACTTGAAGCCCACGCTGGTCTCCATGGCCTTCTCGTCCTCATCGGTGAAGATGCCGCTGCGGCGTCCGGTTCCGATAAAGGTTCCGATGGTGTCGAAGGTATCGGAAATGCTGAACGCGAAGATGGTGATCAGTACCAGCGGGATCTTGGCAGCGTCCGCAAACAGGGAACCCAGGCCCTGGCTGGTGAAGATCGCGCCGAAGGTGGTGGGAAGCTGCTGGCAGGCCTCGGTGAAGCTGATGGTATCGCCCGTTGTGGTGACTCCCATGGGGATACCGATAATGGCGGTTGCGATGATGCCGATCAGGATCGCGCCCTTAACCTTGCATACCAGTAAGATAACGGTCAGCGCCAGGCCGATCAGGAAAAGCCACAGGGTGGGGCTGTTCAGCGTTGCCAGTGCGGGAACCGGGTCGCCCTCAGAAAAAGTGATAATGTCCACATTCAGAAAACCTATGTAGGCCACGAAGATTCCGATGCCGCCGCCGATGGCGTTCTGCAGGCTTCTGGGGATCGATTTGATGATAAACTTACGGATCTTGGTGACCGTAATGATGATGTTGATCAATCCGCAGATAAATACCATGGACAGCGCCTGCTGCCAGGTAAAGCCAAGACCGAAGCATACGGTGTACACGAAGAACGCGTTCAGTCCCATGCCGGGCGCCTGGGCGTAGGGAACATTTGCCACAAGGCCCATGATCAGCGTTCCGACGATGGAAGCGATGATGGTGGCCAGGAATACGGCGCCCCATTCCATCTCCGCTGAGCTTAGGATATTGGGGTTCACGATGATGATGTACGCCATGGCGAAGAATGTGGTCAGACCTGCGATTACCTCCCTTCCCACTGTTGTGCCGTTCTCTTTGAGCTTAAAAAATTTCTCCATACCTCTCTTACCTTCCTTTTTATATTTTTACCGCCCAAGCGGTTGGTACCCTATGAATCATTGCAAGAAAATTTTGCTGCTGTGACACATCTGTCCGTGTCTGTAAATTCTATTCCCATTTTAATACATATAAGACGCAAAAGCAAGAAAATTTACTAAAATTTGGAGGGGAAAAGTAAAAGGAACAGAAAAATAGAAGAAAGCAAGGGCTCCTACAGGAATAAAGGGCCGGCTTTGCGGGAAAAATACCTGCGGATGACAGGAAAGCCAGGGTCTGCGGCTTGCGGCTGTGTCATAGACTAAAGGGGACAGATGAAGAGGAGGGAAGATATGAATTGCAGGAAATTATCGAAACCGGAGAGGTGGATCCTCCTTGGGGTCCCGTTTTTATTTGCCCTGGGCTCGCTTTTGCATTTTGCCTACGACATTTCCGGGGAAAATCCTATTGTGGGGCTGTTTGCGCCGGTGAACGAGAGCGTGTGGGAGCATTCCAAGATGGCCCTCTGGCCCGTGATCCTGTGGTGGGGACTTTACTATGCTTTTCGGGGGAGGGACGGGGAGATCGACGAAAACTATGCTTTTCGGGGGAGGGACGGGGAGATCGACGAAAACCGGTGGTTTGGAAGCGCTCTGGCCGCTCTGACGGCGGCGCTGGCTGTACTGTCCGCCCTTTACTATTTTTATACGGGAGCCTTTGGCGTGGAACTGCTGTGGGTGGATATCGCGATCCTGCTTGCGGCCGTTTTGGCCGGCCAGTGGATGGGACTTCACATTTACCGGTACACGCAGGGAATGCCCGCGAAAGCCGCTCTCGCCCTTATGCTGGGAATTGCCCTGCTGTACATGGTATTTACCTTTTACCCGCCGCATATTCCCTGGTTTCGGGACAGCGAGAGCGGCGGGTATGGAATCGCTTCCCGGAGCCCTTTCACAGGAATCCAGGCTGCCCTTTCACCAGGGGTGGGCGCTGCGCGCGCCGGGGATCAGCTCAGCTCCAGCATCCCGTGGTACAGCCGGTAGTAAATGCCTTTCTGAGCCAGCAGGTCCTCATGGTCGCCCCGCTCCGCGATCTGCCCCTGCTCCAGCACCATGATGGCGTTGGCGTTGCGCACGGTGCTTAGGCGGTGGGCGATGACGAACACGGTCCGGCCCTCCATCAGGCGGTCCATGCCCTTCTCGATCAATGCCTCCGGCCGGGTGTCGATGGAGGAGGTGGCTTCGTCCAGGATCAGCACCGGCGGGTCCGCGATGGCGGCCCGGGCGATGGCCAGAAGCTGCCGTTGTCCCTGGGAGAGGTTGGCGCCGTCGGAGGTGATCATGGTGTCGTACCCCTTCGGCAGACGGCGGATGAAGGAGTCCGCGTTGGCGATCTTAGCGGCGGTGCGGATCTCCTCCGGGGTGGCATCAAGCTTTCCGAAGCGGATATTTTCCGCGATGGTTCCCGTGAAGAGGTGGGTGTCCTGCAATACGATGCCCAGGGAACGGCGCAGGGAGCTTTTTTTGATGTCCTTGACGTCGAAGCCGTCGTATGTCACCCGGCCTCCCTGCACGTCGTAAAAACGGTTGATCAGGTTGGTGATGGTGGTCTTCCCGGCCCCCGTGGAGCCCACAAAGGCGATCTTCTGGCCGGGCTTGGCGTAGAGGCTGATGTCCTTCAGGATGGGGTGACCGCTGTCGTAGCCGAAATCCACGTGCTCAAACCGCACGTCGCCCCGGAGGGGAACCAGCGTCCCGTCCGGCTTTCGCCAGGCCCAGCCCGGCTCTGTCCGGGAACCGCTGCCTGCGTCCGCGTTGCCGACGTTCCGGGAGCCGCTGCCTGCGCTGTCGGCGTTCCGGGAGCCGGTGCCCGCGTCCACGTTGTCGGCGTTCCGGGAGCCGGTGATCGCGGCTCCTTCCTCCCCGCGCTCCAGCCGGATCAGCTCCACCTGCCCCTCGTCCACCTCGGGAGCCTGGCCCATGGCGTCAAACACCCGCTCCGCCCCGGCCAGGGCGGCCAGCAGGAAGTTGCTCTGCTGGGTAAACTGGTTGATGGGGGCGGCGGCCTGGCGGACGAAGACCAGATAGCTGGCCAGACTGCCGATGTCGGTCATGCCCCGCATGGCCATGATGCCGCCCAGGATGGTCACGATGGCGTAATTTACATAGGAAATGCTGACCACCGCCGGGATCATGGTGGCGGCAAAGGTCTGGGCCCCGGTGCCGGCACGGCGCAGGGCCTCATTCTTGTCGTGGAAGGCCTTTAGGTTCGCCTGCTCGTGGTTAAAGACCTTCACCACCTTCTGGCCGTTGACCATCTCCTCGATATAGCCGTCCAGGTCCCCCAGGCAGGCCTGCTGCTTGGTGTAGAAGACCTTGCTCCTGTGTCCGCTGAAGCGGATGTAGAGGAACATGAACACGTAGCAGACCGTGGCGATCAGAGACAGCTGCCAGTTGAGGATAAAGAGGATGATAAGCGTCCCCACCACCTGGATGAAGCTCTGGATCACCATGGCGAAGCTGTTGTTTAAGGCATCGGAAATGGTGTCCACGTCGTTGGTAAAATAGCTCATGATATCCCCGTGGCGCTGGCTGTCAAAGAAGCGCAGGGGCAGGGTCTGGATATGAGAAAACAGATCCCGGCGGATATCGTACAGGACCTTCTGGGCCGCCCGCACCATGATCTGCGTGTAGCCGTAGGCGGAGGCGACGCCGCCAAGGTAGATGACCGCCGTTACCACAATGCCGAAGATCAGGTCCCGCATCTGACCGGAGGCCAGATCGTTGACGATGGGGCGGATCATGTAATTGCCCAGAAGATTCGCCAGAGCGCTTATGGTGACCAGCACCGCCACGGCCAGAAGCAGGAAACGGTGCCGTCCCATATAGGATAACAGAGTCCTCAGGGTGTGTCTGAGATTTTTAGGCCTCCTGGCACTGAGCTGTCGAGCCGCCATAGGAATCCCCTCCTTTCATCTGCGAAGCATAGATCTCCTGATAAATGGGGTCATTTTCAAGAAGCTCCCTGTGAGTGCCCACCGCGTGGACGCGCCCGTCGTCCATGACGATGATCTGGTCCGTGCCGATCACCGAGGTGATCCGCTGGGCGATGATGATCTTGGTGACGTCCCTAAGCCCCGCCAGGGCCTTGCGGATATCCCCCTCCGTGGCGGTGTCCACGGCGCTGGTGGAATCGTCGAAGATCAGGATCTTCGGGGATTTCAGCAGGGTACGGGCGATACAGAGCCGCTGCTTCTGTCCCCCGGAAATGTTGACGCCGCCCTGGCCCAAATCCGTGTCGAGCCCCTTGGGCATCCGTTTTAAGAATTCTTCGGCAGAGGCTTTGCGGCAGGCCTCCCAGAGGGTTTCGTCGTCGGCCTCAGGATTGCCCCACAGAAGATTTTCCCTGACCGTGCCGGAGAAAAGGACATTTTTCTGAAGGACGATGCCCACGGCTTCCCGCAGGGCGTACAGGTCATAGTCCCGCACATCCCGCCCGCCCACCCGGACGGTTCCCAGGGTGGCGTCGTAGAGGCGGGGGATAAGCTGCACCAGCGTGCTCTTGGCGGAGCCGGTTCCGCCCAGGATCCCCACCGTCTGTCCCGCCGGAATCTCAAGATTCACATCCGACAGGGCGTATTCCTGGGCCCCGGAATTGTACTTAAAGGACACATTTTCAAAGGAAATGCTTCCGTCGGCGATCTCGGTAACGCCATTTTCCGGGGAGGTGAGGACGATCCTCTCATCCAGCACCTCGCTGATGCGGCGGGCGCTGGCCAGAGAACGGGTCAGGAGCAGGAATACGTTGGAGATCATCATCATGGAGTTCATGATCTGGAACACATAGCTTAGGAACCCGGTCAGATCTCCCACCTGCAGGGACGCGTCGAGGATCATATTTCCCCCGAACCACATGATCAGGACCACCGCGGTGTACAGGGTCAGCTGGAAGGCCGGAAGATTCAGCACCGCGTAGCGGAAGGTGTTCTGGCTGGTGTCCGTCAGCGTCTCGTTGACCTCCTTAAATTTTTCCTCCTGATAATCCTCCCGCACAAAGGCTTTCACTGCCCGGATGGCCGTCAGCCCCTCCTGCACCGTGTTGTTCAGGCGGTCCACAGCCTTCTGCAAAATGTGGTACTTGGGCGCGATCTTGCGGACGATATAGAACAGGATCGCCCCCAGGACCGGAGCGCACAGCACAAATACCAGCGCCAGGGCCGGATTCATGAAGAAGGACAGGGCCACGCCCATCACCAGCATCACCGGGCCCCGCACCATGGGCCGGAAGCCGCCGTTGACGGCATTTTGAAGGACGGTGACGTCCGTGGTCATGCGGGTGATCAGGGAGGAGGTCTCAAAATGGTCCAGGTTGGAGAAGGCGTAGTTCTGCACCCGCGCAAACTGCGCCTCCCGGATACGGGCGCCCCAGCCATAGGCCGCCCGGGCCGCGAAGCGGGCGTACAAAAGTCCCGTGATCAGGGACAGCAGGGCGCAGACGATCATCTGAAGCCCCTTGTTCATAATATAAGTGATGTCGTGGTTGGCCACGCCGGTGTCGATCAGGTCCGCCATCAAAATGGGGATCACAAGCTCGAAGCCGGTTTCGATGACGATCAGCAGGGCGCCGATCACCATGTCCTTCCGGTAAGGCCCCAGATAGCGGAGCAGGCATTTGAAATCCTTCATGGTTCCTCCTTCTTCCTCTCACGGAAATTTTGGTAGGCCCGGAACAGAAAATTGCCGAAGCAGTCCCGTTCCTCCTCGCTGAAGCCCTTCAGCATGATCTCCTCGATATCCCGGCAGTGCTTCTGCCAGCTTTGCTGGGCCCGCCGTCCCTTGTCCGTCAGGGTGATCCGGTTGCTGCGCTTGCTTTCCTCATCCACCTTCCGGGTGATGAAGCCGCCCTTTTCCAGGGAATCCAGCATCCGGGAGACCGCCGCCGAGTCGATCTCAAAATAATCCGCCAGTTCCCGCTGGCGGCAGGGCTCGTGACTGGCCAGGTAGGTGATCAGCTTGGGCTGTCCCACCTCCAGGCCGATCTCGGCAAGGTAGGGCCGCAGGTAATTGCGCTGGGCGTGAAATGCCCGGTATAACAGCATATGAAAGGTTCGTTCCATAGGCCAGCTCCTTTCTGTAAAATGGAAATGCTGCCGGGCCGGAGGCGTTCGGTTTGCCGGGCCGGAGGCGTTCAGTCTGCCGGGCCGGAAACGCTCGGTTTGCCGGGCCGGAGGCGTTCAGTCCGGTCTGCCGGGAGGCATCCGGCGGCAATGCGCCTGCCGGCGTGGCCTGACAGCAAAAAAATAATTGACCTGTCAATAGTTGACAAGTCAATTATAATCGAGGGATAAAATTTGTCAATAGGATTTGGCAGTCTTTTTGTTGCCGTGGCTTGCTGTCTGAACTGTTACAATCCGTCAGCGCTGGCGGATATGCTTAAGGGTCGTCTGTACGCAGTCTGAAATTTTGACGGTGCCCACTCCGAAAATGGAGGTGTGCAGCCTGCCGTTGATGGGCTTGGCCCAGACCTCGCCGATGGCGCCTGCGCCCTTTGCCATGCCCAGGACGGAGCCCACCGTGGCCCCGTTGCAGTCGGTATCGAAGCCCGTTTCCACGGCCATGCAGATGGATTTTCCCAGATCGCCGTTCCCGTAGAGCAGGGAAGCGGCCACGATCCGGGCGTTGGCGTTGGTGTGGCACCAGCCGTGGGGGGAATACTCGTTGTATTTTTTGTGGATGGCCTCAAAGGCGGCTTTCTGGGAGACGCCCTTCCGGTAGCCTTCAAGGACGGCGGAGATGTCCTCATGGAGCCTTGAGGTACAGGGGATCTGGGCAAGGCCGCCCTCCAGGATCTGCTCTATATCCTCCGTGGCCGCCGCCACGGCGATCATGGCCGCAACAAACATTTCCCCGTAGATCCCGTTCTTCACATGGGAAATGCAGGCGTCCCGAAAGGCCATCTCCGCGGCCATTTCCGGATCTCCGGGATTGATATAGCCAAAGTAGTCGCCCCGGATCTGGGCGCCGATCCACTCCCGGAAGGGATTTTTGTAGATGGCGGACTGGGGCGGCTCATAGCCCTTGACAAAGTTGCAGAAGGCCACCCGCTCCGCCGTACAGTAGGCGTTCTTGCTCTGGCAGTCCACCCAGGCCTCGGAGACGTCGCAGGGCGTAAAGTCCCTGCCGTATTTTTCTATGATGAGCTGGGCCAGCACCGTGTAATTGGTGTCGTCGTCCACGGGCATGCCGTCGATCTCGTCCGCGAAGGGCCTGCTGTTGAAGGGAAAATTGTATTTCCGGCAGATCTCGTCGGACAGATCCGTCCGGCGGATGTACCGGTGCATGGGATAATTTCCGGTCTCCTTTAAGAAGGGCAAAAACTCGTCCGTGCGGATGCCCTCCACAGTCTTGCCCAGCATACAGCCGCAGATGCGGCCCAGCCACGCGCCGCTTACCTTCTCCTCCAGCCTGTCGCCGTCCACGGCCAGGGGAATGGGAAATTCCTTCCGCAGGGCCCTGATCTCCGGGAGGGTGGAGGGCTCCGTGTAGGGGTAATTCTTCACGGTCCCGGCGTTCTTGACAATCTCAAAGAGCACGTCCCCCAGCTTCTTCTTGGTCTCATCCTTGGGAAGCCTGGACACGGCGGCAAACAGATCCTGGTACATCTCCACGTCCAGCCCCTCGTCCACGGACTGCTCATATTCCGTGAGAATGTTGGAGGGGTAAAATTCCCAGTCGGCCATTTTCGAGTATTCCGGCTTCACCTCCCTGCCGCGGTACATTTCCTCCACGGTCCGGTTATCCCGGCCCAGGATCAGGGCGTCCAGGGAGACGCCGAAATATTTGGAGATCTCAATGACCTTGGACAGCTCGGGCGTGACCAGGCCGCTTTCCCATTTCTGGACCGACTGGCGGGAGACGTGAAACAGGGCGGCAAACTGCTCCTGGGACAGCTTCGCCCCGGTTCTTAATTTGTGAATCAGTTCCGGCATTGCCATAGTATCTGCACCTCTCTTTTCTTTTTTGCAATATGCGCATGAGGATTGCGGGAGCATGTTCGCAGTATGCGCATGGGGATTGCGGGAGCGCGGGGCGCGAAGCGGGCTTCGGCGCTTTGGCCCCCAGCAATCTCATTATAATCCGAAAGGGGAAGCCTGGCAAGCAAGCGGCGTGCGCGAAAAATGCAAACTGGAGGTTGCGGGGGGAGGGGGGCTGGAAAGTTATGGGCAGGTTACGCCGAAAATGCAGAGCTTTTCTTTCGTTTCCGGTAGGGTAAGGTTCATCCGCAATTATCCGTTAAGCCCGACTTTGAATACATCAATTTCGCAGCCAGTAAGGTTATGTTACATCGTCCATACATGGTACGCTTTATCATTTTTAGTTTGCTGTTGGTCCCTTCA
>CALWDR010000219.1 GCA_944376745.1 uncultured Lachnospiraceae bacterium
GCCGTCTTTACACATACCCGTAAATACCTCGGACGGACACCTCCCCGGAGCTTACGGGCACGATCCCGTCCTCCCGCTCCACCAGAAGCTCGCCCCGGCGGTTGACGCCCCGGGCGATCCCCTCATAGGCCCCCGCCGGGTCCAGCACCCTCACCGGGCGGTCCCGGTTCACCAGGCAACCGTTGTACTCCGCAAGCAGAAGCTCCAGATCCTGGGTCTTAAGGTATCTGACGTAGCAATCCTCAAATTCCTCCAGCACCGCCATGAGAAGCGCCCCCTCCAGGAAGGGCTCCGCCCCCTGTTCCGCAAGGCTTGTGGCATGCTCCGCAAATTCCTTGGAAAATTCCTGGCTTCTCACATTGATCCCGATCCCCGCTATGATATACTTCACGGCGTTGGCCTGGGCGCTTTGCTCCGTGAGAATCCCGCAGACCTTTTTGCCCCCAAGGACAATGTCGTTGGGCCACTTGATCCGGGGATGAAGCCCCGTGATACGGGAAATGGCCCGCGTCACCGCCAGAGCCGCCGCCAAAGTCAGGGCGGAGGAGCGTCCGGCAGGGATGTCCGGCCTTAAGACCAGGCTGAACCAGAGCCCGGCATTTTCCCCGGAAGTCCAGTTGCGGCCCCGCCGCCCCCGGCCTGCCGTCTGCTTTGCCGCCAGCACTACCGTTCCCTCCGGGGCCCCCGCCTCCGCCAGCCGCCTGGCCTCGGTGTTGGTGGAGGGAAGCTCCCTATAACAACAGATCCTCTTTCCCCACCGTTCCATGCCGCTCCCTCATTTCAGGGTGGCGTACATGACCGCCTTGATGGTGTGCATGCGGTTCTCCGCCTCGTCAAAGACCACGGACTTACTGCTCTCGAAGACCTCGTCCGTCACTTCCATCTCCGTGACCCCGAATTTCTCGTAAATCTCCCTGCCGATAGTGGTCTTCAGATCGTGGAAGGCGGGCAGGCAGTGCATGAAAATAGCCTGCTCCCCTGCATTTTCCATAACGGCCCGGTTCACCTGGTAGGGCCGCAGGGCCTCGATCCGCTCCTCCCATACGGCGTCCGGTTCTCCCATGGACACCCAGACATCAGTGTAGATGACGTCGGCGCCTCTGGTTCCCTCCGCCACATCCTCCGTGAGGGTGATAGCGGCTCCGGTCTCCCTGGCCACCCCTTCACAGTACTCCACCAGCTCTTTCCCCGGGAAATACTCCCTGGCCGTGCAGGCCACAAAATGCATGCCCAGCTTGGCGCAGGCCACCATCAGGGAATTGCCCATGTTGTAGCGGGCGTCCCCCATGTAGACCAGCTTGATGCCCTTCAGATGCCCGAATTTCTCCCGGATGGTCAGCATATCCGCCAGCATCTGGGTGGGATGGAACTCGTTGGTCAGCCCGTTCCACACGGGAACCCCGGCATATCTGGCCAGCTCCTCTACGATCTCCTGGCCAAAGCCCCGGTACTCGATGCCGTCGTACATCCGGCCCAACACCCGGGCCGTGTCCGCAATGCTCTCCTTCTTGCCGATCTGGGAGCCGCTGGGGTCCAAGTAAGTCACATGCATGCCCAGATCGTGGGCCGCCACCTCGAAGGCGCAGCGGGTTCTGGTGCTTGTCTTCTCAAAGATCAGGGCGATGTTTTTTCCCTTTAATTCCTCATGGGGAATCCCCTGCTTCTTCTTTTCCTTCAATTCCCCGGCCAGGTCAAGCAGATACGTGATCTCCTCCGGGGTAAAATCCTTTAATTTCAAAAAATTGCGTCCCGATAACTGCATCTTGTCCTCCTTCTGTTCTCTGAACCAGCCGCCGCGGCCACCTGTGACCGGCTGCGACTGGTTTCGTCTCCGATATGATAATCGGGCTGTCATAGGACAGACAGCCCGCAACCTGTTCTCTATGAAATTTTCGCGATCTTAGTGCCCCACCGTTGTGCCTCTTAGCGTTGCGCTGCTGACGCTCCGCAGCATCCAAACGCGCCTTACCAACGCTCCGCAGCATCCAAGCGGTGCCTTACTGCTGCTCCGCCGCCACCTCGGTGATGGATTTCACCAGGCCGGCAACCCCCTGGATCTCCGAGGGGATGATGATCTTGGTGGCTTTTCCGTCGGCGGCCTTGGCAAAGGCTTCCAGACTCTTTAACTGGAGCACAGCGGCATCCGGCGCCGCCTCCCTTAAGAAGCGAAGTCCGTCCGCGTTGGCCTGCTGGATCTTCAGGATGGCCTCCGCCTGTCCTTCCGCCTCCCGGACCGTGGCCTCCTTCTTGGCCTCGGCTCTTAAGATCGCGGCCTGCTTCTCCGCCTCGGCGTCCAGGATCGCGGATTCCTTCTTACCTTCCGCCACAAGGATGGTGGATTTCTTCTCACCCTCTGCCCGCAGAATGGCTTCCCGGCGTTCCCGTTCGGCTTTCATCTGCTTCTCCATGGCGTCCTGAATGGCGGTGGGAGGAATGATGTTCTTAAGCTCCACCCGGTTGACCTTGATACCCCAGGGGTCCGTGGCCACGTCCAGAGACGCCCGCATCTTGGTGTTGATGGTCTCTCTGGAGGTCAGCGTCTCGTCCAGCTCCAGATCGCCGATGATGTTCCGAAGGGTTGTGGCCGTCAGGTTCTCGATGGCCATGATGGGATTCTCCACGCCGTAGGCAAAAAGCTTGGGGTCCGTGATCTGGAAAAATACCACCGTGTCGATGCGCATGGTGACATTATCCTTGGTGATCACCGGCTGAGGCGCGAAATCCACCACCTGCTCCTTTAAGAGCACCCGCTTCGCCACCCGGTCGATGAAGGGCACTTTAAAATGAATGCCCACGCCCCAGGTGCCCTGGTAGCCCCCCAGGCGCTCGATGACCATGGCGTTGGCCTGGGGCACGATTTTGATGCAAGACGCCAGTATGATCAAAATCAAAAGAATCAAGATTACCAATACAATAACAGGAATATAATTTTCCATCCTTTACTCCTCCGTTTTCGTTTTTTCTGTGACAATTAATTTTACACCGCTGATCTTCTCTACCCGTACTTCGGTTCCCCTGGCTATGGGTGCGTCGTTTAAGGACCTGGCCGTCCACTCCTGGCCGTTGACCTGTACCCGTCCCCTGGCCTTGAGGTTGTCGATGTCCTCCAGGACGATGGCCTCCGCTCCCAGCAGGCTCTCCACATTGGTCCGGTACCGGCCCACCTTCAGATACTTCACGGCAAAGGGCCTTGTCCCGATCAGCAACGCCAGCGACACCACCACGAACAGCGCAGCCTGCAGCGGTATGCCTGCCCCCAGCAGATAAGCAAAAAACGCGACCAAAGCACCTCCGGCAAACCAGATCGTTGTAAGCCCAAGGGTAATGATCTCCACAACCAGCATGATGATCAACACCGCTAACCAAATGATTCCTTCCATGGAATCCCCTCCTTCCGGCTGATGGTTTTTGTGCTTTACATCATCTTACTATACTTTCTCCAAAAATACAAGAAAAAAAACGGCAGTTCCGATGTGCTCCCGAACGACCAGAAAGACTGTTTTATTGTCACTGTCGTTTAATCAAATACATTCTTGCAGATGATGATTCCGTACTGGACGGCGATGGCTCTGA
>CALWDR010000220.1 GCA_944376745.1 uncultured Lachnospiraceae bacterium
CCGTGGCGGAATTTGGAATGCTGCTGAGAAACAGCCAGTGGAAAGGCAGCGCTTCCTACGGGCAGCTTCTGGAGCTGTGGAGCGGCGTACCGTATGGCGGAAACGAGGAAGTGGCGGAGTTTCTGGAGCTGGTGCGGCAGGCGGCAGGCGGAGCGATTGAGCAGTAAGAGGTAGAGGCGGACAGTACCCTCCCAGAGATGGCGCGGGACCGTGACGGACATTTTCACTTCCCTGGCAGCAGCGCCTGGGAAGACCGGATATTCCGCCGCGTCCACGCCGCTTCACTCCCCCAGCAGCGGCACCTGGGAGGGAGCGATCTGGTACTGCCTGCGGAACTGGCGGCCAAAGTTGTTGTAGTCGGAAAAGCCCACGGCGAAGGCCACCTCCGTGCTGGTGAGCGTCCCCTGCTTTAACAGGGTGTGGGCCTTTTTTAAGCGCAGCTGGTTCAGATAGGAGACGGGGCTTAAGCCCGTCAGCTCCTTGAACAGGTGGGCGAAGCGGCCGGGGCTTAAGCTGACCAGCTTCGCCATTTCCTCGGTGTTGACGGCGGGATTCTGGTAATTGGTCTCCATGAAATCCAGCACCAGGTTTAAGCGCTCCAGATCCCTCCGGCGGTGCCGGCTCTCCTGCTTGGTCAGATTCTTCGCCACGTAATTGCGCATGAGATAGGCGATGAGATCGTAGATCTTTCCCTTCATGGAAATCTTATAGCCCAGCTCCCGGCAGGTATTTTCCTCAAACAAAGAGAAGAACAGGCTGCCGATGGTCACGTCCTTCTGGATCAGGGGCTGGAACAGCAGGTGGTGGCCGGCGGTCTCCATGGTAAAATCATCCATATCGAAGATCAGCACCAGCGTGTCCAGCACCGGCTGGGTGCACTGGCCCTGGTGGAGCTCGTTGCTGTTGACGATCACCAGACTGCCGGGGCTTAGGCGGTACTGCTCCCGGTTGCAGGTGATAAAGCCCTCCCCCCGGAGGACATAGTGAAGCTCCAGGTGCTCGTGCCAGTGATAGGGAAAGAAGATCCGCTGGTCCTCGATGTGATTTTGGGAAAGCCGGGCGGGAAATTCCTTGTCGCTTAAAACAATGTGTTCGTATAATCTGGGGTCCTTCATGGGTGCGCTCCTTTGTCAATAAAATAGCAGAATCGTATGAGGAATCGGCAAAAAAAATATAGCGCCGTGTTTTTTATGATTATATAATGCAGATAAAGAAAAGTCAACAAGAGACGGCGGCGTTTACAGCGGCGCGCGCCCCTGACAACAGAGAGGAGACAACCATCATGGAAAAAGTTAAGATTGGGATCATCGGCTGCGGAGGAATCGCCAACGGAAAACACCTTCCGGCCATAAAAAGACTGGGCAGGGCTGAGATCCTGGCCTTCTGCGATCTGATCAAGGAGCGGGCAGATAAGGCCAAAGAGGAGTACGGCACGCCGGAGAGCCGGGTCTACACCGACTATACGGAGCTTCTCGCAAAGGAGACGGAGATCGAGGCCATCTACGTATTGACCCCCAACAAATCCCACAGCGTGATCTCCATCGCTGCCATGAAGGCCGGAAAGCACGTGATGTGCGAAAAGCCCATGGCAAAATCCTATGAGGAAGCCAAAAAGATGGTGGAGACGGCCAGGGAGACCGGCAAGATCCTGACCATCGGTTACCAGAACCGTTACCGGGAGGATTCCACCTATCTGAAACGGGCCTGCGAGAACGGGGAGATGGGAGACATTTACTATGCCAGGGCCCACGCCATCCGCAGAAGGGCAGTGCCCACCTGGGGCGTATTCCTCAACGAGGAGGAGCAGGGAGGCGGTCCCCTCATCGACATCGGAACCCATGCCCTGGACCTGACCCTGTGGATGATGGACAACTACGAGCCCATGATGGCGGTGGGTTCCGTCTATAAGAAGCTGGGCGACCAGACGGAGACCGGCAACGCCTGGGGCGACTGGGACAGAGAGAAATTTACGGTGGAGGACTCCGCTTTCGGATTCGTGAAGATGAAAAATGGAGCCACCATCTATCTGGAGAGCAGCTGGGCCTTAAATACCCTGGATGTGGACGAGGCCAAGACCTCCCTCTGCGGCACCCTGGCCGGCGCCGATATGAAGGACGGCCTTCGCATCAACAAGGTGAAATACGGCAAGCAGATGGTGGAGAAGCCGGACCTTCAGGCCGGCGGCGTAGCCTTCTATGACGGCGCCAGCATGCGCCCGGAGGATATCGAGCAGCGCACCTTTATGGATGCCATCACCAAGGGAACGGAGCTGGTGGTGAAGCCGGAGCAGGCCCTGGTGGTGACCCAGATCCTGGAGGCGATCTACAAGTCCGCCCGGGAAAATGCGCCCGTATTTTTTGACTGAGAGAGACATGGGAGGACTGTAAAATGAAAATGGGAATTATCGGCTATGGCGGCATGGCCCACTGGCACAAGGAGATGATCGCCCAGATCGAAGGCCTTACGCTTAAGGGGATCTGGGACATCAAACAGGAGGCCCGCGACAAGGCCCTGGAGGAAGGCGTTAAAGTATACGAAAGTCAGCAGGACCTGCTGGCGGACCCGGAGATCACCTTTGTGCTGGTGGCAACCCCCAACGATTTTCACCGGCCCATCGCCATCGCGGCCATGCGGGCGGGCAAGCACGTGATCTGCGAGAAGCCCGTGGCCCTGTCCTCGGCGGAGCTGGCGGAGATGGAGGCAGTTTCCAAGGAGACCGGGAAATTTCTGACGGTGCATCAGAACCGCCGCTGGGATGAGGATTTTCGCACCGTCCTGGAGATCCTGAAGGAAGGAAAGCTGGGAGAGGTGTTCCGCATCGAGTCCCGGGTACACGGTTCCCGGGGGATTCCCGGAGACTGGCGCCAGGAGAAGGAAAAAGGCGGCGGCATGGTGCTGGACTGGGGCGTTCATCTTCTGGATCAGATCTTGCAGATGAAGGGCGAGGTAAAGCTAAAGCAGGTCTATGCCGCCCTCACCAATGTGACCAACCAGGTGGTGGACGACGGATTTACGGCGATGCTCACCTTTGAAGATAAGCAGCAGGTGCTGGTGGAGGTAGGGACCAGCAACTTCGTCTCCCTGCCCCGGTGGTATGTGCTGGGAAGCAACGGCACCGCGGTGATCAGGGACTGGGATTTAAGCGGCGAGGTGGTGCTTGCCAGGGGCAAGGACGAGAAAGACGTGGTTCCTGTGAAAACGGCAGCCGGTCTCACCAAGACCATGGCTCCCCGGAGAGAGGATACCATTTACAAGGAAGCTCTGCCCAAGGTTCACAGCGACATCCGCGAGTTCTATCAGAACGTGATGGCGGTCATCGAGGGGAAGGAAACATCCCGGATCAAGCTGCCGGAGGTGATGCGGGTGATGAAGCTGATGGAGGCCATTTTTGAATCCGCAGAGAAGAAGAAAGTGGTAGAGTTCGAATAGCTTTGAATCCGCCCGACAGAAGAAAGTGGCAGATTTCGTATAGCTTTGAAAAATATCCGCGTCCGTTTGGAAAAGCGGATCAGTAAGAGAGACAGCGCGTGCCGCAGACAAGCATGCGCTGTCTTTGGATTTCAGGAGGAATGTTGCCGGTGAAGCACACAGTGGTCTGCGGCTCCTGCGGAGCCGAATTTGAGGATACCCTGCCCAAATGTCCCTACTGCGGCACGATGAACTACAAGGGAGCGGAGCGGGAATATATGGAGAAGCTTGTGGATCTTCGGGAGGACCTTGAAGACCTTAAGGAGGTCCCAAAGCAGGAGGTGAAGAAGGAGGTCCGGCGGCAGGGAAGGTCCCTGTGGAAGCTTCTTGCGGCTTTGCTTTTGGCGGCGCTTCTGCTGGCGGCGTTTCTGTACTGGATGGCCCATAGGAGCCAGCGGGACAGCCGGGAGGACTATCTCTGGAAGCAGGAAAATTTCCCCCGCATGGAGGAGCTGTATGAGGCCGGGCAGTATGAGGAGCTGACGGAATTTTACCTGACTGCCTCCGGGGAGGACAGACCGGTGTGGGAGTGGGAACACGGGGAATTTTGCCTGGAATACGCCGGGGTACTGCTGGCGGAGGACTGGCGGCAGGCGGCGGATGCGGGAGAGCCCATGAGCCGGGAGGATTACGCGGCCTTTCTCTACGACGAGAGCGCGGTTCTGGGAATTCCCTTCAACGAGGAGTTGAGCGATCAGGACAAGGATATCTTATGGCCCTTTGTGGAGGAGACGCGGCAGGAGTACGAGAGCCGGTGGGGCCTTGACCCGGAGGAATACCGGCGGTTTTCCTCCTATGAGGCCTGTGAGGCGTACATAGATCAGTGGATGGATACGAATTCACAAGGCTCCTCCCACCGCCCAAGGGCAGTGGGTTTCCGCCTACAACAATCGAAAGGATTTTATTTATGAAATGTAAATTTTGCGGAGGAAACCTCTCTCTGGAGGATGAATACTGCCCCCACTGCGGCGTGGTCAACGAGCAGGCCAGAAAGCATATCCAGGATATGCGCCGCTATGCGGGAGACTATGAGCACACGAAAAAGGAGGTCTATAAGACCGCCCGAAGGCATACCAGGACCACGGTACAGGTGGTGACGGCAGTCCTTCTTCTGGCTGTCTCGCTGCTTCTTGTGGCGGCGGGGAGCAATGCCTATTCCATCAGCAGGAGCGTGGAGGAGGGCAGAGCCAGGCGGAACGCCGGGGAGTACACCGCCTACATTGAGCAGTGCCTGCGGGAAGGGGATTTCATGGAGGTGCAGGCTTTCTGCCAGGAGCATCATATCTGGGGCTACGACGAGCCTTATGACAGATACCTTCCGGCCATTCGGGCCTGTCAGGATTACGGCTGGGTATATGTGAGCGTCCTGGAGGCGGCGTATCCCGGGGAATACGGACAGGAGGCCGAGGAGTATGCCGAGCGGGTGGCGGAATGTCTGGAGTATTTTTATGAGGATCTTGCTACGGAGCGGTATGAGTTCTACGAAACGATAGACTGGGACGTAAACGCCGGGGCCCTGGAGGAGATGGAGGAAAATATCCGGTTTCTCCTGACGACTTATCTGGGCGTGAGCCGGGAGGACGCGGACAGCTTAAAGGACCTGTCCTCCGCCAGACGGGCGGTTCTGATCGAGGAGGCGATGTTGGATGCGCAATAGATGGGAAGAGATCGTAAAGGATACAAGGCGGCTGATTTTGGATATTGTCATCGCCGTTCTGGCTTTTGGGGCGGTGATCGCCCTGTTATTCGCCATTTCCTCCTACCGGGAGGTATATGCGGACAGTTACTCCGTGGATTCCTATTATTATTACATGGAGGAGGGAAATTACCCAAGGCTGGTGGAGCTGTATTACGGGGAGAGGGACCGGCAGGAACCCAAAGACGGCGAGAAGAAGGAATTTTACGCCGTGGCCCGGTATTATGAGGCGGCCTCCTATTATAAAATGTATCAGGAAAATGGAGATACTGAGAGGGCCAAGGAGCAGGCGGAGAAGATGGAGGCGGCCAGGCAGGAGATGGGGACGCTGTCCGGGGAGGCGGAGAATATCTGCCGGCAGCTTGAGATCCAGGCTCCGTAAGGCGGCAGGAAAAAGCATACAGATGTAACCGCTCAGCCAGCCGCGGATCGCCCGGGCGGTTCCAGACAAACAGATTCATAATCCCATTTCAGGCGGCATAAGCTTGTTTTAGTACAAATTGCCGCAAAGGAGTGGGATTTTTATGTTTGAATATAAGAGCATACAGGAAGCCGGGGCGCTACTTCATACCGACCTTAAGAGGGGGCTGACGGAGAAGGAGGCAAACCGGCGTCTGGCCGCCCAGGGGCCCAACCGCTTAAAGGAGCCGCCCAAAAAGAGTCTTCCGGAGGCATTTCTGGAGCAGCTGAACGATCCCTTAGTCTATGTGCTGCTGGCGGCTGCGGCCATCTCCTTATTTCTCAGGGAGGGCAGCGACGCCGTCATCATCCTGGCGGTAGTGCTGATGAACGGCATCGTGGGGCTGATCCAGGAGGGCAAGGCCCAGCGGGCCCTGGACGCGTTAAAGAAGCTTACAAGCCCCAGGGCCTATGTCATCCGGGACGGGAGAGAGAGGGAGATCCCGGCGGAGGGGCTGGTGACGGGGGATCTGGTGTGCCTGAATACCGGAGCCCAGGTCCCGGCGGACCTGCGGCTGATCTCTTCCGAAAATTTGAAGCTGGAGGAGTCGGCCCTCACCGGGGAATCCCTGGCCCAGGAAAAAAACGCGGAGTTCCTGCCGGCGGGCCAAAGACATACCGCAGCGCCGGCAGAGCTCCCCCTGGGAGACCGCCGCAACATGGCCTACATGTCCACCATTGTCACCGCCGGGCGGGGCAGGGGGGTGGTGACTGCCGTGGGCATGGACACCCAGATTGGCCGCATTGCCGCCCTGATCAACGAAAGCCCCACAGAGCTGACCCCGCTGCAGCGGCGGCTGGGGGAGCTGGGCAAGCTGCTGAGTCTCCTGTCTCTGGGACTGTGCGTGCTGTTGTTTGGAATCGCCGTGATCCAGCGGCGGGATATACCGGAAATGCTGATCACGGCCATCTCCCTGGCTGTGGCGGCAGTCCCCGAGGGACTCCCGGCGGTGGTGACCATCTGCCTGGCTTTGAGCGTCACCCGCATGGTGAAGATCAACGCCATCATCCGCAGGCTTCCCTCGGTGGAGACTCTGGGAGCCGTCAGCGTGGTCTGTTCCGATAAGACCGGGACCCTGACCCAGAATAAAATGACGGTCACGGCCTTTTACATGGACGGCAGGCTCAGGGAGGCGGAGCAGATGGAGGCGAAGCGGCACGGGGAGATGCTTACGGGATTGGCCCTCTGCAACGACGGGGTGCTCACCGGGGACAGCCGGATCGGGGACCCCACGGAGCTGGCCCTGCTGGACCTGGCGAAGCGGTTCGGACTGGGCCGGGAGAGCCTGGAGCTTCGGTATCCCCGCTGCGGGGAGCTGGCCTTCGATTCCCGGCGGAAAATGATGTCCACCTGCCATCGGGGGCCCAAGGGCACCGTAACCTACACCAAGGGGGCCCCGGATGAGGTGGTGAAGCGCTGCGGCAGCATTTTACTGGACGGCAAGGAGGTTCCCCTGACGGCCCTGCACCGGGAGGCCATCCGGGAGGCGCAGCTTGCCATGTCGAAAAGAGCGCTGCGCACTCTGGCTCTGGCATTCCGGGAAGGGGGGAGCGGGCCGGTGGAGGAGCGCCTCACCTTTGTGGGCATGGTGGGCATGAAGGACCCGGCCCGGCCCGAGGCGGCGGAGGCGGTGGCCAAATTCCGCTCTGCGGGGGTCAGCACTGTGATGATCACCGGGGACCACGCGGATACGGCCTTCGCCATCGCCAGCCAGCTGGGCATTGCCAGCCGCCGGAGCCAGTGCATGACCGGGGAGGAATTAAACCGCCTCACCGGGACGGAATGGAGAGAGCGGTTAAAGACCACCCGGGTGTTCGCCCGGGTATCGCCGGAGCACAAGGTGAAGATCGTCCGGGGCTTCAAGGAGGCGGGGCACATTGTGGCCATGACCGGGGACGGGGTGAACGACGCGCCCTCCCTGAAGGCCGCCGACGTGGGAATCGCCATGGGGATGACCGGCACCGACGTGGCCCGGCAGGCCTCCCACATGATCCTCACGGACGACAATTTCGCCACCATCGAGCGGGCCATGGAGGAGGGGCGGGGCGTTTACGAGAACATCAAAAAGTCTGTGATCTTTCTTCTGTCCTCCAACCTGGGAGAGATCCTGACCATGTTTACGGCGGTCCTTCTGGGGCTGGCCGCCCCCTTAAGGTCCAGCCATATTTTGTGGATCAACCTGATCACCGACTCCCTGCCGGCTCTGGCCCTGGGAATGGATAAAAATAACGGGGACAGCCTGATGCGCAGGCCCCCCAGAGGGCCCAGGGAAAGTCTGTTTGCCGGCGGGGGTCTGGCCTGTACCGGCTTTTACGGCATACTGATCGCGGCCATCAGCCTCACCGCCTTTCTGACGGCGCCCCTGGAGCTTCTTCACAGCCGGGGAATCCCCGTCAGCCTTCCCGCTGTGGCCGGATTTCTTAAGGATGGGGGAGTGCTGGCGCGGGCCCAGACCTATGCCTTTACGGTATTGGGGATCTCCCAGCTGTTTCACGCGGTGGGCATGCGCAGCATCCGCCGCTCCGTGTTCCGGGTGAACCACCGGGAAAATCCATGGATGATCGCCGCCTGCATTGTGGGATTCCTGCTGCAGCTTGCGGTGACCAGCCATCCCGTTCTGGTGGAGGCCTTCGGGACCGTGCGCCTGACGGCTCCGGAATGGCTGCGGCTGATCCTGCTGGCCGCATTTCCCATGCTGGCCCATGAGATCATGGCGTTTCTGTACGCCTGCTCCGGGGGGAGAAAAAACAGGTGAAAAAAAGGCGCCGCCCTGCTTTTCCGCAGATTTAATAAAAACGTAAACAAATTATTAGCGATTTTTAAGAAAAAAATGTGTCGAAGCGATTGATTATTTTGTCGGGACACGTTATGATAGGGGATAGAGAAAATAGGATGGAGTGTATAGAACAATGAGACGACGGAAGAGAAGAAGAAACATACAGCACGCCCTGTTGGCCATCGGCGCATTGATCGTTGTGGTGGCCGTGATCGTGGGCGTGAAGCTGATACTGGAGAAGAAGGGAATCATGGAAGAGCCGGACGATTCCGTGGCGGCCAACACCGATCCGGTTCAGAAGGAGGAAGAGGACGGTCCTACGGAGGAAGAGCTGGCGGCGCAGGCCGAGGCGGAGCGGGAGGCTCAGAAGCAGGAGGTGATGGGTCAGGCGGAGCGCCTTGCCCTAAGCTATGACTACGACGCGGCCATCGAGCTTCTGAAGACCCTGGAGGGATACGATCTGGATGAGGAGATTCAGGCCAAGATCACGGAGTATGAGACCACCAGGGATTCCTGCGTGCCGGTGAATATCAACGAGGTGACCCATATCTTCTATCATTCCCTGGTGGTGGACCCCCACCGGGCCTTTGACGATACCAGCGATCCCCAGACGGCGGGCAACAGCCAGTGGATGACCACCATTTCCGAGTTTGAGAAGATCACCCAGGAAATGTATGACCGGGGGTATGTGATGGTGGGTATTCATGATCTGGTGGAGGTGACCACCGACGAGAACGGGAACACCGTGTACGAGCCGGGGACCATCCTGCTCCCTCCGGGCAAGAAGGCTTTCGTGCTGTCCCTGGACGATCTGTGCTACTATCACAGCTACGACGGCTACGGCTTTGCCTCCAAGCTTCTGGTGGACGAGAACGGAAATCTCTACAACGAATACATTCAGGAGGACGGCACCACCGTTACCGGGGACTTTGACGTGGTCCCGCTGATGGACAAATTTATCGAGGAGCATCCCGACGCTTCCTACCGGGGGGCCAAGGGGATCGTGGCGCTGACGGGCTACAATGGGATCTTAGGCTACCGCACGGACAGCAGCTACGCGGACCCGGCGGCCTATGACGGCCTGGACGCGGACAAGAAGCAGTGGCTTAGGGACCATCCGGATTTCAGCCTGGAGGAGGAGCGGGCGGGAGCCCAGAAGGTGGCGGACGCCATGAAGGCCAAGGGCTGGGAATTTGCCAGTCACACCTGGGGCCATCTCAATGTGGGAAGCCTGAGCCTGGAGCGGCTTCAGACGGACACTCAGAAATGGCGCAGCAACGTGGAGCCCATTGTGGGGGCCACCGACGTGATCATTTTCGCCCACGGCCAGGATCTGGGGCCCTGGGGCGCCTACTCGGAGGACAACGCCAACTACAAGTATCTCAGGGAGCAGGGCTATACCATCTTCTGCAACGTGGACGGCTCCGCCCCGTATATGGTATATTTCGGCGAGGATTATCTGCGCCAGGGCAGACGGAATCTGGACGGCTACCGGATCTACAAGAACGCCATCGGCGAGCAGGATAACCTGTCCGATCTGTTTGACGCCGCCGAGATCCTGGACCCGGAGCGCCCGCCGGTGCCGGATCTATAAAAAATTTACAGAGCAGGAAATCACCGGAATTTCCGGTTGGTGAAAAGGCAGAATTACCGGAATTTCCGGTTGGTGAAAAGGCAGAATTCTCAGAGAAGGATTCTGCCTTTTGTAATGGTGCGCCTGGCGGCGCACGTTTTTTTTGGAAAACCAGACGGGAGTTTGGGAATAAAATGCAGGGTTTCGGCAGAGACTAGGCTGTGAGAAAGTTTTGGAAAGGAAGTGGCTTATGGCGCAGTTGGGAACCCAGAGTATACAGTTTGAGGAGGCCCCTTATATCCTAAGTTCGGCCAGCGTTGTGGGGGCGAAGGAGGGCGAGGGCCCCCTGGGCAAAAAGTTTGATGTGGTGGGGCAGGACGATCAGTTCGGCGAGGAGACCTGGGAGGCGGCGGAGAGCGCCCTTCAGAAGGAGGCCGCCGTCCTGGCAATGGGGAAGGCGGGATTGAAGAAGGATGCCATCCGCTATATCTTCGGCGGAGATCTGCTGGGACAGTCCATTGCCACCACCTTTGGGCTGATGGAGTTAAATGTTCCGCTGTTCGGCCTGTTCGGGGCCTGCTCCACCGCGGGGGAGGCGCTGTCCCTGGCGGCCATGACCGTGGCGGCGGGGTATGCGGATCAGGTGCTGGCGGTGACCTCCAGCCATTTCGCCAGCGCGGAGAAGCAGTTCCGGTTTCCTCTGGAGTATGCGAATCAGCGTCCCCTGTCCGCCTGCTGGACGGTGACGGGCGGCGGGGCCTTTGTGGTGGGCCGAAAGGGGAAGACCGGGGCCGCCGCGCCGTCAGACGGGAAGACCGAGGCTGCCGCGCCGTCAGGCGGGAAGACCGGGGCGCGGATCACCGGAATCACCACAGGCCGGGTGATGGATTATGGCGTGAAGGATTCCATGAATATGGGGGCCGCCATGGCCCCGGCGGCCTGCGACACCATTTACCGGAATTTTCTGGATTTTGGCCGGGGCCCTCAGGATTACGACAGGATCGTGACCGGGGACCTGGGGTATGTGGGCCGGGAGATCTTGATCAAGCTGCTGCAGGAAAAGGGCTTTGATATCACGTCGGCGCATATGGACTGCGGCATTGAGATTTATGATAGAAAAGCTCAGGATACCCACGCCGGAGGCAGCGGCTGCGGCTGTTCGGCGGTGACCTTAAGCGCCCACATCCTGCCGCAGATCATAAAGGGCGCTTACCGGAGAGTCCTCTTTGTGCCCACAGGCGCGCTGTTGTCCAAGGTGAGCTTCAACGAGGGCCAGACGGTGCCGGGGATCGCCCACGGCGTGGTGATCGAGCATGGGTAGGAAGCGTCCTGCGTCATACCTCTATGCCATACGGCGGGAACAAGGAATCGTCCTGCAGAAATAAGGAAAGGAGAAATCGGATGGATTATGTGAATGCTTTTTGGGTAGGAGGACTGATCTGCGCGCTGGTGCAGATCCTGATGGAGAAGACCAAGCTGATGCCGGGGAGGATCATGGTGCTTCTGGTCTGTGCGGGGGCAGTGCTGGGAGCGGTGCAGTTGTACGAGCCCTTCCAGAGCTTCGCGGGGGCCGGGGCCTCGGTGCCTCTTCTGGGATTTGGCAACGTGCTGTGGAAGGGCGTACAGAAGGCCGTGGACAGCGACGGCTTCCTGGGGATCTTCATGGGCGGCTTTACGGCCAGCGCGGTGGGCATCAGCGCGGCCCTGATCTTCGGGTATCTGGCCAGCCTGGTGTTTCAGCCGAAAATGAAGAAGTAGGCGGGCTGGAAATTTATGTGGAAAAGGTTCAAAAAATATAAAAAGCAGGTATAAAGCCCCTTTATTCGGCAGATATTAGTAAGGACAAATTTTTCAATAAATAAAAGGAGATTTTATTATGAGAAAGTTCAAAAAAGTGATACTGGCATGTGTACTGGTTCTGGCATTGAGCGGCCTGGCCGCCTGCGGCAGCAATGACGACAACAACGGAACCGGGAATGGGACCAACAATGATACCACCAATGGGAACAACAACGGCGATAACAACGATAAGGACGGCGTAAACGTGGACAGCACCACCGGCGACAACAACGGGACGGACGACGGCCTCATCAACGACGTGGGCGACGATATTGTGGACGGCGTGGAGAATATCGGCAACGACGTGGA
>CALWDR010000221.1 GCA_944376745.1 uncultured Lachnospiraceae bacterium
CCCCCATCTCCCGCAGCGACAAAAACACCCCGTCCGGCTGAATCTCCGATTTCTCAAGATCCTCCGCCTTCGTCTCCCCGGAGAGCACCAGAATTCCCCTGGCGCCGTTCTTCACGCCGGTGGCCACATCCGTGTAGAGCCGGTCCCCCACGAAAGCCACATGCTCCTTCCGGCAGCCGGTCTGCTGAAGGATCATCTGAAGCGTCTCCTCCTCCGGCTTCCCCAGGAAACGCGGCTCTGCGCCGGTGGAATAGGAGATCAGCCTGCACATGGCACCGCAGTCTGGAATGAATCCATCCTCCGTGGGACAGTTGATGTCCATGTGGGTAGCCAGGAACAGCGCGCCGTTTCGAATAAAGGTACAGGCCCGCTCCAGCTTCCGATAGGTGAGGGTGGTATCAAAGCCCACCACCACAATATCCGGCTCCTCCTCCGTCAACGGGATCCCCGCCTTCCGGAAGGAATCCTCCAGAGCCGGCGTGCCCACCAGATAGACGCGCTTTCCCGCGTAATAGCGGTTCAGGTAAGCGATGGTCACATCCCCGGAGGTCATGATCTCCTTGCGGGTGATCTTACAGTCCATGCGCTTCAGTTTCTCTATATATAATTCCGGCGACTTGGAGGAATTGTTTGTAAAAAACAGAAATCGCTTTCCCCGGGCAAGCACCTTTTCCAGAAATTCCAGGGAACCGTCCAAAATCCGGTCCCCCAGATAAAAGGTGCCGTCCATGTCCAGCACAAACAATTCTATCTCTTCCAGCAGCCGCTTCTTGTCCTCTTTCCTCACTTCACTTTTTCCTTTCCTGGCGTGTCAGCCCTCCGCCCTCTTTCCTTTCCTGGCGGGCCAGCCTTCTGCCTGTTTCCTTTCCTGGCGTGTCAGCCTTCCGCCTTCCTCAATTCCAACAGAATATCCGGCCGGTTGGTGATAATGCTGTAGCAGCCCGCACGGTACAGAGCCTTCAATTCCTCCGGCTTGTCCGGGGTATAGGGGCTGACACCCACCCCCAGCCGGGCAAGGTGGGAGATCAGGGACCCATCCAACAGCACGGAGTGGTATTCCGGATGAAGGTAATCCAGCGGGAAATCCAGACTCTTTACATAAGACACCAGATCCTCCTGCCGCTCCATCCACACAGCCGCCTCCTCCATAGTAGCCGAAGGAGGCAGCAGGGCGGCGCAGCTGTGCAGAAGCTCCAGCACCGCGTCCTTGGGACTCCTGGCCACAATATCCACCGTTCCCATATTTGCCAACAGTTCCTCCGGAAGGACCAGCTCCTCCGCCGTGATGGCCGAAAGGGGAAGATCGGCGGGAACCGCCTTCTTTATCACCTCAAAGAGAGGGTGCTTCCGAAGGCCGGCGGCAATCGTAAGCGCCCCCACCCGAAGCTTTGGACACAGCTCCTTTACTTCCTTCAGCAGACTGTGGTCAAAGGCGGAGATCACGGTCTTATCCACCATATCGTGGGCCTTCACCGCCTCCACTACCATCTCCACATAGGGGATGGAACGGTCCACCGGCGCTTTCAGCTCGATGTTCACAAGCTTCAGCGGGCGGACCGTCTCCAGACATTCGTCCAGAGTGGCGATCCGCTCCCCGGCATACTCCGGCCCCTTGTGGCTGCCGAAATCCAGTTTTTTCAGCTCCTCCAAGGTCATGTCGGCAATCCTGCCCGTGGCGTCGGCGGTCCCGTCCACCGCGTAATTGTGGTGGATCACCAGTTTTCGGTCCGCCGTCAGCTGTACGTCCGTCTCAATGCCGTCCGCTCCCATCTCAATGGCCCTGCGGAAGGCGGAAAGGGTATTTTCAGGGGCCACATGGCAGGCGCCCCGGTGCGCAACGATATAGGTCATAGTGAATCCTCCATTCATTCTTCTTTTGCGGCTTCCACAGCTTCTGCCAGCGCTTCCTCGGTCTCCTCGTCCATCTTCTCTCCATGCTTCACATTGGCCACCAGGATCATGGCAATCACCATGGCGATCAGGCAGAAGGCCTGCACCGTATTATAAGTGCCGGTGATCCCCACCAGAAAGCCGATCAGCGTGGGGCACACCACAGCCGCGGTAAAGGTGGCGGTGTAATAGTACCCGGTGAAGGCCCCGAACCGCTTCTTCCCGCCGATGGCCAGCATGATGGGCAGCGTGTTGATGTTGATCAGGATGAAGCCCATGGCGTAAACAAAATTCAGGACCGTAAGGGGCAGGACCGCGGAGGTAATGCCGGTAAAAGGGATCAGAAACATCAGGCCATGGCAGGCCGCCACCACCAAAAGGCCGATGGTGATGGATTTCTTCCGGCCAAGCCTGCGCCCCATGATCCCCGCCGGTACCGCCAGCAAAACTCCGCCCAGGGTAGCCACGGTCCGGACCAGGGTGGCGGTGGCCGCCTCCATATCCATAAGCTTGGTGGCATACAGTGTGAAATAGGTGCCGAAACCGTCGCTGGAACCGGAAATGCAGAAAAGCGCCAGCATCATGATGAACATGCTCTTCTTCACATCCGAGGGCAGATTCAGATGGCGGAGGGATTCCTTCTTCTCCAAAGCCGCCGCGGTCCGGGCAAGCTGCTCCTTCCGGTTATCCGGCCATTTCACAAAGAACAGAATGATCGTAAGGAACAGAACGCAGACCAGCGCACCAAACACAAACACCGAGAGGTAATCGCCCTCCGAAATGGCCTGCTTAAATCCCATGGCTCCCAGGATCGTAGCCGCCATGGTAGCGATAATGGTCGCCACCGCCGCCACCATATTTACGATGGCGTTGCCGTCGCTCTGGTACTCCGCCGGCACAATATCCGGCATGATGGCCACGCAGGGGGCCCGCCAGGTGGACATGATAAAGTTAAAGCAGATGATCACCACCATCATCGCCAGCACTCCGGCGATGCCCTGGATCCTGCCCATCAGCGGGATCAGGACAAAGAGGACGGCGCACACCGGCACGCCCACCAGCAGGTAGGGCATGCGCTTGCCGTACCGGGAGCGCATGCGGTCAGACTTCCGCCCGAAGATGGGCTGGAACACCAGGCCGAAGAAATTGTCGATGGTCATGATAAAGCCCGTGAGGGTGGAGACCACCGTGGCGGACAAAACGATGCTGCCCAGATTGCTCAGCTTCTCGTCCAGGATCAGGGGAACAAAGGAATTGTAAATGGTCCAGAATACCATGACCGCTCCGAACCCAAGGCTTGCGATCACCAGCTGCCCCGTGCTGTAACCGCGTTTCTTTTTTTGATTCTCTTTCGGCATTGCGCTGCTCCTCCTTGGAAATTTTTTCATAGGAAATGCTTACAGATTTACTATACAATACTCCCAGGCAAATGGCAAGAAGGATTTCCGCTGTCCGGCGGCGCAGCTTAGACAGCCGGCCCGTTATGGGGGCGCAGCTTCAGATCATAGTACAGCCACAGCACCGTATACCGGTCCTTCAGGTCCTTGGCGTACTTTATGGCATCGGCAAGCTTCTTCTCCCCGTAGGTCTGTTCGAACTGCTGAAAGTCAAGGCCCACGCTGTTAAGATAGCCCATAAGCTCCTCCGCGGACGGCGCCTCCTTAAGGACCCTGTAGATTTCTTCCCATTTTTCTCGGTAAACACCCCTGCGGTCCGTCTCATACCAGCCCAGCCTTCTCTGCAGGCCGATGACTCCCTCCGCAGCTTTGGTATAGACACGGCGGATGTCCTGTTCCCACGATTTCCAGTCGAAGCACCCGTCTTCCTCCGTCTGCCCGCTGGCCGGAGGCGTATCCGCCAAGAGTTCCTCCCGCAGCCGCTGGGTGCAGACGGAAGAAAAGGCCACATCGATGCCGTGGGCGAAATAAGGCTCCCCGTTGAGAAGCCCCGTCACCTCAAAAAAGTGGGACAGATGATGCTCGCTGCCGGAGGCGGGACGGGAATTGCCCACATACGCCATGGCGATGCCCACGCCCACCAGCGCCTCCATCAGGATCCCCACCGCCTCCTCGTCCCGCTTCAGAAGCCGCGGCCCCAGGTCCTTGGTTCTTTGAAGCATGTCAAGGGTCAGCCCGTAGACCTCCTGACAGAAATATTCCCCATTCACCACCCGGCTCAGCTTCCAGTCGTTTAAGCAGGAAAATTTTCCCAGGATGTCCCCGTAGCCGGCCTGTATCATTTCCATGGGAGCCTTCCTTAAGATCTCCGTATCGCCGATCAGAACCTCCGGCACATGGGCCTGATAGGTCACCTTCCTGCTTTCCATGATCATTGCGGCTCCCGCGGAGGCATAACCGTCCATGGAGGGAGCCGTGGCCACGATATGGTAGGGCAGCCCCGCCCGATGGCTCACGTACTTGCACAGGTCCTGGATGACGCCGGAGCCCACGCCCACGATCAGGTCCGTCTTCTCCGTCAGCCGCGCCTCCATGGCGGCCACCGCCTCCTCGTTGGGCACCAGATATCCCTCGCTCTCATAGACAAGCAAATTTTCCAGTGACTCTCCCAGCTGCTCCTTCACCGCTTCCCCGCAGGCTCCGTAGGTATTCTGATCCGCCGCCAGCAGAATGCGGCGGTAATCCTTCACGGCCTGGCGGACCTTTTCCAGGGCTCCCGGCCCAATGTACACGGCCTTCATGGCGCAGCTGTGTATCTCCCCGCAGCCGCAAGTTCTGCTTCCCAGCATACTGTTCATATCCATCTTTGTTTCCTCCTGATTTTCCGGCTCTCTACAGCCATAAATTTTTTCCGAATCTTCCTCTGTGGTAAAGTTTTCCTGAATCTCCCTCATGCTTCCTCTGTGGTAAAATTTTCCCGAATCTCCTTCATGCTTCCTCTGGTATAAAAAGGGACATTGCCTGCGGGAAAGCTGTATAGTCGTCTATTTTAACAAAATGAAACTCCGAGCGATATACCGCTTCATCATTGCCGCCCTCCCCGTAATCGTCCCCCACAAAAACTGTTTCTTTCGGATCTATGCCGTGCTCTCTGCAATATATTCCCAGCGCATAGGCTTTATCGTAGGGAGCGGGGGCCATATCAAAAGACGAAGAGCCCCCCACAAACACCATAAAATCCGGGAACGCCTCCTTTACATCCGCGTAAATCCTCCGCCGCTTCGCGCGGTCCGGGTCAAAAGCAAGCTTATCCTCCTGCCTTGCCGCGGTGCCAAGTATGGGAAATGTCACGCAGCCGGAGGCATGAAATTCGACACTGTCCCCCGCAAAAACCGTATAGCCGAACTTTTCCCTGATTGCGTTTATCCGCCGCTCAACGCTTTGTCTGTCGCAGGGAATACAAAGATCCTTCTTGATGTCAAGTTCCTTTGTATCACTATTATATTCTCCGTACTGCATTCCATAATTGCCAATGATGTCGATGGGATAGTGCTCCATCTGCGCAAAGATCCTGCCGCACGCGCCGGCACCCACCATAAGAAGCTTGTACTTTTTGCCGAGGGCATCCAGCACCTTCCTGTTTTCCCCGCACAGCTTTGTCTTATGCTGGGTCAGCGTGCCGTCAAGATCAAAGGCCATCAGCCTTATTTTTGGTTTTCTCAATGCTGCTCCTCCTTGCCTGTCACTCATGATATCCCTTTTGCCGCAAAAGCGTTAAAATCAAATCCGGATCGTTGCAGGTGATGAGCGCCGCTCCATTTTTGATCGCCATGTCCACTCCTTCCTCATCCTTTACCCCGGCGCCCGCCCATGGTTCCACACCTCTGGCAGCCATATTGTCAAATTCCGCTTTTGCCGCCATATTGATCTTACTTTTTTCAGAGCTGAACATACAGCAGCAGAAAGCATAGGAATACGGATCCTTTTCCAATACGCCCAGATGACTGGGCGGATAATAAACATGCTGCCTGTATTTCCCGCCGTATTTCTCCGCTATGTACTCATGCAGGCTGCCGCTGAAGGTATTGATGACCACGCGGTCCGCAAATCCATACTCCTCCACGATCCCAAGCGCCTTGTCACAGACGTGATACGCCGTTTCTCTGTGGGGTCCAACCGGATATTCCTTCAGTTCAAGATCCAGCGTGAGATTCGGATACTCCTTCACATACTCCATGAATGCAAGAAAAGTAGGAATCCTGGCCCCCCGGAATTCCTCCCCTTTCCAAATGCCTGCATCCAGCCGCTTTAGTTCCGCAAGGGTCTTTTCCCTTACAAGCCCCGTTCCGTCCGTCGTCCGGTCCACGGTCTCGTCATGGATCAATACCAGTTCCCCGTCCTTCGTCACACGAAGATCGGTTTCGATCTGGTCAACGCCAAGCTCCGCGGCAGCGCGGAACGCTTCCATGGTATTTTCCGGATATTTTGCGCTCCAGCCCCTGTGAGCTGCCACATAGATATTGTTCTTACTTTCCTTCCAATAGTTCATCCCGAAGCCTCCCTTCCAATTCTTCCAGTCTCGCCCTGTCCTCGCTGTAGTCTCCCACGTTCGCGCGGCCATACTCCATCACCAGGGCGGCCTCCGGCGTAAATTTCCCCACGCCCCGGCAGAAGCGTTCCCAGTCCACCACGCCATGCTCGGCCCCCATACGCCAGTGGCAGTCGTGAACGCCGTCATTGTCATGTATGTGATAGCCAATGAGCCGCTCCCCCAAAGCCTCCTGTATCTTCCAGATATCATAGCGGCCCAGCACCGCGTGGCCCACGTCGATCAGGGCTTTCGCCTTAGGCGCCTCCGCAAACAGCGCAAGGTACTGCTCTTCATCGAACAGCGGCCCCGGCACGCCCCGGAACAGATTTTCCACCGCCAGCGTCACGCCCTCCGCCTCGCAAATCTCCGAGAAGCAGCGGATTCTTTTGGTGACCTTTTCCCGCAGCTTCGCCCGCTCTGTCTCTCCCTCCGGAAGCGGGCTCTCCCCCTGGGAATGGAGCACGTAAAAGCTTCCGTGAAATCTGTGGTAAAGCCCGAAGGGCGTCCGCAGGATGCGGTACAGCTCCTCCTCCGGCGTTTCACAGATATCGGCGCAGTACATGGGGCTGTGAATGCTGAATTCCCCCTCCCGCCCTTCCATGGCCGCTCCCAGCACGTACCGCCACATGTCCTCGCTGGCAAATTCATAGAAGATCTCGATCCCGATCTTCCTGTCAAGCTTTTTTAAATTGTTTAAGCCTCCCTGGGGAAAGCTTAAGGAGCTGGCTGAATATTTCATATGTCTTGTCTCTCCTCTCTAAACCTTCATGTCCGCTGACGCAAACGTGCAAAAACCGCCGCTTATAAGACAGGCTGCCGCATCAAACAGGTCGATACGGCAGCCTGCGGCTGTAGCTTTTTTTATTAATAAAACACGGTCTGCAGCATGGATTTCAGATATTCGATGGCTTCTTCCGGGCTCATGCTTTTATCCTGGATCACATAGGACACAGCCGTTGCCGCCTGGGTCTGCCACTCGGAGCGCTGGGTGCACCCCGGCACGTCCTCGCAGGCCACACGGGCGTCATAGGCCACCTTCATGTTGTTGTCCGTGGCAAACAGGTCCGCCATCAGATCCGCCGCCCCCTGGGAGGTGGGAAGATAACCGGTCTTCTCGCTTCGGATGGCCACTTCCTCGTCCGACATCAGGAACTTTACAAACTCCCACGCCGCCGCGATCTGCTGCTCGTCATTGTTAGCTCCGATGATGGACACGTCTCCGCCGCCTCCGACGCCGCCCACACCATCATAAGTAGGCATGGGAGCCACGGCGATGTTGACGCCGCTCTCTTTGCCGTACTCTACCAGAGTGCTCAAGGAAGCGCTGCTGGCGAAGCAGGACGCAAGTTCCCCGGAATACATCATCTGATACATGTTGTTGGTTCCGTCAGTCACCGTAGGCGCTACGCACCATCCCTCATCGATCCAGGATTCCCAGTCGGAAAGCATCTGTAAAAAGGTTCCGTCGTCCAGGCAGCTGGCCCCCTGCCGGTCCTCGTCGATCAGTCCCTCGGAGCCCAGAGAGCGGAGCAATGCCTCCTGATAGAAGCTCATATCGATGAGCATCTCAAAGCCATAGTTCCCATTCTCTTCTGACACGGTCCTGCAAGCCTCCACCAGCTCATCGATGGTTGTGGGCGCCGCGTCGTACCCTGCCGCCGCAAACATGTCCACGTTGTAATAAAACAATGTGCAGGACCTGGCGAAGGGCATGGCCGTCAGCTGATCCTCATAATACATGCTGGTCTTGACGCCGTCCAGAACGCCGTCCAGGGAGATCCCGTCCCGGTCCACATAGGGCTGCATGTCCACCAGCACCCCTGCGGATGCCAGAATATCCGACATTCCCAGCACCGCCACCTGGGGATTGTCCTGAGCCCCGATGGAGGTGGTCAGCTGAGACCGCAGGGTGGTGTAGTTTCCGATATAGGTGGCATTTACCGTAATGCCATACTCATTGCTCTCATTAAATCTGGAAACGGCGTCCGCCATGTATTCCGCCTGAAGCCCGGAGCCGAAGGTGTGCCAGAAATCGATGGTGATGGGAGCCGTCACATAGGCCGGGCCGGAGCCCTCTGCCTCCCCCTGGGAATTCTCCCCCTCCTGTCCGTTATTCTCCGTCTCGCTCTGATCCGGCGTTTCCTCCTGGGATTCCCCGCATGCCGCCATGGACAATACGAGTACCGCCGCCAATAAAATACTTACCAGTTTCTTCTTCATTCTTTTCTTCCTCCTAGCTTAAAAATTCATTACGATACCAGCCGTCCGACAGAATTGCATCTGTACCTGGTACATTATTTGAGATAAAACATTCTTTAATGTAAGGCCAGCCACATCATTAATATTTATCGAGTTTCCCAACGTTCCGGCTGCTGTAATTACCATTCCGCTGCTATCCGGAACCTTGAAATACGAATAGTTTTCTGTCAACACTGTTGCTTCCCCAGTCAGAACCTGTGTATCCACTTCGTAGTCAGGCATTACAACCTCAATTATGTTTTCTGTAACGAAGCCTTCTTCTAATGCAATTTTCTTATCCGTAGACAGATAAATATAACCAATTTCCACCTTTCCGCTGATATTCATTGTGTTCATCACATGAATATCGTTTCCAGTAGCGGCTATATTACCGCTAATAGTTCCACCAGTCATATTCAAATGCCCATAATTACATACAATGATACCACCGCCTGTTCCTGTGGTTCTATTATCAGTAATTACACCTCCCTCCATGTTAACGGTACCGAAAACAGCTATTCCTCCGCCATTGCTATTACAAGCATTGTTATGTATTTTGACACCTGTTTTAATGTTCATAGTAGCATCGTAATTTACATTGCTAGTACCAACGGCAATTGCCTGTCCATTTACACCTGCTGCTACGTTCTCCCCGTTTCCATCAATTATGAGAGTTGGTTTTTCATCCGTGCCTGTTCCCTGGAGAGTCATAATATTTCCTTTTCGGAGGATAATCATGCGATCTCCACTAAAATTCCTCGTGATCGTGTATGGGCCGTTTCCATCATCCGTCAAAATAAAGTTTCTATTTCCACTTTCCGGTACATCCAACGGTTTATCCAAGGAAATGCTCTTTGTAATCTCTATTTTTGTTTCAACACCAGTAGTTGGTACAGCGTTTACCGCAGCTTGAAGCGTTTCATAATAAATATTACCAATCTTTGCAACGGCATTCTCTGGACTTACTTCTATCCGATTGAATTCCAACCTCTCCTCATACGCTTGCGCAACAAATGACTCCACAACTGGGAATACCAGTTTCATTCCCTCCACATTCAAATGGCTGACATCATTAGGAAGCATACAATACTGGGCTCGGAACGTTGCATCGTTCATATTGACACCAGTGGCCTTTATATCCATAGCATCGAAACACGGAACATTTCTTTCCTTACAAACCGCCTGCATTGCCTTGCCATAATCATTTACCGTAAGGCCTAGGCTGTTTGTCTGATTAACATTCCATACCGTAAAACACATAATCTGTGCATTAGGATAGCGGTCATGCAAACCACACAGCAACACATTCAACGCACCCATAAAGGTGTCTGTATCCATAGAATCAACCGTGCCCAAAGGTGTATTTCGGTTATAGTCATTCTTTCCACCCTCCACAAAAATGATGTCAGGCTCTGCTACAGCCATCGTGGTATACCGAGTCACCATAGGATTTGATGCATTGTTATAGGATGAAAGTGCATTTCCATTGATTCCATAGTTATTGAACATACAATTGTACTTCACTGAAAGCAATTCCGGCCAAACAAAACGCTTATCCAATCCATTGCCCGCAAAGTAACTGTCTCCAATGGCATAAATGGTCTTCCCCTCCAATGTCTCGAAATAAGAGTTTTTTTTCGATTCATTCGCCCATTTTATATGAGCGAAGGTACCGTATTCCTCTGTCATTTGCATATAAATGGTAGGATAAATCTCTGGTGTAAAGTCTGCTTTTTCACCGCTGCGAAAACACAGGCGAATATGCTCATTATCCTCAGAAGTAACATACGTATAGGTAACTGCTCCATTATCATAACTTGCTATTTCAGAGGTGTTTGAAGTGGAGCCACAGTAATTTGCGCTTTCTAAATCAATGACCCAATCGTTGTCTTCCTGTTTCCAGGAGGAAATCACATAAGCAGCAGTAGAAGCATATAAACTATCGCCATTAGCATTAGTATTATCATCTGTAAACCAAATCTTTGTGCCGGCTTTTTCAATAGTAATTACATCACTGTAAGAATAGTAATTACCGCTTGTTCCAATTACGATTTGGTTAGCATGATTCACGTTAGTATTTGAGCCTACATAACCCAAATGCCATGTAGTATCCACGATACTGGCATTCACCTCTAGTACACCTTCATCGTTAATTATATAGCCTGCATTTTCGGGAGTAAAATTACCATAACTCTCTGCCAAAACTAACGCATCTCCAGTCAAGACGTGAGTACCGTCTTCATAGACAGGCATTACAATTTTAATCAGGTTTTCACGGCTGCTTAGGACCTCCGTCAGAATCACGGCCTTCCCCGCCGGGAGATAGATCTCGTCGGCATAGGCCGTTCCGGCCATGTTCAGCGTGCCTGCTGCATGGATTCCGTCTCCGGTTCCGCCCGCGGTATTGCCGCTGATGGTGCCGCCGCTCATGGTCATAGTATTGGCCGCGTTGGCCATGCCCACGCCGCCGCCATTGCCCTTGGCGGTATTGCCGGTGACGGTGCCGCCGCTCATGTTCAGGGTACCCGTGCCGTTGGTGGCGTTGTAATGAAGGTAAATGGCCCCGCCATGGTTGCCCTGGTTGCCGGTGATGGTGCCGCCCGTCACGGTCAGCAGACCCCTGGCGTGGATGAAGATGGCCCCGCCGTTACCGGAAGCCTTATTCTCCGTAATGGTCCCGCCGTGGATGGTGACGGTGCCGCCGGCCCCTTCGCTGAACAGGGTGCAGATGGCTCCGCCGGCTGCCCCGGTGGTTTCATTTCCGGTGATGGTTCCGTCCTCTATGGTCAGCGTCCCCGTGCCGTTTACCAGGATTCCACCGCCTTCCGAGGCGCTGGTATTGCCGCTGATGGTGCCGCCTTCCATAACCATGGACGCCCTGTTGTTGACATAAATGGCTCCGCCGTCGCCGCTGCACTGATTTCCGCTGATGGCGCCGTCCGTCAGTGTCAGCTTTCCAAGCACATAGATGGCTCCGCCGTTTTTGTTTGCGGTATTGTCGCGGATGGCGCCGCCGTTCATAATCATCTCACCGGTGGCCATCACATGAACCGCTCCGCTGTTGTCTCCGGTGGAGGCGTTACCCTCTATGACGCCGCCGTTCATGGTCAGTCTTCCATACACGATCACAGCCCCGCCGCCGTTGGCGTTCTGATTGTTGGTAAGCTTCACGCCCGCGTTCAGCGTTAGGGTCGCATCCTTCCGTGTGGTGCTTGTCCCCACGCAGATGATCTGCTGGTTACTCGATGCCGCCAGACCCGCACCGTCAAAGATCAGGGAGGGTTCGTCGTCGTTTCCGCTGCTCCCTGCAAGGGTCATCTGATTGCCGGTGCGCAGGATGATCATCCGCCCACCGGTAAAGCCCCTGGTGATGGTATACGGTCCATTGCCATCGTCCGTCAGCAGGATATTCCGGTTGCCATCCTGAGGGATGTCCAGCGCCGCCGTCAACGTAAGATCCTTCATCACCTCGATCCGGGTCTGACTGCCATCGGTGGCCGCTGCGGAGACGGCCTCCGCCAGGGTCATGTAGTCGGTCCAGCTTCCGTCCGGGTTCACGATCCGGGCCTCATAGTCCACATCCTCCCCGGTGGCCGTCAGACAACCGGTGCTGTCGATGGCGGTACCGCTCTCCTCCGGCACCTGGAAATAAGCATAGCTTCCGGCTATGACAGCTTCCTCTCCGTCAAGGACCTTCCTCCCGGGTGTGTAGGAATCCCCAGGCAGCACCAGGGTCATGGCCTCCTCCCGCTGGCTTAAGGCCGCCGTCAGATTCACGGCCTTCCCCGCCGGAAGATAGATCTCGTCGGCATAAGCCGTTCCGGCCATATTCAGCGTGCCCGCTGCATGGATGCCGTCTCCGGTGCCGCCCGCAGTATTGCCGCTGATGGTGCCTCCGGTCATGGTCATGGTATTGGCCGCGTTGGCCATGCCCACGCCGCCGCCGTTGCCCTTGGCGGTATTATCAGAAATAGTGCCGCCGCTCATGTTCAGGGTGCCCGTGCCATTGGTGGCATTGTAATGGAGGTAAATGGCCCCGCCATGGTTACCCTGGTTGCCGGTGATGGTGCCGCCCGTCACGGTCAGCAGACCTTTAGCGTGGATGAAAATGGCCCCGCCGTTGCCGGAACCTGTATTATCGCTGATGGTCCCGCCGCTGACGGTGACAGTTCCCCCGGCTCCGCTGCTGAACAGGGTGCAGATGGCTCCGCCGGCCGTTCCGCGATTCCCGGTGATGGTTCCGTCCTCTATGGTCAGCTCGCCGCTTCCGTAGACGACGATCCCGCCGCCCTCCTTGGCGCTCTTGTTGCTGCTGATGGTTCCGCCGGTCATGGTCATGGTTCCGGTGAGCTCAACGCTGACGGCTCCACCTGTTCCGGTGGTCTCATTTCCCTCCAGCACGCCGCCGTTCATATTCAGGTTTCCGTACACACGTATGGCGGAACCGTTGCTGCCGTTCTTGTTATTGGTCAGCTTCACGCCGGCATTCACCGTAAGGGTCGCGTGATAGTTCTTGCTCGTATTGGTTCCAACCTTGATGATGCCCTGGTCGCTGGCCGCCGCAAGACCCGCGCCGTCCAAAATCAGGGACGGGCTGCCGTCATCTCCGCTGCTGCCTTCCAGCGTCATCTCATTCCCCGTGCGCAGGATGATCATGGTGCCGCCGGTAAAATCTCTGGTAATGGTATACGGCCCATTTCCGTCGTCCGTCAGCAGGATATTCCGGTTGCCGTTCTCGGGGATATCCAGCGCCGCCGTCAACGTGATATCCTTCATCACCTCGATCCTGGTCTGGCTTCCGTCGGTGACCGCCGCGTCGATGGCCGCCTGCAAAGTCATGTAGCCGGTCCAGCTTCCGTCCGGATTCACGATCCGGGCCTCATAGTCCGCGCTTTCCCCGTTGGACACCAGACAGCCGGCAGCGTCAATGTCCACGCCGCTTCCCTCCGGCGTCTCAAAGAACGCGTGTCCGGACGCCACCGCCGCCGCGTCTCCGTCAAGGACCTTTCTCCCCTCCGGATAAGCGCCCAGCACGACCTCCGTGACCGTACTCCGGTCTGACAATGGGCCTGAAAGGGTGATCCTGTTGTCATCCGTCAGATACAGGCTTCCCACATCCGCCGCGCTCTCCATGGTGAGAGCTCCCACGGCATAGACATCCGCACCGCTTCCGCCGGACGTATTGCTCCGCACCGTGCCGCCGGTCACGGTCAGCGTGTTGGACGCGTTTGCCATCCCCACGCCGCCTCCGTTGCCGCTGGCCGTATTGCCGCTTATGGTTCCGCCGCTCATGGTCATGACGCCAACGCCGTTGGACGCATTGTAATGGAGGTAAACCGCGCCGCCGTTGCCGCCCTCATTGCCGCTGATGGTCCCGCCGCTCATGGTCAGCGCGCCTCTGGCGTGTACAAAGATCGCGCCGCCATTATTCGTGGCCGTATTATCGCGGATGGTTCCGCCGCTCATGGTCATAGCTCCGCAGGCAGAACTTGCGTAGTTCAAGATAATGGCACCGCCGGACCTGGCTTCATTGCCCGTTATGGTTCCGCCGGTCATGGTCAGCCTGCCGCTGCCGTTCACCATAACGGCTCCCCCGTCCAGCTTGCTCTTATTGTCGCGGATGGTTCCGCCGTTCATGGCCATCTCTCCGGTGGCCATCACATAGACCGCCCCGCCATGGTCGTTGGCGGAGGCGTTGCCCTCTATGACGCCGCCGTTCATAGTCAGGCTTCCATATACGATTACGGCCCCGCCGCCGTTGGAATTGTTGTTGTTGGCAAGCTTCACGCCGGCGTTCAGCGTCAGCGCCGCGTTTTTATTGGTGGCTGTGGTACCCACGCAGATGATCTGCTGGTCCTTCTCCGCCTCCAGGCCGCCGCCGTCCAGGATCAGGGAGGGATTTCTGTCGCTTCCGCTGCTTCCCGCGAGGGTCAGCCGGTTGCCGGTGCGCAGGATGATCATCCGGCCGCCCGTAAAGGCCCTGGTGATGGTATACGGCCCATTGCCGTCGTCCGTCAGCAGGATATTCCGGTTGCCGTCCTGAGGGATATCCACAGAAGCCTTCAGGGTGATATCCGCAAGCACCTCGATCCGGGTCTGGCTGCCGTCGGTGGCCGCCGCGTTGATGGCCGCGTTTAAGGAGGTGAAATACCGATAGCTTCCGTTTCCGTCCGCGATCCTTGCCACGTAGTCGATCTCCTCCTGTTTGCCCAGCACCAGGAAGGTATCAAAGGCGGTGGATTCCAGGACATTTCCCTCCTTGTCCAGACATACCACGTTGCTTCCGATGCGCGCCGCCTCACCGGTGCTGTCATTCTCCACCACGACAGTGCCGTAGTTGGTGTCCGCCAGGGTGATCCGCAGAGGATTCTTCTCTGTATTTCCAATACCGGTACCAATGGTCTTGACCGTGCAGCTGCGCTCCAGATAAATGTCATTGTCTGAATCCACCACGGCGTTTTCCGTCAGATAGAAATCCGCGCTGTTGACCCGGATGGCGTCCCCGTTTCCGCCGGCCTGATTGGAGGCGATATTCCCGCCGGCAATGGTCAGATAAGAGCCGGAGGACACATGGATGCCGCCGCCGTTTCCGGTGGATGTATTTCCGATCACGGACACGTTCCGAAGGCTGGTCCTGCTGGTATTGCCCAGGTTGATGGCGCCGCCGCTGGTGGCCGCGTTCCCCTGAAGGGTGCTGTCCGCAAGGGTCAGCTCCCCTTCGTTGTAGATGGCGCCGCCGGTCACCGTATTATTTCCGTTGTCGTGAATGTCCGCATTTCGGATCTCCGAATAGGGCACATACAGGGTTACGGCCCCGGTGGCCTCGTCCGTCACGGACTTGTTGGCCAGATTGATCCCCCGGGTGGCGTTCTCAAAGATCTCCGCGCCGTCGATGTAGAGCCGGCCTCCCTCGCTGAGGATTCCCGCCCGGGTGACAGACCCGGACACACGGGTGCCGTTCCTCAAGGTGACCTCCGCCCCCGGCGCGATATAGATACAGTTCACGTTGTTGCCGGCGGCGTCTCCCGCGCCCTTCACCTGTACATTGTTAAGAACCACCGACGCGCCCTCTGCCGTCACATTCACGTTGGTGCGCAGGGTGGCGTTCAGAACGCTGTCGGTAAGCGTGGTCCGGCCTCCCGATACATTGACGCCATTCACCTTGGCGTTGGTGACCGTGACGTTATTTCCCGTGATAACGCCTCCGGTCTGCCGGATGCCGCTGCTGTCGGAGTCCTTAAGCTCCACGGACGCCAGTTCCAGATAACCGCCAGTCACGTAGACGCTGTGATAATTGTCCTCCCCCGACTTTATGGATCGCTCCACTGCCACGTCCGTCAGATACATGCTTCCATCCGTCACCATGGCCTGGTTGGCCGGGCTTTCCCCAAAACTTCCATTCCTGACAGTAACGGTTCCCGGACAGTCGTTGCGGACGGCGCCCAGCTCTGCGTTGACCGTGGTGAGGCCGTCGATGGAAATATCGCCGTAGTCCGTCTTGTTGTCGTTCCAGGCGTTGGTGATGGCCGCCGCCGGCGTATTCTTAGTAGTGAGATTCTCAGCCGTAAGTTTTCCGCCCTTGTTGCGGATGGCGCAGGCCAGCGGATTCTGGATCACGCAGTCCTTTAAGGTCACCTCCCCGCCGGACAGATAGACGCCGTGGTAGTTAGTGTTTCCGCCGCTCACATACTGATTTCCCAGGATCTCCACGGAATTTAAGGTCACCTTTCCCTTGGTGGCCCGCACGTTGTTCCCCAAAGTCTTGCCAAAACTTCCGCCCTCAATGGTCAGGTCGGCGTTTGCCGCCGTGACCGCCACGTTGTCGCGCTGCCCGCCGCTGAAGGCAAGATCCTTCAGCACCGCCGTGGCCGAGGTGTAGCCGTTGTCGTGGAGCATCCCGTCCACGCCGGTATTCACCACATCCCGGAAGGTGATATTTTCACCGGTGATCTCCCCGCCGGCCAATGCCAGCCCCCGTCCCTTGGTCTCAGCGATGGTGGAGTTGGTGAGCTTTAATTTCCCGCCGATGGTCCAGATGCCCGCTCCCGTGGAGGTGGTTCCCAGAAGCTCCATCCCGTCGATATCCAAAGTCCCGCTTACTAGCTTGACGTTGGTGATGCTGGTGGTTCCGAGAACGGCATTTTTCAGCGTCATCTCCCCGCAGCTTTCCTGGACCACGTTCATTCCCGTGCCCGTCTGGATCTCCAGGGTATCGATGTCCACATTTCCCTTTGTTCCATCCGGGGAATCGATATTGTCGATGGCCGTCCCCGCAGAGCCGTAGATCACCAGATCCCTGCCAGAAAGCTCGCCGCCGCTGTTGTAGACGGCGCTTCCCCCGGACCTGCGGACCGACAGGGTATCAAAGGTAATATTCCCCTTCTGATTATAAATGCCGATGGCTCCCGAGCCGGTGATATGGCTGTCCGAAAATGTCAGGCTTCCGGTCTCCTGGTTCTCGATGTTGTTGACGGTGGACTGCAGGATCTCGGTCTCCCTGACGCTGGCGGTTCCGTAATTGCGGATATTCGTCATGTTCATCTCGATAGCCGCCCCAGACACGTCCAAAGTGCCGTAATTAAGTATCCCCACCGCGCCGCTTCGAAGGGCGGCGGCTCCCGTCACCTCCGCTTTCCCGGCCTTGGCAATGGCCACGTTGGCCGTACCGGCCCCCGCCAGCTCCCCGCCGCTTAAGGACGCGGTACCTTCTTCTGCCACATACACGTTGTAGGCGCCGGCATTTTGCAGCTTACCGCCGGTCATGGTCAGCTCCCCGCTGTTGTAGAGATTGCCTCTGGACTGTTCGCCGTCCAGGGTACCACCGGAGAGGGTAAGGCTGCCCGCGTTGATGAGGTTGTAGCCCCCGGCGCCCCCGAAAGAACCGCCGTTTAAGACCGCCGTGCCCGCATTGTAGAGGTTGCAGAAGTTTCCTCCGGTAAGGCTGATGTTCTCTCCTATGGTGACGATTCCGCCTTCCCCGACCACAATGCCGTTCCCCACCTGGCTGGAGTCGATGGCCACCGCTCCCTCCAGGGTCAGCTTAGCCCCATCGCCCACATAGAATACGGAGCTTTCCGGCATTTGTTCCAGATCCTCCTCCGTGACCGCCTGCTCGTCCTCCCAGATGGAGGCGTCCTGATAGACGCCCCTGACGGCGGCCTTGGCAAGGAGGATGGTTCCCTCTCCGCTTATGGTCTTGCTGCCATTGACGGTGAGGCAGCCCATCACGGTGACGTCTTCGCTTAGGACAATCTCCTCCACCTCCGGGTCCTTTAATTGTTCCCTGAGGGTCCTGGCCACCTCGTCCTCCCGGCTGCTTCTGGCCGCCTCCACAGCTTCCGTATCCACGTCCTTCTGACAGCCGCCCAGACAGAGCAGAAGGAGCGCCGCCAGCAGGAAAAGTATGGAGCTCTTTCCCTTCTTACTTCTTTTCATCCGTATCCCTCCTTAATCCAGCTCCTGGTAAAAAATCGTTTCATATATGATCCCGCCGCCGGAGAAATACCCTGTGTAAGCGTAATCCCCATGGAAGATCAGGTTCTCAAACTCCTCATACAGCTCAAGGTCGATGGCATAGAGGAAATTCCCCTCCCAGTCGTAGACATATAAAATATTGTCGCCGCTCATGCCAAAGAGGATCTTATCCTGGTAGACCTCCACCTCCTGCTTGACGGATTTGGTCTGAACCGCCTCACAGTAATCGGTGATCTTCAGATTTCCATCCAGAAGAAAGAAATCGAAGGTGCCCCGGGTACCGGCCACGTAGGCGTCCCGCTCTTCATTATAGGCCAGGCTCAGCGCGTTAAAGTCCACCGTGGTGGTGCCGGTGATCGCAAGCGTCTCCGGGTCCACATAGGTGAGGGTCGTCCCGTCCGGATCGTAATTTACCACCACCAGCTGCTTCGTCCTGCTGTTGTAGGTTAAGCTGTTGGCGTGCTGAAGGGCCAGGTCCTCGCTGACCTTCACCACCTCCAGGGTCTCTAAGTCCACCTTGTAGATGGCGTCCACAAAGGGACTGAAGCTCTGATTGTTCAAAATATAGTAGGCGTAGGTGCCGTCCGTGCATCCTCCCTGCATCACGCTGTAGCCGTTTGCCGGCGGGATGAACAGCACCCGTGCCTGGGCCGCCTTTGGAGCGGTAAACTCCTCCCAGCTGCAGGTGAAGGTGAAATCCAGATTTTCAAGGTCGATGCTGCCTGCATTGGAGGTCTCGTTGATATAATCGTATTCAAAATATTTCGCGCAGAGCATCTTCACCGCCAGAAGCTCCTGGTCCGGGTCCCCCGCGCACAGGGACAGGGTCCCTTCCTCCTGGTAAATGCCGAACTGCTGCTCCTTTAAGCCCTTCGAGGCCCCTTCGCCGCCGGAGACGATCTCAATGCGGTAACCGTCCTCCGTCCCGCTCTCGCTTACGGGCAGCTGAACGCCCGTCATATTTTCAATGACGGTCTGAAGAAATACCGCCGCCTCGTTGTTTTCTCCCCCTGCCGCCGTGATCTGATACCGGTCCACAGATACGCCGTTTAACAGAAGCTGCCGTATCATATGGCCGCCCTCGCCGCCCAGGGAGAGGTAGTTGTACTCCTCCCCGAAGGGCAGGTCCTCATACTCACTAAGATAGGACATGTAATTCTCGCACACATAGGTCACGGCCTCCGCGGTTTTTGCCGGGGTACCGCCCGCAATGACGATATACTCTTTTCCGAAATCCACAAGGAAATCCTCTTCCCCCAAAGTGAGCACCGCCTCCACGGAGGGCTCCGCTTCCGTCTCGCCCACCAGGATCAGTCTTCCGCTCCAGCTCTCGGGAAGCTCCGTGGTCACCGCAGTCTTGGCCACCCCCGTCTCCTCCATGGAGGCGCCGAGCGTCTCTGCCGCGTCGCGGACTTCCTCCTGGGCGTAAATGGTCCAGTCATCTCCCTGGACGGCTTTTTTCGGGTCAGGCCGGGTCCCGAAATAAACCGCCAGCAGCACCGCCAGAAGGAGCAGCAGCGCCAGGACCGGCAGCAGCACGACCAGCAGCCGCTTCCTTTTCTTATGATTCTCATCTTTCTTTTTCGTCAGTTCCTCATGTTCCCTCATCCTCTGTTCTCCTCTCCCCGCACAAGCTTAAGAGCCGGATACGGATTGTTCACGGTCATCAGCGTCACCCCGGCGCAAAGAGCGGCCCGCACCTGTTCCTCCGTGTCCGGGCACCAGCACCAGGGATCGATCCCCTTGCGGTAATACTCCTCCACCAGCTCCTGAGTAAGATCCTGCATCCCGATCCCGGAGGCGTAATAATGGCTCTCCGTATCCGCCTTTGTATTTTTCACCATAGCCAGGGGGAAGCCCTGGGTCTTGACCCCGTATTTCTCATGGGCCAGGGTGGTGACGTCCCCGTTGAAGCAGGCGATCACATAGCGGTCATGAAAGCCCCGCTCCTCCAGGGTGCGGATAGTCTTGTCCAGCGCCTCCGGCCGGTAATCCTTCATCTCCACATTCAGGAAAAATGTCGGGTCCTCAATGCGCTCCAACAGCTCCTCCAGCCTGGGAATCCGTTCTCCCGCGTACTCCGGGGAGAATTTTACCCCCGCGTCCAGCTTTCGCAGCTCCTCATAACGGAAGTCCTCGATCTTCCCGGTCCCGTCGGTGGTCCGCTCCAGGGTGTCGTCGTGATGCAGCACGAGCTGACCGTCCGCCGTCATATGAATATCCGTCTCAATGCCGTTTAACTTAAGGTCTATTGCCTTCTGGAAGGAGACCATGGTGTTCTCGGGCAAAAGAGCCCGCACGCCTCTGTGTCCCACGATCCAGACATTCTCTTTTGACTGGTTCCAAAACATAATCCTTCCCTCCCTATCCTTGGAAACGGTGTAAAAAGCTCTTGTAAAGCTCCAGATCCCGGTTGACCACCAGCTCCTCCGGGAAATGCGCCTCCGCTAAGATCGCCTCGATCTTCTCGAATTTTCCGATGGCGCAGGCGCAGTGGGCGTCGCTGCTCACCACCACATGGGTCCCGTACCGCTGACAGCAGTCCAGCATTTTCTTCATATTTTCCGCGGCCCCGCCTTTCCCCCGCACATTCAGAGGGTGAAGGGAGGAGGCGTTTAACTCCAGCAGCACATGGCAGTCCCGGGCGCCCCTGGCCAGGGCTTCGTAATCCACCGGCACCCTGGGATCATCCGGGTGTCCGATGATGTCCACGTCCGGGCTTTCCATGGCTCCCAGAAAGGCCCGGGTATTTTCTTTCACATCCCCGGGGACGTAGGCCGGATACCGCTCCCCGTTTCCCACATTGGGATGGATGCTGGCGATCCCCACGTCGATCTTGCGAAGCCCCGCGGAGGGCAGGTCCAGTCCTCCCTGGTAGTCCACGATATTCAGCTCCACCCCCATGAGAAGCTCGATCCCGTACATAAAGCGGTCTATCACATGAAAGTTCGTAAAGTAGATGGGCATGCAGGTACCTGGGATCGTGGGCGCATGCTCCGTGATGGCCAGGGCCTTAAGCCCCAGCTCCCTGGCGGCCAGAGCCATCTCCTGCACCGTGTTGTAGGCGTGGCCGCTCATAAACGTATGACTGTGGGAATCCAATACAAATTCCATATCGCGCACCTCTCTTTTTCTGGCCTTTTATCTCCGGCAGCTTTATTTCATGCCCCGGTAGGCCATTGCCTGTATGATCTTCTTGCTGGCCAGAAGGAACAGGATCACCAGCGGCAGCACCAGGATCACGTTCCCTGCCATGATATCCGTATAGTTCAGCCCCTGCTCCAGGTTCTTCAGACGCTCGATTGCCAGCGTGATGGGCTTCAAGTCCTCGTCCCTGGTCATGACCAGCGGCCAGAAGTAGGCGTTCCAATGGTTGATGAAGCTGAAGAGAATGGTGGTCACCATGGTGGCCTTGGACATGGGCACCATCAGCCGCCAAAGGATCTTCCACTCCGAGGAGCCGTCCAGCTTGGCCGACTCCACCAGCTCCTCCGGTATCTGCTTAAAATTCTGCCGCAGCAGGAAAATGGAAAAGGCGCTGGCGCAGGTGGGAATGATCTGGGGCCACAGGGTCTTTAAGATCCCCCAGTCCGCGAACATAAAATACACGGTCATAAAGGTCAGCTGCCCGGGGATCATAAAGCCCGTCATCACAATGCCCCACATCAGTCCCTGCCCTTTAAATTTCCATTTCGCGAAGGCATAAGCCGCGGGCACATTCACAAAAAACTGGATCACGATCACCGTTCCCGTCACGATCAGGGTATTTTTGATGTAGGAGAGGATATCCAGCTCCTGAAATACGTGAACGTAGCCCTCAAAGGTAAAATCCTGGGGCCACAGCGTGGGCGGAAATTTCAGCGTCTCCAGATAAGGCTTAAAGGATGTGGTCACCATCCAGTAAAAGGGGAACAGGAACAACACGCTCACAAACAGCTTGAAGATCAGGTTCACCGTATTGCCCGCCGCCCGCTTGACGGCTCTTTTCTGCTTTCTTGTCAATCTTGCCATACAAATCCCTCCCCTCTATTGATAATGCACGCGCTTGCCGATCAACCGGAAATAAATGACCGTGAGGATCAGCAGGAAGATCAGAAGCACCACGCCCGCCGCGGCGGCGACGCCGTACTTCAGATTCGCCTGGGCATATTCGTAGATGTAGTATACCAGCACCAGGGTGGATTTTCCCGGCCCTCCGTTGGTCATGATCCGCACGGAATCAAATACCTTGAAGGAATTCAGCGTGATGGTGATCAGCATGAAAAACAGCTGGGGCGACAACAGCGGTATGGTAATGCGGAAAAATTTCCGCAGGGGCGGGGTGTTGTCAAGCTCCGCCGCCTCAAATATATCCGCCGGGATGCTCTTTAAGGCCGACAAAAGCAGCAGCGCCTGATACCCGATGCCCTTCCATACAGCTACGATAACTACCGATATCATTGCAGTGGTGGAATCATTCAGCCATCGGAGACCTGGTATATGAAAGAATTCTAATACGGCGTTAAACAGCCCCTGCTCGTCCATCAGCCAGGAAAACACCACAGACACCGCCAGCATGGCGCACAGATGGGGAAAGAACATGACCCGCTGCACAAAGCTGTTGATCCGGGAGTCCTTCTGCAACCATACGGAAAAGATCAGTGCGAACAACTGAAGAAAGAACACCACGGCTACTGTGTACACCAAAGTGTTTTTCAACGCGATCTTGAAATCGATCTGAATATTAAATAGGTAGTCGTAATTGCCGAGTCCCACCCATTTCCGCTCCGTGAGCCCATTCCACTCGTAGAAGCTCAAAAGGATCATATCCAGGATGGGATAGATGGTAAAGAGCAAAAAGGAAGCCATAGCCGGGAGGGTCATGATATAGGGCGGCAGCGCGCCCAGTATCCTGCGGCCAAAATGGCGTTTCCGTTGTTTCTTTTTTTCCGAAGCCCTTTCCGGCAAATTCTTGTTGGTATCCATAAGGTTTTCCGCTGCTTTTACTTCTGTCTCTCTCATGCTTCTTCCCCCTTCAGGCACCGCACACATGCTCCGTAGTCCTCCGCCCGGTCTGCTTCCCGGATCCTCTGCTCTTTCCCGTCAAAGAAATACAGATGCTTCAGCGCCACCTGTACCCACGCGTCCTGCCCCTCCTGAAATCCGCTGTCCAGGCTCTTGACCATAACGGTCTCATTCTGATGCTCCCCGGAAATGATCTGTACCTTGTACAGAGTCTCCGAGCCCAACATCTCTCTGGTAATGATCCGCCCCCGGACCTTGTAGAAAGCCTCCGTCTCTTCCGGCGTAAGCCCCACCTTCTCGGGACGGTAGCCCACAAAGGAGCCGTTCTTCAGGGGTAAGATGTTCATGGAGGGCGTGCCGATAAACTGGGCCGTGAAAACATTGTTGGGATCGTCGTAGATCACCTCCGGGGACGCCTGCTGCTGGATCACGCCCTTATTCATCAAAATGATGGTGTCCGCCATGCTCATGGCCTCCACCTGGTCGTGGGTCACATAGACGAAGGTGGTCTTCAGCTTATTGTGAAGCTCGATAAGCTCGCTTCGCATGGCTACCCGGAGCTTGGCGTCCAGGTTGGACAGAGGCTCGTCCATCAGAAACACCTTGGGATTCTTCACCATGGCCCGGGCCAGGGCCACACGCTGCCGCTGTCCCCCGGACAACGCGTTGGGCTTGCGCTTTAAGTATTCCGTAAGACCCACGCTCTCGGCCACCTCCGCGATCAGCCGCTCCCGCTCCGCCTTGGGCACGTGGTTATTTTTCAGTCCGAACTCGATGTTGCCCTTGACGGTCATGTTGGGATAGATGGCGTAATTCTGGAACACCATGGCGATATTCCGTTTGCCGGGAGCCAGGTCGCTGACCTCCTCCCCGTCGATAAAGAGCTCTCCGGAGGTGGCCGGTCCGATCCCGGCGATGATCCGCAGCAGCGTGGTCTTCCCGCACCCGGAGGCGCCCACCAGCACCGCGAATTCCCCGTCGTTGATCTTTAAGTTCAGATCTTCCAGCACTTTCGTATTTCCGAAGGTTTTGTTAATGTTCTTAAGAATAATCTCTCCCATCTTCTCACTCCTTTTTCCTTCTGTTCCTCTTGTTCCGTATCCGTTTAAAAGGTGATGGCCACCTTGAAATCTCCGTATTTTCCGCCGGCATACTCGAATGCCTTCTCCCACTCCTCGATGGGAAAGGTCCTGGATACCACGCCCTCTGTCTTCAGGCTCCCATCGGCAATATGCTCGATGACGAAGGGATAGCAGTAAGGGCTTAAATGGGACCCCATCACATCCAGCTCCTTCCGGTCCCCGATGATGGACCAGTCCACGGTGGCCGGCTGTCCGAATACGCTGAACTCCACGAACCGGCCAAGCTTCCGTATCATGGCAAGTCCCTGTTCAACGCTGGAGGGATGCCCGGTGGCCTCGATGTAGATATCGCAGCCATACCCCTGGGTCAGCTCCTGGATCATGGACACCACGTCCTCCTTGCCGGGATTTAAGGCCAGATCGGCTCCGAACTCTCTGGCCTTCTCCAGCCGTTTGTCCACCATGTCCAGAGCGATCAGCCTGGCCGGATTCTTCATTCTGGCGTAGGTGATCATCCCCAGTCCCAGGGTACCTGCCCCGGAGATCACCACCACGTCCTCATTTGTGATGTTTGCCCGGTCCACGGCATGCTTGGAGCAGCCGTAGGGCTCGATCAGCAGGGCCTTTTTCAGCTCCATGTCCTCCGGCACCCTGGAGATCACCGCCGTCTTGGGGTACCGGACATACTCCGCCATGCCTCCGTTATTGCCCTTCTGGAAGCCGAAGGTGGCGTGGGGCTGGCACATCCAGTAGCGCCCGCTTTTGCAGAACCGGCATTCCCCGCAGGGAACGATCTGGTCGGCGGTGATCCGCTCACCGATCTGAAATCCCTTTACCCGCTCTCCCATCTCCACAATGTGTCCCAGGAATTCGTGTCCCGGAATAAAAGGCGGCTCCACCCAGGCGGGCTGCTTTTCATCTCCCCAGAACATGGGCGCGCCGTGACGGCATTTTAAATCCCCCGCGCAGACGCCACAGCCCTCGGTCCTTATGATGATATCGTCCGGGCCGCACTCCGGCGTGGGATAATTCAGCTCCAGCCTGTAATCGTCTTTGCCGTAGGCCACCAGCGCTTTCATCGTCTCAGGTATCGTTCTCATCTCACATTCCCCCATCCCTAACTTGATTTTCCATGCCGCCCTTCGCAGATCCGGCGGCGTCCCTGCAGAAAATTCCCTCCTGCGCGGCTGCTGCTCCAGACAGCCGCCTGTATTGCGATAAACTGCATACATGCCTGCCGTTGGATCGCAGCCGCACAGGTGGATAAATTTTATGATACCAGGGTCAAAAGGTCATGCGTTTCATGCTTGCATGAAAAAGCATGACTTTGGGACCCGTAAAACACCGAAAAGTAGCCATTTTTCGAAGAAAAATGAGCGGATTTGAGGTGTTTTAGGATTGCGGGAGCACGCAGTGCGGAGCAATCCGTAGGTATCATGGGGTCAAAATACCTTTTTACCCCAACATCATTTTTATAGAAATTTACCTAAATTTTACATTAAGTAATTTCGTTTTGTAAATATGTTTTACGTATCATATTTTACTATAATTTCCAGAGGTTGTCAATATGTTCCGGGAAATTGTTTTGCGGAGGATTTCCCACAGCGGAAAGCATAAAAATACCCGCAGAGCCGCTCTGACGGCATTTCTCTGCGGGCATTGATAAACGAGTGTGCTGACCGGCCATTTTTAAACAGATGGCACAGAAGAAAAATCAGAAAAATGGTATTTGATTATTTATGTTTTCCTGCGCCAAGCTCTTTTAAAGCAGCGAGCTCCGCCGCAAGCCTGGAGATCTCAGCGTCTTTCTGCGCAAGGGCGCTATCCTTCTTGGCGATGCTGTTCTCCATCTTGGCAAGAGCGTCGTCCTTCTTGGCGATACTCTTCCCCATCTTGGCAAGAGCGTCGTCCTTCTGGGTGATGATACTGTCCATCTGCGCCAAAGCCGCATCCTTCTCGGCAGCCAGTTCCTTCAGCTGCTCAATCGTCTCCTGCATATCCTCGATCATCAACTGAGAGGTATTCCGGTCCAATATCAACAATGCTTCTGAATACATGGTTATCAACTCCTTGGGGTGGGTGCGGAATTTCACGATCTCCTGATAATATTCCAGAAATTCCGGGTATGCGTTGACCAGT
>CALWDR010000222.1 GCA_944376745.1 uncultured Lachnospiraceae bacterium
CTTCCCTGTCGCTTTCAACCCACGTCCCCTCGCGGGGACGACCATCAGATGATGGTGTCGGAACCTAGTGTTTTTGTCTTTCAACCCACGTCCCCTCGCGGGGACGACCAGCAAATTCATCCAAAAAGCAAAAACCGTATTCATTCATTTCATATACAATTTTCCCATATTTTCTTGGATTTCTTTTGTATAATAACATCTTACAAACCACAAAGCAACCGGTTTTGTGCATTTTTACGGGTGCGAATCTCCCGGCAAAATTCTGTGAACTTCCCATTCACACCTACAAAAACAACGGCTGATCGACAGCAACACCACGGTCCACCCCCACGTGCTCCACTTTGGCGGCATAGCTGTTGCCCAGGTAATAAAAACGCAGACTGTCCACTTCCTCATCGATGAGCTCCGTCAGGTCATGCTTCAACTGCACGCACTGGGCATTATCCAAAATGCACTCAAAGACAGAGTTTTGCACCCGCCGTCCGTAATTCACACATTGCTTCGCCACTTTTCTTAATCGTGTTCGTCCAGCCGCAGTCTCCGTATTTACATCATAAGTGATCAGAACCAACATTTACGTTTCCCTCATTTCCATAAAAAAGGCGGGTAAGCGTCCAAATCGCCCCTTAGATAGCGGCTCAGCAGCAGTGCCTGAACGTACGGAACCATTCCCCACTCCATTTTTTCTTTCAAAAACGGATGCACCAGCGTCTCTTTTTTGCGTTCCTGCCATTCGGTCAGGATTTTTCTGCGCGCGTCATCCGCCATAACAACGGCGCCATTTTCCTTTTTGGAAAAATCCCGTCCGCTCACGATCCGCCTATTGATCAAGGTCAGCACAAAGCGCTCTGCCATCACGGAACGCAGTTCCTCCACCAGGTCCAGCGCCAGTGAAACTCTCCCCGGGCGTTCCGTGTGCAGTACCCCCACATAGGGGTCAAGTCCCACCGCCTCCAGTGCCGCAGCCACTTGATTGGTAAGAATAGTATACATAAAAGACAGCATCGCGTTCACATTATCCTGGGGCGGGCGCTTATTTCTTCCATGAAAGAAGAACTCTTTTTTCTGCTGCAGGATCAGTTCGTCAAACACGCCAAAATAAAGGCTGGCAGCCTCCCCTTCGTACCCCCGCAGTTGTTCCCTGGACCGGCTCTCCCGAATTCTGCCGATGGCTTCCTTCAGCAAAAGCGAGGTGTTTTTCAAAAGTTCTGTATTCACCTGCATACTGTGGTCTCTGATCGCACGTTCCAGCACCCATCTGGCGTTATAAACCTTTGCTGAAATACAGTTTTTTGCAATTTCCAGGCTTCTTTCGATGTCCCTGTTAACCTCATACTGGGTTTTGCGCAGCAACACATTGCCTCTTACAGGTCCGGTCACGCGTGCCAGAAATTTCCCCTGGGGGCTTAAATAGCAGAGGGAAATATTCCGCTCCGCGCAGGCCCCCATCAAGGCGGGGCTGGTCCCTCTGTATCCGAAGGACACAATCCCCTCCAGATTATGCAGCGGAACTCTGCCCGCCTCTTTGTCACCATCCAGAACCACGATTGTCTCTCCATCCAACGACAAATAGCTGTTCTCTGATGTCACATACAGCGTATTCAGTAATTTTTTCACGCGTCCTCCTCTCCCAACGCCTGCTTGATGTATTCTGCCGCAGAAGCGTTTTTTCCCATTTGAGGCATGCATAGTTCCTTCAGGGAACAGCCGTTGCACTTTTTATTCCATTTTACTTTGGGCGTGTACCCTCTGTCATAATACCGGTGCATTTCTTCAAACATACTGCGCACGGCAGCGCGAAGCTCCTCCGTTATAGGAACAATTTCACGTCGCCTGGTTTCCCCGTAAAACAGCGCCCCTTCCGGTATCACAGCAGAAAACATTTCTTCCAGGCACATGGCCTGGGCTGTCAGCTGCAGAATATCTTCTTCCGTCGCCTTCGGTTTCCCTTTTTTATATTCAATGGGGTAGACGGCGTACAACCCCCGATGACCGTGAAGCTTTACGCCGTCCTCACATTTGTGAAATTCTACCACATCGCACTCTCCGCTGACTCCCATCTGCCTGGAGGAGACAGGCAATGCCCTTACCACGATCACATCCCTGCGTTTTTCCGACAGCTCTGGATCGTGGGCCTTCCTGTGCATCAACTGGCCCACAACCGTATGCACATTTTCCGCCCACTGCTGCTCAATGTGGATGAGGGCCCACTGCCTTCTGCAAAACTGAAAATGCTGAATCCCCGATATCATTAAATAGTCGTCTTCCCGATATTCCATCAGATCATCCTTATCACTTCCACCGTTTCCGGTATCTGCTCCTTGTGAATAGCCACTGAATAGTCGCTGTACTTTCTTGCGTACTCCACGCCGTCCTGCCGTTTTACCTCCACAGCGTCAAACAGTTTGTAGGCGGGACAATCTCCCAACTCCTTGCTGTGCTTGAATACGATCAGCTCCCGGACCGCCATTTTCCCCCGCGCCGCGGAGTGGTCTTGCTCAAACATATTGATGATGGCTTCCCACAGAAGTTCCAGGTCTTCCTCTGAAAATCCGGTCACTTTCCGCGCCAGGTTTGCAGAAACATAGCCCTCGGCACGGTAGAGACCGTAGGGCACGATACTCTTTCTTCCCATCTCGGTATTCTTACCTGCCGCATCATCTTCCGTCGTGATGGCAACCCGCGTGATCGTCACCTCCTGGCTGATAATAGGATCAATGCTTCTTGCAAATCCAAGCTGCACCGGCCCACGAACCTGCCCACAATTCAAATGGGATTTTACAAAGGTCGTCATCACAGCCCCAAATGTACGGATATCGTAAAAATTCTTACACATGAAGTCCCGGATCTTCACATCCGCATCCGGGTCATTTTTCTTTAAATCCTTCGTTTTCTCTCCATCGATCCCCAAATAGGCAAACGCAAGATTGTCGCTTCTGTTGAGGGGCACATTTTCCTTGATATAAATCTTGTAACCTTCGTCGTCTTCCTTCACCGTCTCCACGTAATTTCGAATCTTCCGCTTCAGACATACGTCCGTCACCAGCCCGTATCCGCTTTCTGGATCGATTCTCGGCATATTGCCGGCGTCCGGGTCCCCGTTGGGATTGCCGTTTTCCACATCGAACAACACCACAAATTCATACCTGTTTTTGATTACCTCGCCCATTTTACTGTTCCTCCTTCTTCGCAAAACGTTTCTGCAGCTGATGATAATACCCCAAAATGAACATGCCCTGTTCCTCTAGGGAGAGCCGCTTCGGAAAAGCATTCTCCTGTCCATCCTTTATCTCGATTTTCCCTTGCAGATCTATCAACATATTTTCCAGATACTGCTTTTTCTTTTTTTGGTCAGACTTTGTCATATCAAATTTTCTGATATGATTCTCCTTCAGTTTCAGCAGAACCGGGAACACCAGCCCCGGCGTCGCGCAGGCGGAATTGAAATACCTGTCCTTGATGGTTGTGTTGATACTCGGATTTGCCTCCTGCTGGATGGCCTCCAGAACGGCAAATTCCCTGCCTAAAATATACGCGATATTTTTACAGTTTTCATTTAGTGCCACAAAAGCTCCCTCCTTTATCTCCTGATTTTCACGGTTTCGAATGAAATACGCCTTGATGATCGCCGCCCGTCCCCGGGTAACTCTTCCCTGCTCGGCCCGAATCCGGATCAGCGTATTGCCGTACAGATTTTCCGGGTATTTTCCTCCCGATAAGATCGCCTCAAATACCGCCGCCGTCATGTTGGCAAGAGGCTTTTTCTCTCTTGCCTTCTGGTTTACGGTCTCCATCAGCAGCGACCACACGCCCAGCCGCTCCCGTTCATCCCAGGAGGGCCTTACAATTTCCATCTCCGTGTAATGCCGCTGAATGTTCGAGATGATTTTACCAAAGGTATTCCGATAAAAGAAGCGCACGGACAACCGGGCCGCATTGGGCGATAATCCCAGTATGTAAAATTTTTCCTCCGGGTTTAAACGCATGCCCTCGAAATCGATCTCTCTTCCCTTCTGCAGATTTTCAAAAAAATCCTTGATCTGCTCCCGGTTCCCCTCGCCTGGATTCATAAAATCCAGGAAGGTTCGCTGATAAACCTCCTCCCCGCTTTCCGACCAGAACACAATGGCCGTATCCCCCATTGTAAATACATATTCCTTCTGGGCCAGCAGATGATTCAGAGCCGTGGTATAGGCAAACATGGCATATTTCCCCACCGGGGCATTGTAGCTCTGCTCCTTGCCGTAGGACTCAAAAGCCGGAGCGTTAAAGGATACCAACGCAGCGCCGCTGGACTGGGCCCCCTGCACCCCTTTAATGACACTGTGAATTCGGGAAATTTCTGTTTTTTCCCCGGTTACCAGACACAGACCTTCCACACCTGTCTCTCCGGATCTGGACGCCTTTGCCCAAGCCGTCTGAATTTCCTCATTATCCTGTGCATATTGGTGGTTTACGAGAAAGACCAAATTGCCGCCCTCCGTAACCTCCGCCCATTTTTCCGACAGTTCCGGATTCACGCCTGCCTCCTCCGGCTTCCAGGTCAGAAAAAATTTTTTTACCGCCAGGGCTGTCTCATTGTCCACCTCCTGTAAGACCGCAAGGTGCAGCTCCTTTGCCGCCTCAAAGCATTGAATAAGGCGCTGATTCGTCCCGTCCTTGTCAATCCCCAACAGATACTTTGCATTATCACACAGGAAATTGGCCGCCACACCGGAGGAACGCGTAACCATCTCCGGCACCTTCATGGGTTTTGGAACCTGTACCTCCTTTTTCCCTCGCTGTTCCGGGATTTTTTGTGATATGACGCCTACAAGCTGTCCCTCCCGGTCAAGCTCCAGCGCATAGGACACCTTCGCCTGGCACCAGCCCGGCGGGAACACTTTCTCCTGTTTTAAAAGCACCTCGTAATGCCTCGCCAGCTCCTGTAAGATCATCGTATCACCTCGCAGTCCTGCAGATCCAGAACCCCGCCCCGCAGGATCGCCCTGAAAAACATGGGCTGGATATTTTCCGGATCGGTAAAATCCATGTCATACAGCATGAGACCGAAATCTTTGCGGTCCTCCGGTCCATAGGCTGTCTGAATCTCTTCCTCCTCCCACAGACAAAAGTTTGCCGGAAATTCCCGGCAGCCAAAATAGGGCTGGTGGTAACATTCGCCCCGTTTCAGCCTGCGCATGATAATATCCTTGAATTTTCCAGGATTGTCAGATGCACTGGCCTTCTCTGTCATATCAAAATGCGCCTCAATGCAGTATTCCACATCCTTCAAAATCATGGACGCCCGCTGTACAATTTCTGCCTTGGTATTCAGATACAATTCTTTCTTTGCGCCATTATATACGGGCAGAACATTGTTGTTTGAGATTTTGCTTTTCACCTCATTTCTTCGGACAGACGTAAACTGAATGGGCTTTCTGACGTAGATCTTGTCAATCACCCAGCGCATGCCCGGGTGCCAGTAGATCGCCTCCAGAATACCCCGGGCGGCCGAGGGCGTCATGACGTCATAGCTGTATCGCTCCACCCGAAGCTCCGGGCGACTGAAAAGCGCATAATCACCCCAGACCTTTACTCTCACTCCTTTGCTCATCTTTCGCCTCCTTGCAATATTTGCTTCTTCCGCTTCAATACCAGATTCCGCTTCCCAGCTCCACATCGATCTTCAATCCGGTCTCCTCCGAGTAATCACCGCAGTCCCGCAGGACATAAAAGTCCTCTCCCAAATCCGCAGGTATGGATTGCAGCATTCTGGCCCCATGGATTCTCTGAAAAATATTTTCGTAGACATTCACCGAATACCGGCCCGCCTCCCGCCGCAGCTGCCTGGTAACGCCTTTTATCCGCAGTTCTTCCAAAATTTCCTTCGCCCGTTCCTCCTTCGGCACAAAAATGGTTTTGGTATCCTCTTCTATCAGCTTAAACTGTTCTGCGATTTTGGCAAATACCAGTCCGCCTGCTGCAATCTGCTCCAAAATCTGTTTTTTATCCAAAGCCTCTCCCCGGAAATCATATAACCGCTCAAAATACGCCTCGATGGCTTCCAGCGCGGAAATATCCTCAAATTCCCTTAAAATCATCCTGCCTGTATCCATCTGCTGCTCCTGGCCGGGAACCTTCCGGGCTTCCTCCAGTTGAAACACATAGGTAACGCTTTCCGATAAACTGCGTTTTCCTTCCCGGTTACACCGTCCGGCGGCTTGAATCACGGAATCCACACCGGCCATCTGCCGGAACACCGTCTGAAAATCCAAATCGACCCCCGCCTCCACCAGGCTGGTCGCAATCACAATGCACCGCTCCTTCGCACACAAACGCTGACGGATTTCTTTCAATCTCCGCGCGCGGTGAAGGGGATACATTAGGGTAGACAGATGATATACGCCTTCTCCCTGTAATTGCTCATAAATCTGCTGAGCTTCCCGCTTCGTATTTAAAATGCACAGGGCCTGTTTTTCATTTTCCAATTTCTCCA
>CALWDR010000223.1 GCA_944376745.1 uncultured Lachnospiraceae bacterium
CCGCCTGAAAAATGAGCTTGGCATCACCTTCGTCTACGTGACCCACGACCAGGAGGAGGCCCTCACCATGTCCGACACCATCGTGGTCATGAACCAGGGCTACATCCAGCAGATCGGCACCCCGGAGGACATCTACAACGAGCCCACCAACGCCTTTGTGGCGGACTTCATCGGCGAGAGCAACCTCATCGACGGCGTGATGCTGGAGGATAAGCTAGTGGAATTTCTGGGAGTGAAATTCCCCTGCGTGGACACAGGCTTCGGCAGACACCGGCCCGTGGACGTGGTGATACGCCCGGAGGACGTGGAGCTGGTAGCCCCGGAGCAGGGAACCCTTGAGGGGGATGTGACCTCCCTCATCTTCAAGGGCGTCCACTGGGAGATCGACGTGATGGCAAACGGCTATGAATGGCTGGTACATACCACCCAGATGCACCCGGTGGGCTCCCATGTGGGGATCAGGGTGGACCCCTTCAACATCCAGATCATGAACAAGCCGGAATCCAGTGACGAAAGGGCGGTGGAGATCGATGCGTAAGCTTGGACGCCAGCTTCTGGCGGGACCCTATCTGGTATGGATCATCGGATTTATCCTCCTGCCGGTGGCGGTGATCCTGTACTTTGCCCTGACAAATTCGGAGGGCGGCTTTACCCTTTCCAACGTGCTGGCCATCGGGGAACCCATTCACTTAAAGGCGCTGTTCTTATCCCTGCGCCTGGCCGTGATCTGCACGCTCCTGTGCCTGATCCTGGCCTATCCGCTGGCCATGATACTGAATAAGACGGGGAAAAAGTGCCAGAGCCTGATCGTGTTTATCTTCATCCTGCCCATGTGGATGAACTTCATGCTGCGCATCCTGGCCTGGCGGATGCTTTTAAACAACAACGGCGTGATCAATACCGTGCTGGAAACCCTGGGACTTCCCGTCCTGAACATCATCAACACCCCCACGGCGGTGGTGTTCTGCATGGTTTACGACTTTCTGCCCTTCATGGTGCTGCCCATCTATAATTCCATGGCGCGCATCAGCCCTGAGGTGGTGGAGTCTGCCAAGGATCTGGGCGCCGGGAGCGTCACCGTATTTTTCAAGGTCATCCTGCCCCTGACCCTCTCCGGCGTCATCAGCGGGATCATCATGGTCTTTGTCCCGGCGCTGACCTCCTTCGCCATCTCGGACCTTCTGGGCGGCGGAAAGATCATGCTGATCGGAAATGTCATCGAGCAGGCCTTCACCCAGCAGAACAACTGGCAGCTGGGCTCCGGTCTGTCCATTGTCCTTATGATATTTGTCATTGCCAGTATGGCTCTGATGAGCGCCCATGACAAGGAGGGAGGAGGTGCCGGCGTATGGTAAAGAAAACTGCGGAGCGGATCTATCTGGGGCTGATATTTTTATTTTTGTACCTGCCCATCGTGGTGCTGATCGTGCTGTCCTTCAACGACTCCAAGACCCGGGTCCAGTGGGGGGGCTTCACCCTGAAATGGTACCAGAATCTGTTTGACAACAGCATGATCATGGACGCCTTCGGCACCACCATCCTGATCACCCTGGCCTCCGCCTTCCTGGCCACCGTACTGGGAACCCTGGCCGCCATCGGCATCCACGCCATGCGGGTCAAAAATCAGGCCATCATGCTGGGGGCCACCAATATCCCCCTGCTGAACGCGGATATTGTGACGGGCCTGTCCCTGATGCTGCTTTTTTCACGTTTTTTAAAGCTGGAGCTTGGAATGGCCACGGTGCTGATCGCCCATATCACCTTCAACCTGCCCTACGTGATACTGAACGTGCTGCCCAAGCTGAAGCAGTGCAGCCAGAACACCTACGAGGCGGCTCTGGACCTGGGCGCCACGCCCCTGTACGCGTTTTTTAAGATCATATGGCCCCAGATACGGGCCGGGGTATTTTCCGGCTTCCTGATGGCCATGACCATGTCCATGGATGATTTTTCCATAACCTACTTTACCAAGGGGGCCGGGGTCAACACCCTCTCCACCATGATCTACACCCAGATGAAACGTGGAGTCACCCCGGAAATGTACGCCCTCTCCACCATTTTATTTTTCATCGCCCTCATACTGCTTCTGGCCATGAACTTCGGTTCTGCCCGGAAAGACAGGCAGCAGGCAAAAATAGAAAAGAGAAAAGAAAGGATTTAAAAACATGAAAAAAATGATTGCGCTTCTTATGGCGGGAGCCCTGGCTGCCCTGACCCTGGCAGGCTGCGGCGATTCCGACGACGAAAACACCCTGTCCGTATTAAACTACGGCAAATACATTGAGCCCGAGGTCCTTGACATGTTCGAGGAGGAGACCGGCATCAAGGTGAAATACGACCAGTATGAGACCCCGGAGGATATGTACGCCACATTCAAGGCCGACGCCATCGACTACGACTTGATCTGCACCTCCGATTACATGGTGGAGAAGCTGATCTCCGAGGGCGAGGTCCTGGAGATCAACTTTGACAATATCCCCAACATCGCCAACCTGGACGAGACTTACTTTGAGTTTTCCAAGTCCTTCGACCCGGAAAACAAGTACTCCGTCCCCTACTTCTTCGGCACGGTGGGCATTCTCTACAACAAGAACATGGTGGATGAGGAGGACCTTACCTCCTGGTCCTGCCTGTGGGATGAGAAGTACAGCGGTCAGGTGATCATGGCCGACAGCGTCCGGGATTCCTTCATGACCGCTTTAAAATATCTGGGCTACTCCTTAAATACCACCGACGAAGGTGAGCTTCGGGAAGCCCAGGAGATCCTCATCAACCAGAAGCCCATGGTGCAGGCCTATCTGGTGGACGAGGCCCAGGATGAGATGATCTCCGAAAATGCCGCCATGGCCCTGGTTTATTCCGGCGAGGCCGGCCTTGCCATGGAATTAAGCGAGAATCTTGGCTACGCTGTCCCCCAGGAGGGCTCCAACGTGTGGATCGATTCCTGGTTTATACCCAAGACCGCCACCCATCAGGAAAACGCGGAGAAATTCCTGGATTTCCTCTGCCGGGTGGATATTGCCCAGCTGAACTTTGATTACGTGTACTACGCAACCCCCAACAAGGCTCTCTACGAGACCATGGACGAGGAGCTTCAGCAGAATACCACGGTCTTCCCGCCCCAGGAGGTGCTGGAAAACTGCGAAGTGTTGAAATCCTTAGACCAGGATTCCACCAATCTCTACAACGAGCTTTGGAAGGAAATCAAATCCAACTAAAAAAACCCTTGCATTTTTTGTAAAATCGTGATACAGTAAATCCACGCAAAGCATTTGCGTGGATTTACTTTTCTATCTATCCATATCTTCCGGGACCTCCCGCAGCGATTTTCCCCAGACGACAACTATCAGGAGGTACTATGACATACGAGACATTTCAGGCAGCCCTTTTAGCCGAGCTTAAGGGCCATTTTCCGCCGGACACCGCCATCACGATCCATCGGATCCTACGCAACAACCAGGTGGCTGTGGAGGGACTTACGATCCTGGAATCGGGATTGAATATCTCTCCCACCCTCTATTTAAGCGAGTATTACGAGGATCTTCAAAGGGGAATGAGCTTTTCCGCCGTTTTCCAGGAGATCCTGGACACCTACTACCGCTACCGGCCCACGGAACCCATCGACCTGTCCTTCTTCAAAAATTTCCAGAATGTGTCCCCCCGCATCGCCTACAAGCTGATCCACTATGAGCGGAACCGGGAGCTGCTAAAGGACCTTCCCCACATTCCTTTTCTGGACCTGGCCATCGTCTTTTACTGCCTGGTCACATCGGCAGGCAGCGCCAACGCCACCATCCTTTTGACCAACGACCATCTGCGGCTCTGGAACACGGATCTTGACACCGTCTACCGCCTGGCCCGGGAGAACACGCCGCTGCTCTTAGGCTCCCGCTTTGAGCGGACCTCTTTCTCCGCCCTCTCCCCCATCCCCATGTACATGCTGACCAACGAGAGCGGGTATCTGGGGGCTTCCTGCCTTCTGTACCAGCAGCTTCTAAAGCAGCTCTCAAAGCAGGTGGACGCCGATTTCTACATCATCCCCAGCAGCGTCCACGAGGTGCTTCTGGTGCCCGCCACCGTCCACATGAAGCCGGCGGACTTTAACCGGATGATCGGGGAGGTGAACGGTTCCCAGCTAAGCTCCGAGGAGATTCTGTCAGATCACGTATATTACTACAGCCGCTCCTCGGACAGCATTACCATGTAAGGGACTCTTACCCCCGGTTCTTGTATTCCAGCCGGATCTTATCGGCGATGAGGGCGATAAATTCCGAGTTGGTGGGCTTCCCCTTGCCATTGTTGATGGTATAACCGAACAGTTCGTCGATGGTGTCCATCTTGCCCCGGCTCCAGGCCACCTCGATGGCATGGCGGATGGCCCGCTCCACCCGGCTGGGGGTGGTCTGGTATTTCTTGGCGATGGTGGGGTAGAGGATCTTGGTGATGGAATTTAACATCTCGATGTCCATCACGGACATCATGATGGCCTCCCGCAGGTACTGGTAGCCCTTGATGTGGGCGGGCACGCCGATCTCATGGATGATGACCGTGACCTCGCTCTCCAAGTTCCGCTCCTTGTACTCCTCCCCCCGCTCATAGGCGTTGACCTTCTTTACCTCCCCCAGCATGCGGCCTCCCCGCCGCTTCACATGCTTGATGCGGCTTAAGACCATTTCGTTGTCGAAGGGCTTCATGATGTAGTAGTCGGCCCCCAGGGCGAAGGCGTCCTCGGTGATCTTCTCCTGGCCGATGGCGCTGATCATGATAAATGCCGGAAGCTTCTTGAGATTCCTGTCATTTTTCATCTTGTCGATGACGCTTAAGCCGTCTAATTTGGGCATCACGATGTCAAGAAGAACCACGTCGGGCTCCTTGGACCTTATCATTGCGCATGCTTCTTCCCCATCTTTCGCCGTTCCCACGACCTCCAGTTCGTCATCACCTCTTATAATATCGCTTAATAAGTGTACCATTCTTTCGTTATCATCCGCGATTGCCACGTTCAGCTTTTCCATGTAGGGAGCCCTCCTGTTATTTTACATAATAATTTCTCATAAAACGAAACTATTTGTATTATAAGCGTATTACTGACGGGAATCAATCAAAATGATTCTTATTTTTTCGACAGCAGGAGTTTCTTTGCAAATAATTAGCGGCTCTTTTGTCGGATTTCAGTTCTTTTACGGATAACTCATCTGCTTTCTTTGGTGCTTTTTCTGTTTTTCTGTCAAAATGTGGGGCTTATTTCCCATGACGTGTAAGCCGCTCTTTTCGCGTCAAATACTATCTTTATCATAATATTCCTTAAATGTATCATACCTCGGTAATTTCAATCCATCTGCTTTCATCTTTTTCCACAATTCATCTGCCTGTTTCATATTCATAATTTCCAAATCAACCGCATATCTTAAAATCTTTCCTGTTGGCCATAATTCGATCTGATTGGCTTTTGCATAGTTCGCTACATCACTCATATTATTGCTTGCCAAGCCTGCTTTTCTTTTGCTGTGCTTCGCCAACGCCAATGCAGAAGCCTCCCCCTTTCCCATGGTTTCACTTAATTGAGCGTAAGTATCGTCCTCCTCTGAAAACGGTTCGATATCCTCAATCGTAATTCGTTTCGTCTGCTTTAATCGCTCAATCGTATATTTTCTCAACTCTTTCTTTTTTCCATTGTATAATTCATCCAAAACTATTTTCGATATTGTCACCTCCGCATTCATAGCTTCAAAAACTTTCAAAAAATAATTGAAGCTATTGCGATTTAAAAAGCTGGACAACGTATCTGTATCCGCATATACAATTTGAATCCTGTCAGGAGCTACAGCGAATCTCACTGTATCTTCATTAGTCATTCAGAACCACTCCTTCTTTTATTTGTCCATTCTCAATTTCCTCCCGAAATCCCTCCCTGCAAAATTGTCCAAATAAACTTTCCGGAATCATCCGCCTCTTTTCTTCCAGTAAACGCGGGTACTCTCCTAAGGTGATCCACTTGTCTGTTTCCGGTGAGGAATTATAGAGAAAAACATTATATCCGTATCTTATGGCTTCCGAGCGCACATTTACTTTTTTCAGTTTCTCATATTCCTCCAAAGTAATTCTGTCTTCATGCTGCAGCCGAAACAAAACCGCCATATAACTCATTTGATAAAACTGGCTTAACGCTATTATATTTCGAATATTCCATTCCGCAATTTGAAATTTATCAATATACCATGTCAAACCATCATAGGGCATTAACAGGAATGAAGCAAACATATCCGCTTCTTTTTCACTGTCACTTCTATTATCATATATCCCGGACGGACATATTTTCCCTTCTGATATATGTTCTATTTCCAAATGATAAATCTCATGAGCCATTGTAAAACGCTGCCGCCCAACCGACATGGATGAATTAATGGCGATTGTCTTTGAATCACCATCCAACACGCACATGCCGCTGATATGCTCCGAAAATTCCAATTTCATCAATGTATAATTTTCCAGTTTCAAAATAATATTCTGGATCTCAATCGGTTCACGATTGCTGTACCCCATTTTCTCACGGAATCTTACGGCCTCGGAATTAAGCTGTATAACCGACTTCATCTTTCTCCTCCTGATACGCTTTGATTCTTCTTAAATTCAATACGATTCTTTGCACGTTACGGACAGCTTCCATGTCTTCCAAGGTTAATTCCTTTGCACGATAAGCAACCGTCATCGGCTCAAACTCCTGCAATCCCCTTAAAACCTTAAGATTACAGCCAAACAGCCCGCATGCCCTTTCTAAATCAGCAATCCCAAGAGACCTTTCCCCTTTCTCGAACTTTGTAATCATTGTCCTGTCCAACTCCAAAAAATTTGCAATTTGTTCCTGTGTAAATCCACATTTTGTTCGTATCTCTTTAAACCTTGCACCCATTTCTGGCAATGTGTTTTTTTTCGATTCCATAGCGATATTCTCCTTTCTCATAAGACTATTATATTCCGCTTTGTCACATTTTGCAATATGTTATTTTTAAAAAAAGTGACAAAAATAACACAATCCTAAGTGCCTGCACTCACATGATTGTGTTATTTCCGCTTTCCACCCGAACTTAACGCCCCAGCATCTCCTCAATAAAAACCCCATACCCCCGGGTGGGGTCCTGAATGAACACGTGGGTCACCGCCCCCACCAGCCGTCCGTTCTGGAGGATGGGGCTGCCGCTCATCCCCTGGACGATCCCCCCGGTGAGGCTCAAAAGGGCCGGGTCCGTCACCTGGAACTGGATTCCCTTGTTGGCGCTGGGGCTGTTGTAGTCCAGGGAGGTGATGGCGATGTCGTACTCCTGCCGCCGGCCCGACACATAGCTTATGATAGTGGCCGGGCCGATCTCCATCTCCTGCTTGAAGCCCACCTCCATGTACTCCGTATCGGAAAGCTCCCGGGGAATTTTATTCAGCACGCCGTAAATTCCGGTCTGGGAATTTCCGGCCACGGTTCCCAGGCAATAGCGCTCCCCGTAGTCGATGACGCCGGCCAGCTCCCCGGGCTTTCCCTTCTCTCCCCGGGTGATGCCCACAATGTCCGTCTCATACAGAAGGCCCTCCCCCAGTTGAATGGTGGTGCTGGTGTCCGCGTCGCTGATGGGGTGTCCTAGGGCGCCGTAATGCCGGTCCGCGGTGTAGTAGGTCATGGTCCCCACTCCCGCCATGTCGTCCCGGACCCAGATCCCCAGCTTGTATTCCTCCTCCCCGGTCTGTACCGGCTGAATGCGCAGCTTGGTATAATTTCCCTGCCGCAGAATGCCAAGCACAATGTCCCGGTCCCCATAGCGGTTCACCAGCTCGATCAGCTCCTCCTTGGTGCTCACCACCTGGTCATTCACGGTCTTGATGTAATCCCCGCTCTTGATCAGGTGGTAGGCGGGCTCATAGCTCATGCCGTCCATCCCCGTCACCGGGCCGCTTCCGATGGCCAGGATACCGTCCGTCTTCACGTAGATCCCAATCGGTATCCCGCAGGGGACTACCATCTGCTCATTGATGACCTCCACGGAGACTTCCTTCAGATCAAAGATTCCAAACAGCTTGCAGATAATGGAGAATTTTCCCTCCGTCTCCGCCTGCAGGGTGAAGGTGTCGTTCATATCTATGTGAAGCTTGCCGCTGTCCACCGTGGGGCTCTGGTTGGTAAATACCTCCGCCTCCTGATCCTGTACCTCTCCCGTCACCGGAACCTTCAGATCGAAGGTCTCTTCCCTGCCCGCCACGATCCGAATGGTATCCGGGATCGAACGAAGCAGCAGCGCATAAGAAAAAATGCAGATGAAAACCAACCCTGTCAAGGCCAGCCATCTGCACTGTCTCTGGAATTTTTTATACCACATATGTCCACATTCCTTTCGGTGCATGTGACAGCTAAAAGCCATCCTCGCTACACCTCTAGTATGTGACAATCCGCGCCCCTTCACTCTGGGATTTTTTTATTCCGCTGGAAATGATTCCTATTTCTTTTTGACGGAAAGCGCCAGGTCCCGCATCTCCTCCGCGCTCCTTCGCACCGTGTCCGTGACCTTCACGCCGCCGATCATCCGGGCCAGCTCCTTCACGCTCTCCTCTTGGTCCAGCTCGTGGATGGTGGAAATGGTGGCCTGATTTACCACCGATTTCTCGATGAGGTAGTGATGGTCCGCCATGGCCGCGATCTGGGGCAGATGGGTGATACAGATCACCTGGTGGGTCCTGCCGATGACATTCAGCTTCTCCGCCACCTTCTGGGCCGTCCGCCCGCTGATCCCCGCGTCGATCTCATCGAAGATCATGGTGGCGATCCTGTCGTTTTCCGCCAAAATGGTCTTAAGGGCCAGCATGATCCGGCTCAGCTCTCCGCCGGAGGCCACTTTTCCCAGAGGCTTGGGCGCCTCTCCGGGATTGGTGGAGATCAGAAATTCCGCCTCGTCCCTGCCCTGGATCGTATAATCCGCCGTCTCGGTAAATTCCACCTGAAATACCACATTCAGGAAATTCAGATCCGACAGGGCCTTTTCCACCTGGCCTGCCAGCACAGCCGCCCGTTTTCTGCGGACGGCGGACACTTCCTCGCACAGGGCCTTTAGGCGGCTCTCCGCCTCCTTTAAGCGCCCTCTCAAATCCTCTAAATATTGTTCGTAATTCTTTAAGGTTTCATACCGCTTCTTCTTGGCTTCCTTTTCCGCCAAAATTTTTTCAATGGAATCCCCGTACTTGGCCTTCAGGCGGTTGATCTCCGTCAGCCGCTGCTCCACCCGGTAAAATTCCTCCTCGGAAAATTCCGCGTCCGCCTCATAGTCGGAAAGCTCCCGGTTAAAATCATTTAACAGGCTGTCGATGTCCAGAAGCTGGCCGCTTAAGCTCTCCAAAGCCTTATCGTAGGCCGTCACGGCGGAAAGCTCCCGAAGGGCCCGGCTGATCAGAGAATCCGCTCCCCCCGCCTCCCCGGCGCAAAGCTCATGGACCGTCCCCACAGCCTCCAGGATCCGTTTCCCGTTGTTTAAACGCCGGTAGGATATCTCCAGCTCCTCATCCTCCCCCAGAGTCAGAGCCGCCTCCTCGATCTCCCCGATCTCATATTCCAGGAAAGAGAGCTCCCTTGCCCGCTGGCTCTCGTCGGTGACGGCCTCCGCCATCTCCCGCTCCAGGGCCCGGTACTCCCGGTACCGCCGTGCAAGCTCCTCCTTGCTTTCCTTTAGCTCCTCTCTGGCGTAATCGTCCAGGATCTCCAGGTGTTTTCGCTTCTGCAGCAGGGACTGATGCTCGTGCTGCCCGTGAATGTCGATGAGCAGGGCGGCCACCTCCCGCATCCTCTGGGCGGATACGCTCTCGGAGTTGATCCTTCCCACGCTTCTTTGGGCGGTGATCCGCCGGGACATGATGACCATATCCTCCTCCGGGTACACCTCCAGGGCTTCCAGCTGCCTGCGCTGGTAATCATTTTCCACCGAGAAGGTCAGCTCCACCAGAGCGTAATCCGCGGACTCCCGCAAAAGCTCTCTGGGCGCCTTCTCCCCTAGGGCCAGATTCAGGGAACCGATGAGAATGGACTTTCCGGCGCCGGTCTCACCGGATAAAATGTTGAGGCCCCGGTGAAATTCCACCTCCGCCTCCTCGATCAAGGCCAGATTTTTTACATGCAGACTCAATAGCATTTCGCTTCTCCTTCTACTCTCTTTCCACAAAATGTAAAATCCACAAAAGCTTGACACGTATGACGCAGGCAAATCCTTCGCCGCATTATGGCCGTGCCGGTACACTATACGATCTTCCGCAGCCGCTCCATCAGGCTCACCGTGTCCTCCACCGTGCGCACCGCGCACATGATGGTGTCGTCCCCGGCAATGCTGCCCACGATCTCATGGCAGTCCATGTGGTCTAAGGCCGCCGCCACCGCCATGGCCATGCCGGAAACGGTCTTGATCACCAGGATATTCTGGGCCATGTCCATGGAGACGAAGCCCTCCCGGAATACCCGGGCGTATTTTTCCCCCATGTCCCCGCTGCCTCCGGCCAGCACGGCATATCTCTGTTTCCCGCCCCGGGACACCTTAGTCAAGCGCAGCTCCCGTATATCCCGGGAGACGGTGGCCTGGGTCACCGGAAAGCCCTCGGCAATGAGGCGCTCCGACAACTCCTCCTGGGTCTCTATCTCATATTTTTGCACCAGCTCCAGTATCTTTGCGTGCCGCTTGGTCTTCATCCTCTCTCTCCTTCCCGCCGCGCGCCGGTATCCCCCACCGCCGCGTCAGCTATATGTTCCCATCTTCTTATCCTGTCCTTCACATACCGGATCGTATGCCATCCGCCGCGTCAGCTATATGTTCCCATCTTCTTGCGCAGGATCTCCAGGAAGCTGCGCTTGTTCAGCTTCAGGATGCGGGTCCGGGCCCTGGCCCTCCGGATCACGATCTTATCCCCCACCGCCAGCCGGATGACCTGGTCCCCGTCGAAGCTCACCTCCACCGCCTCGGCTTCCTCCTGGCTGCGGGCGCCGATCTCCACCTCGATCTCATCCTCGGCCCCCAGCACAATGCTCTTGGAATTGAGGGCGTGGGGACAGATGGGGGTGATCAGAAGAAGCTCCGCCCTGGGGTCCACAATAGGCCCTCCCGCCGACATGCTGTAGGCGGTGGAGCCGGTGGGAGTGGCCACGATCACGCCGTCCGCGCTGTATGTATTCAGATATTCCCCGTTGACGGAAATGATGAAATTCACCACCTGCTGAAAGCCGGAGCGGTGGATCACAATGTCGTTGAGGGCCTGCCCGGAAGGCGTTCTCTCCCCCTGCTTTACGCAGTAACCGCTCAGAAGCATACGGTTCTCCACCACATAGCGATCCCCGATCAGCTCGTCGATGGCGGCATACACCGTCTCCGAGTCCAGCTCACAGAGGTATCCCACATGGCCCCGGTTGACGCCGATGACCGGAAGTCCCGTCTCCACCAGGTCCCTGGCGGCCCGCAGCATGGTGCCGTCCCCGCCCACGCAGATGACGCACTCTGTATCCTTCGGAAGCTCCCCGGCACAAAAGCCCGGATACTCCCCGGCACAAAAGTCCGGATACTCCCCGGCTCCGGTCCGTACATTCAGCCCAAACCGGCAGCTGCAGCCCTTCTCCCGGATATATGCCACGATGGCCTTGGTCAGCGCCAGCTCCTTATCCTTTTGCTCGTTGGTTATAATATAAAAATGCTTCATACTAATTCAATGTCTCGTGGGCCATCCGAACCACCCGCCCGCTGTCCACCTTCTCCTCCTTCGCCTTTGTCGTTCCTTTTTTCAGATAAACCAGATATTCGATATTTCCCTCCGGTCCCTTGATGGGGGAAAAATCCAGATTTTCCGCGGAGAATCCAAGCTCTCCGGCATATGCCAGCACCTTGTCGATGACCTCCTTATGGACCGCCGGGTCCCGGACCACGCCCTTCTTGCCCACCTTCTCCCGCCCGGCCTCAAACTGGGGCTTGATGAGACATACCATCTCCCCTTCCGGCCCCAAAAGCTCCCGGGCCGGGCCCAGCACCTTGGTTAAGGAGATAAAGGATACATCCACCGAGGCGAAATCCAGCACATCCGCAATATCCGCCGGTGTCACATAGCGGATGTTGGTCTTCTCCATGCAGACAACCCGAGGGTCCTGCCGAAGCTTCCAGGCAAACTGGCCGTAGCCCACGTCCACCGCATAGACCTTAACGGCCCCGCTTTGCAGCATGCAGTCGGTGAAGCCGCCGGTGGAGGCCCCGATGTCCATGCAGATCTTTCCCTCCAGGGAAATGCCGAAATTCGCCATAGCCTTCTCCAGCTTCAGCCCTCCCCGGCTCACATACTTTAAGGTGCTGCCTCTGACCTCCAGGACAGCGTCCTCCCCGAAGGAGGCCCCCGCCTTATCCTCCCGGACGCCGTCCACAAAGACGATGCCCTCCATGATCATGGCCTTGGCCTTCTCCCGGGAAGGAGCAAGCCCCTTATGCACCAGCAATACATCCAAACGTTCCTTCATATCACAGTCCGGCATACTCCGCGGTCACCTTCTCCACAATGGAGTCCGCGTCGATCCCGGTTTCCTTTCTTAAAATATCCACATTGCCGTGCTCCACATACTCGTCGGGAATGGCAATATTTACGATCCTTACATTTGCGCCGCACCGGTTTAAATACTCGGTGACGTGTTCCCCGAAGCCGCCGCTTCGCACGTTCTCCTCCAGGGTAACCAAAAGCCTGTGCCCCGCGGCCAGCGAGCGCAGAAGCTCCTCGTCCAGGGGCTTTACAAACCGGGCGTTTACAAGGGTGCAGGGATAACCCGCCTCCGCCAGGCGGCTTCGCACCTCAAGGGCCGTCTTCACCATACTGCCCACCGCCACCAGAGCGATCCCGCTCTCCTCATAGATCACCTCGCTCCTGCCATAGCGGATGGGCGCGCGCCAGTCCTTCAAGCCGTCGAAGGCCTCCCCTCTGGGATAACGGACCGCGATGGGATGTCCGAACTGGATGGCAAATTTCAGCATGTCGGACAGCTCCCATTTATTTTTGGGAGCCAGGATCGTCATGCCGGGAATGGAGGAGAGATAGGACAGATCAAAAATGCCCTGGTGCGTCTCCCCGTCGCTGCCCACAAGGCCCGCCCGGTCCACGGCGAACACCACGGGCAGATCCTGGATGCACACGTCATGGAGGATCTGGTCGTAGGCCCGCTGCAGGAAGGAGGAGTACACCGCAAATACGGGCTTCAGCCCCGCCGCCGCCAGCCCCGCCGCAAAGGTGACCGCGTGCTCCTCCGCGATGCCTACGTCAAAAAACCGCTGGGGGAACATGTTGCGAAACCGCTTTAAACCGGTGCCGTCGGCCATGGCCGCCGTAATGGCCACCACCTTCTCATCCCGGTCTCCCATCTTGCGCATGACCGTGGAAAAAATATCCGTGTAGTTGGCCTTCTGCTTCTTGCTTAAGGGAAGCCCCGTCTCCACATCGAAGGCGTCCGTGCCGTGGAACCTGGCCGGATGGCGCTCCGCCGGGGGATAGCCCTTGCCCTTCTCGGTGATGACGTGTACCAGCACGGCTCCCTGGACCTTGGAGGCCTCCTTAAAGATCTTCACCAGCTCCGGCACATTGTGGCCGTCCACCGGCCCCAGATAGGTGATGCCCATATTTTCAAACAGCATTCCCGGAATCAAAAGCTGCTTGATGCTGCTCTTGGTCTTTCGGATGCGCTCCACCATCCGCTCCCCGTACCTGGGAATCCGGTTTAAGGAATTGACCACGCCGCTTTTCAGCTCCCGGTAGGCGTCGGCGGTCCGCAGGTTGGAAAGGTGCCGGGACAGGCCGCCCACATTTTCGGAAATGGACATGTTGTTGTCGTTGAGCACAATGATAAAGTTGGACTTCAACTGGGAGGCATTGTTCAGGGCCTCATAGGCCATGCCCCCGGTGAGGGCCCCGTCCCCGATGACCGCCACCACCTTGTAGCCGGCCCCGGTGATCTCCCGGGCCTGGGCATAACCCAGACCAGCGGAGATGGAGGTGGAGCTGTGCCCCGTGTCAAAGCAATCGCATTTGCTCTCCTTCCGCTTGGGAAATCCGCTCATACCGCCGTATTTCCGCAGGGTGTCAAAGCCCTCCTTCCGCCCCGTCAGAAGCTTGTGGCTGTAGGACTGGTGCCCCACGTCCCAGATGATCTTATCCTCCGGCAGGTCAAAGGCCAGGTGCATGGCCATGGTCAGCTCCACCACCCCCAGATTGGAGGCCAAATGTCCGCCGGTCTTGGATATTTTCTCGATCAGAAACTGCCGGATCTCCTCAGCAAGAAGATCCAGCTCACAGGGCTTCAGCTCTTTTATATCGTTAGGTTTGTTTATTTTCTCCAGTACCATAAGCCGCTCTCCCTGGGAGTCACTTCTCCCGCTGAATCAGATACAGCATGAGCCGTATCAGAAATTCATTTTTTACCACCAGTCCCTCCAGGCGCTCCACCGCCCGCCGGGACAAATCCGCCACGTCCTGCCTGGCCCTGTCGATTCCCTTAAGGGTCACATAGGTCGTCTTCTGATTCTTCTCATCGCTGCCCACAGGCTTGCCCAGGGTCTCCTGGGTGCCGGTCACGTCCAGGATGTCGTCCTGGATCTGGAAGGCCAGTCCCAGCTCCGACGCCGCCTGCTCGATCAGGCGCTGCTCGTTTCTGGTGGCCCCGGCCAGCACGGCCCCGATGAGCATGGAAGCCTCCAGAAGGGCGCTGGTCTTCAGGCGGTAGATAAAATCAAGGCGTTCCTCTGAAAGTGTTTTTCCCGCATACTCCACATCCACGGTCTGACCGCCGATCATGCCGTGGATGCCCGCTTTCCCCGCCAGAAGCTTCAGGGCCTTGGGGATGTTGCCATTCTCCGGCTCCAGCTCGAAGGCCTTAAGCGCCGTCTCAAAGGCATAGTTCAAAAGCCCGTCCCCGGCCAGTATCCCCATGGCCTCCCCGTAGACGATGTGGGTGGTCTTCCGTCCCCTGCGGTACTCGTCGTTGTCCATGGCAGGCAGATCGTCGTGGACCAGGGAGTAGGTATGTATCATCTCGATGGCCGCCATAAAAGGTTCGATCACCTCGGATCTGCCCCCGAAGAGGCGGTAGGTCTCCTGCATGAGCATGGGGCGCAGCCGCTTCCCGCCCGCCAGAACGCTGTAATTCATGGCCTCGATGACCGTTTTCTGATACCCCTCTTCCCTGGGCAGATACCTTCTGATCACGGCCTCGATGGCCTCCACTCTGTTATTGATCTCCTGTGCCAGTTCCATTGCCTTATTCCTCCGGTTCCTCATTCAGCAGAATCAGCTTCTTCTCCACCGCGTCGATCTTCTCGTTGCAGACCTTCAAGCCCTCCATGCCCTCCTGATACAGCGCAAAGGATTCCTCCAGGGAAATGTCCCTCCGCTGCATCCTTTGGATGATGGCCTCCACCTCTCCCAAGACCTCCTCCAGCGACTTGTCCTGATATCCGGCGGTTTCTCTGCTCCGATCAGAGTTCTTCACTTCCTGCTCCCGCGGGTCTTCCATCGTTTTCTGCTCCTGCGCGTTTTCCATCGCTTCCTGTTCCTGTAACGCTTCCATCTTCCCCTTCGCTTTCTGTCTCTGTGATGTTTCTATCCTCCGCACGGTATTCTGCCTCCGTGCTTTCCTATGTCCGAACCGGACGGCAGCCGTTCTTCGCTGTCACCCGTTCCACCCGGGCCTCAATCTCCCCGTCTGTCACATGAATGAGAAGCGGGTCCCCGATCTGCACCTGTCCGGTCTCCGTAACGCTCTTTCCCGCCCGGTCCGTGACCACGGAATAGCCCTGGCCAAGCTTCTTTGCCGGGGATAAGCCGTCCAGCCCCTGGGCGCAGAGCTGCAGCCGGTGCCGGACCTCCGTAAGCTTTCGCTGCATGGACTCCTGGAGACGGAGCCCCAGGTCCCCGCAATACGGCCGCCGCTCATTGAGACGGTTTTCCGGGCGCAGAAGCCGGATCGTATCCTGGCGCTTTATCACCTTCTCCCGGGCCTCCGTAAGCTTCTGGTTCACGGCCTGGTTTAAGTTCAGCTTCAGAAGCAGCAGCTGCTCCAGCAGTTCCCGGACGTCGTACACCGCCAGCTCCGCCGCCGCCGAGGGGGTGGGCGCCCTAAGATCCGCCACAAAATCCGCGATGGTGACGTCCGTCTCATGTCCCACCGCCGAGATGACCGGGGTATTGCACGCAAAGATGGCCCGGGCCACGCTCTCCTCGTTGAAGGCCCACAGATCCTCCATGGAGCCTCCGCCCCGGCCCACGATGATCACGTCCACGCCGGCCTGGTCCAAAGCGCGGATGCCCCGCACGATGCTATCCGCCGCTCCCTCCCCCTGCACCAGGGCCGGATAGAGGATCAGCTGCACGTAAGGGTTCCGCCGGCCCGCGATATTCTGGATATCCCGGATGGCCGCCCCTGTGGAGGCGGTGACGATCCCCACCCGGCGGGCGTATTTGGGTATGGGCTGCTTGTACGCTTTGTCAAACATGCCCATCTCCTGAAGCTCCTGCTTCAAAGCCTCAAACCTCTGATACAGAAGCCCCGCCCCGTCCAGGAGGATCTCCCTGGCGTAGAGCTGGTATTTTCCATCCCGCTCATAAACAGCAATAGAGCCCAGGGCAATCACGTTGTCCCCATTTTTCATGGGAAAGGCCAGCCCCTTGCGGCTGCCTGCAAACATAACTGCCTGTAAGGCTCCCGTCTCATCCTTCAAGGTAAAATAGATATGCCCGGTAGGGTGATATTTACAGTTGGAAACCTCGCCCTTGACGTAGATCCGGTTCATCATGAAATCCTGGGCGAACATATTTTTGATATAGGCGTTGACCTGGCTTACGGTGTATACGTTCCGGTTGTTGTTCATACTAATTTCGCCAGAATCCCGTTGACAAAGGAGGGCGAATCGTCGGTGCCGTAAGCTTTGGCCAGCTCCACCGCCTCGTTGATGGCCACTCCCGTGGGAATATCCTCTTCAAATTTCATCTCGTATACGGCCAGGCGGATGATCGTCAGATCCACCTTCCCCATACGGCTGGTCTTCCAGCCCCTGGCCGCCTCGTTGATCATACCGTCGATCTCATGCAGCCGGCTGACGACGGCCTCAAATTTCTTCTCAATATACGCCCTGTCCTTGTCCTCCGTCTGCTCTGACTCCGCAAAGAACAGGTTAAGCTGCTGGGGCAGCTCGCTCTCCTCATAAAATTCTGCGCGAAACAGCATCTTGAATATCTGCTCCCTCAGTTCGCTTCTCTTCATCCTGACTCCTTTTTGTACCTGGCCGCGGTTTTCCTTAACCGCCGCAGCCATATGTTTCAAGGGGTGCTGCAAAACGGGCGGACCGCCTGTTTTGTAACACCCCCTCTTACGCTATTTATTTTTTCCCAGATCCACGGCGGCAATGCGGATGTTGACGCTGGAGACGGTGAGCCCCGTCATATTCTCGACGGCGTTCTTCACCTTCTCCTGCACCTTGGCGGACACATCCGGGATGGCATAGCCGAAGGCAATGTTCAAAGCCACATCCACGCTGACGGTGTTGTCGGTCACCTCGACCTTGATCCCTCTGGAAAGGTTTTTCATGCCCAGCTTGCTCACCAGCTCGTTGGTGATGTTGCCGGCCATGGAGCTTACCCCCTCCACCTCAGTGGCCGCCAGTCCCGCGATGATGGCAATCACCTCGTCGGCGATGCGTACCTCGCCCAAGTTGTCGTCTTTTATCATATATGCTTTTCTATCTTCAGCCATGTTCCTGCCTCCTAATGATTTATTCCTGTCTATTATAACAGAATATTCCTGTTTTGCAAAGATAAGTTTTTTATTTCATGGGAAATAGTATCCCGTGAATCCCGCAAACTCATACCCAGGCACAGACATCTTTCTTCCCAAAAATACGCAGGACCCTTCCCGGCCCTCACAGCTCCTCTATTTTCCCGCGATGTCCTCGATATTGGTGTACTCATAGGGCGTCTGCTGGTACACATAGTAGTTGAGCCAGTTGGTATACAGGTTGTTGGCGTGGGACCGCCACTGGAGGTTTGGCCGGGCCGTTTCGTCGTCGTTTGGATAATAATTTTTCGGAGGCTCAATGGGCAGCCCCTTTCCTTTATCCCGCATATACTCGTTATGTAACGTCACCCTGTCGTATTCGGGATGTCCCATCACAAAAATCTTCTTGCCGTCGGTATCCATCAGAAGGAACACTCCGGCCTCCTCCGACTCCGCCAGTATGGTCAGCTCCGGGTGCCTGTCGATATCCTCCCGGCGCACCTCCGTGTGGCGGGAATGGGGCGCCATAAAATAGTCGTCAAAGCCCCGCACCAGAGGCACCTTCCGGTTCATGACCCGGTGGCTGAATATGCCGAACATTTTTTTCTCCAGGGGATACTTGGGAATCCCGTAATGGTAGTAAAGCCCGGCCTGGGCTCCCCAGCACAGGTGCATGGTGGAGGTGACGTTGGTCTTCGTCCACGCGCAGATCTCCTCAAACTCCCTCCAGTAGTCCACCTCCTCGTAGGCCATCTGCTCCACGGGGGCGCCGGTGATGATCAGGCCGTCAAATTTCCGGTGCTTTACCTCCTGAAAGGTATAATAAAATTTGTTCAGATGGCTGGTGGGCGTGTTCTTGGACTCGTGGTTGGGCACCATAAGAAAGGTCACATCCACCTGCAGCGGTGTGTTGGACAGGACCCGCAGAAGCTGCAGCTCCGTCTCCTCCTTTAAGGGCATGAGATTCAAGATCCCGATTTCAATGGGACGGATATCCTGGTGCATGGCCCGGTTCTCGTCCATCACAAATATATTTTCCCGCTCCAGGCTCTCCCTGGCGGGCAGATCACTCTGTGTCTTGATTGGCATACTTCTTTTCCTGCTTTCTGTCTCTATTTCTATATCCGCAAGCTTTCTGTCTCTATTTCTATATCCGCAAGCCTGTTTCCTTACAGCTGGCACCTCTTATTCCGAAAACCTCACTGGGGCTTTTGTTCCAGCATGGCCAAAAACTGTGCCTCGTCGATCACGGGGATATTCAGCTCCTGGGCCTTCGCAAGCTTGCTCCCGGCATTTTCCCCTGCCAGAAGATAGCTGGTCTTCCGGGAAACGGAGCCGGACACCTTGCCGCCGGCCTTTTCCACCCTGGCCGCCGCCTCCTTCCGGTCCATCCCCGGCAGCGTTCCGGTGATCACGAAGGTGAGCCCGTCAAAAAGCCCGCCCGACGGTTGTTCCTTCGCCTTCATATTGACTCCGGCCTCCTGAAGTCTCCGCAAAACCGCCTGATTCTTCTCCTCCGCGAAAAAGTCCCGGATACAGCCGGCGCTGACGGCCCCGATGTCGTTCACCTGGGTCAGCTCCTCCAGATCGGCCTGCGCCAGAGAGGGGATATCGGGAAACACCTTTAAGATGGCCTTGGCCGCCGCCTTTCCCACGTTTGGTATCCCAAAGCCGGTCAGAAGCTGCCAGGCCTCGTTCTCCTTAGACCGCTCAATCATCAAAAGCAGCTTGTCGGTATTTTTCTCCTTGCCGACGATCCCCTGGTCGATGAGCTCCTGACGGTGATTCTTCAGATCGTAAATGTCCGCGATGTCCTTAAGATACCCCAGCCGCACCAGCTCCTCGATGTACACGGTGCCAAAGCCCTTGATGTCCATGGCGTCCCGTCCCACAAAGTTGATGATGTGCCGCTCCAGCTGGGCCGGGCAGGCGGGGGAGATGCACTTGATGTCGGCGGTGTCCTTCTCCCGCACGGTCTTTGCCCCGCAGACGGGACAGACGTCGGGAATCTGAAAGCGCACGGTCCCCGCGGGCCGTTTTTCCTTCAGCACCCGTCGGATCTTGGGGATGATCTCGCCGGATTTGTAAACCAAAATGTGGTCGCCGATGCCGATGTCCAGCTCGTCGATAAAATCCTGATTGTGGAGGGTGGCCCGGGACACGGTAGTCCCGCAGAGCCGCACCGGCTCGAAAATGGCGGTGGGGGTGATCCTCCCGGTCCTCCCCACGGACAGCTCGATGTCAAGCAGGGTGCTCTCCTTCTCCTCCGGCGGGTACTTGTAAGCGATGGCCCAGCGGGGCACCTTGGAGGTGTTTCCCAGCCGTTCCCTGTCGGAAATCCGGTTGAGCTTCACCACCGCCCCGTCAATGTCGTAGGGAAGATTTCCCCGGTTCTCGCCGATGCGTGAAATGGCCTCCCAGACCTCATCAGCCGTTTTGCACACCGTATAGTCCTCGATCACCTTGACGTGATTTTTCTTCAGATACTCATAGCCCTCGGTGTGGGTGACAAACTCCGCTCCCCGGACCTCCTGGATATTGAAAATGAACATGGACAGCTCCCGCTCCCTGGTAATGCGGCTGTCCAGCTGCCGCAGCGTTCCGGCGGCGCAGTTTCTGGGGTTGGCAAAGGGCTTCTTTCCCGCCAGCTCCTGACGCTCGTTGACCTTCTCAAAGGCCGCCTCCGTCATGTAGACCTCCCCCCGGATCTCGATGTAGGGCAGAGGGTATCTCATCTTCCTCACCACGTCGGAGATGACCTTGGCGTTCTCCGTCACATCCTCGCCGTACTCGATGCCATTTCCCCGGGTGACGGCCAGCTTCAGCTCTCCCTCCTCGTAGCGCAGGGCCATGGAGAGACCGTCTATCTTGTACTCCACCACAAATTCCGGGTCCTCCAGCTGACGGCGCATTTCCTCCACGAAGTCATAGACCTCCTCCCTGGAAAATACATCCTGCAGGCTTAGCATGGGCACGTTGTGTCGCACCAGCACCCCCGCCTCCCGCTTGGCGGTCCCGCCCACCTTCTGAGTGGGGGAATCCGGGGTCTTAAGGTCCGGGTATTCTTTTTCCAGGGCCTTCAACTCCCGCATCAGCATGTCAAACTCGTAATCGCTGATCTCCGGGTCATCCATATTGTAATAGCGGTCGCTGTGATATTCAATCAGCTTTTTCAGTTCTTTGATTCTGGCTTCCGCCTGGCTTTGTTCCATGGTTGTCCTCCTTCACGGCGCAGGGTTTTAGGATATGCGCCTTTTTGATCTGGCGCTTTGTCACCCAAGGTTGTCCTTTTCTCCGGTTCCTGGCGCTTCGCCTGGGGGCGCACCGTCTCGCTTATGGAAAACCGGAGAGCTTTTTTTAACTCCGCAAGCTCCGACTGCGTGATGCTCCGATATGTACCCGGCGCCAGGTCCCCCAGATGCAGGTTTAATATGCGGACCCGCTTTAAAGCTACCACCCGGTAGCCAAAATACTGGCACATGCGGCGGATCTGCCGGTTCAGTCCCTGGGTCAGCACAATGCGAAAGGACCTTGGCCCGGTCTGCTCCACCCGGCATCTGCGGGTGACGGTTCCAAGCTCCTCTAAGGGAACGCCGCCGGCCATGCCCTTTAAAAATTCCGGGGTAACGGGGCGGTTGACGGTGACAGCATACTCTTTCTCGTGATAATTCCCGGCCCGCATGAGCTTGTTGACAAGCTCCCCCTGGTTGGTCATCAGAATGAGGCCGCTGGAGTCCTTGTCTAGGCGGCCTACGGGATAAACGCGTTTGGGATAGGCGATAAAATCCACAATGTTGTTCTTCTCCCGTTTTTCGGCGGTGCAGACGATGCCCTCCGGCTTGTTCACCAGAAGGATCACAGGCTCCTCCTCCGGCTGTACCAGCACGCCCCGGCAGCGGACCGTCTGTCCGGGCTGCACCCGGTCCCCCATGCCGGCGGTCCTGCCGTCGATGGTGACCTCTCCCTCCTGAATCCGGCGGTCTGCCTCCCGGCGGGAGCAGACGCCGGATTCGCTTAAGTATTTATTGATTCTGGTTCCTGTTTGTTCCATAGTCTTCCTCTACTCCGCAGTGCCGCTCGGGAGCTTTGCTCCCTCGCTGCGGGCTGTCGCCCTATCCGCAAAAAGCCGGAAACACCCCTGTCTGCAAGCAGCCGGTTTATGCCTGGCCACTACAACGAAAGGTACTTCGACCTCTTCTCCGCAGTGCCGCTCGGGAGCATAGCTCCCTCGCTGCGGGCTGTCGCCCTATCAAAATAGCCATCCATAATCCCGTCTGCGAGCAGCCGGTTTATGCCTGGCTATTTTGGCACTGCTCATAGTATAGCACATTATAAATAACATTTCAATTTCTCAATATTTTTCTCTTCAAAATCCATGAGTTCGTTGGCTAGTTCGTTGGCGTAGCTGTTTTTTACTTTGTTGTTGTGGGTGGCTTTCATCAGTTCGGTGATGCCGCGGGTGTTGCCCTGGATCATCATGTCCGCCACGTGGGCGGTGCTGGTATTTAAGAGGGTGTTGGCCTGGATGGAGGACCAGAGCATGGCCTTCTCCAGCTTGGAGCCCTCCCGGGGCAGAATCCCCTCCCGCATCATGGCCCGCTCGGCCTTCCGCTCCAGCTCCCGGTATTTGTTGGCCTGGCAGTTCAGATCGTAGGCAAAATCCTCGTCGTACACCTTATTTAAAACCGTATGAATGGAATCCAGAGCCATTCTGGTATTTCTGCAGGTTTCGTGGAGCACATCCACTTCCTCATTGCTGATCATAAGTAACCTCCTTTTGCGTTCTTATGATTAGAGTGATTCTTTTCGGCTCTTTTATACATGGAAAATATGCCTTCCGCCGGAACCGCATTCGAGAGTTTTTATGCGGAAGCTGGGAGAACAATCTTATAATATAAAAATTATGGATAAGGAAGCTGGAAGAACAATCTTATAAGCAAAAAAATATTGATAAGGAATCCGGCAGATACCTCTGCGCTTCTCCTTATCAATATCTTTTTCACAGGAAACTACTTTCTAATTATTCAGCAACAGCTCCGTCAATATGTACCCGGTCTTGCCGTTCCACTCCACCTTGGTCCAGCCCTCCTTATAGCTCAGCACCACGGTCACCTTCTCGCCGATCTTGGCGGTCCCCAGCTTTTCAGAAGTTTCGCTCATGGATTTCCGCACATTCATGGCTGAATTTAAGGTGACCACCGTCCCCGGATTCACCCAGTTCACGCCGCTGCCGGTTCCGGTGTTCTCCGCCGGCGCTTCGGTACTCAGATAATCGCTCTTAATATATGCCGTGCCTCCGTTATATTCAATCTGGCTCCAGCCGTTGGCATTGGCCGTCCTGGTAAAGGACTGGCCCGCCACTGCGCTTCCCACCTGTTCGGAGGTCTCGCTGGCCTCCCTGCGGATATTCACGTTGGCGGTGGCATAGACCGTCTCGGAAACAGGCGCGGTCTGACCGGGATTCGCAGGCTCTGTAGTCTGAGACGTATCGGTGGTCCCATCCCCTGGCTGGGCGGGATCGGCAGTCTCACCCGTCGTCTGATCCTGAGTGGGATCCGTAGTCTGGTCTGTGTTCTGGGAGGTGTCGGTAGTTCCCTCCGCCTCTGCCACGACCTGCGCCACCCAATTGGTCAATGCCTCGGGGATCGTCACCTCGGCCATGGTCTTCAATCCCTCGTCTGAAGCCAGGTCCTCCTCAAATCTCGCCTGTACCTCCTGCACCAGCTGAAGAACGTCCTCCCGCTCCTCATACGCCGCGATAAAAGCCGCGATCTGACTGTCCTGCTCCAGCTCCTGATTGGCCGTGTTGAAGGTGCTGTACAGGTTATCAATATAATAGGCGCCGCTCTCGTTCTGTCTCACATAAAAAAGCTCAAGACCAGCCGCCGCAGATCCCACATTCTCGTACTTTGTATCCGCAACCGCGATCACCGCGTATTCGCCTGCGGAAAGCCCCTCCTCCACGTAACACTCCACGTTCTCATAGCCGGCCACATACTGGCTCATCACCGCAATGTATTTTTTCTCCAACTCAGAAATCGGGGTCGCATATGTCTCCAATGCCGCGGTATCTCCTGCCGCATACGCCCCGTAATAACTCGAGATCAAGGTATCAATCTCTGGGATGGTATTCTCCACAAAAACCGTCTCCGGCGGATTCTCGGTATCCTCTTTCTGGTTCTGCGCCTGCCCTTGCTCTTGTTCCTGCGCCGGCTTCTGACCATCCTCCTGTTTGCTCGCGTCTGTCTCCCGTTTCCCGTTCTGTCCCTGGGTCGTCACAGCCAGTACGATAACCAAAATCACTACGACGACACCGGACGATATATATCTGATATTGGTCCTGCAAAAGTCCACAATGCGTTTCCAATCAATCTGTTTCCAATGCTTGTCCAAACCTGCAAACTTCATATATACCTCCTCTATTCAGTTGTCCATATATGTAAACAAAGTAATCTTCCTATCAATGCACCCAGCGGGACTCGAACCCACAACGTCAGAACCGGAATCTGATGTTTTATCCATTAGACTATGGGTGCCTGCTGCCTTATCAGCGGCAACGAATGTAGTATAACACATTCTTTCAAAAAAAGCAAAAGAAATTTTCAAAAAAATGAAATTTTTTATTTTTCCCCGGATTTCGCAGGCTCCAGCCCCAGTCTTTCCCTGATTTCTTCGGCGATCTCCCCGGGGTCCCTCCCGTCCGTGGTTACGGTAATATCCGCCGCGGCCCGGTAAAAGGGCGCACGCCTCTCCATCAGGTCCGCAATGTAGGACAGATTCATGTTTCCGTTTAGGAGGGGACGGTCCCCGCCTCCCCGCACCCGCTCCAGAACCGTCTCCGGGGAGGCAGTCAGAAGCACGACGGCGCCGCTTTCCTTCATCCGCTCCACATTTTCCTCCCGGAGGGCCGCTCCTCCGCCGCAGGAAACGAGACATTCCGACGCTTGCCGGAGTTCCTCCAAAAGCGCCGTCTCCAGGGCACGGAAATAGGCCTCTCCTTTTTTTTCAAACATTTCGCTGATCTTCATCCCTTCCCGCCGCTCCAGCTCCTGGTCCATATCCAGTTCCCGGTAGCGCAGGAGGGCCCCCAGCCGCCTGGACACCGTGGTTTTTCCGGTTCCCATAAATCCGATCAGAAAAATATTGTTTTTCGCCATCACTCGCACTCCTTTAGCTTTCTCAAAATTTCCGCCGCCTTTTGGTAATCCACCTGCCCCGGCGCCGAGGCTTTTCCGAAGGAGGCGAAGGTCACCTCCGAGCCGTACCAGCCTCCGATGAGACGGGAGATCGCGCCCTCCGCCCCCATGGACATGGCAATGAGGCGGCTGTCGGGACACTGCTTTTTCACTTCAAGCACCGCCTCCATCAGCCTTAACACATCCCCCTTCTCCTTCGGCATGACCGCCAGCTTGGCAAAATCCCCGCCGGCCCGCCACATTTCAATAAGCCGCTCCTCCATCTCGCAGACGGCTGGCGTTTCCTGAAAATCATGGTGGGAGCAGACCACGCCCACGCCCCTCTCCTGAAGCTCCCGTATCACAGCGCCGGGACTGTCCGTTTCGAAATATTCCAGATCCACCAGATCCGCCGCTCCGCTCTTTGCCGCCGTCCGGTTCAGCCTGAGATACGCCTCCCGGGTCAGAGAGCCCTCGCCTCCCTGAGCCTTGCTTCGGAAGGTGCACAGAAGCACCGTCCTTGCCACCAAAGGCTGAAGCTCCTTGAGGACCGCCGACACGGCCAGGGAATCCTCCACCTCCTCAAACCAGTCCATGCGCCACTCCAGCATGGGAATCCCCTGCGCCGTCATTTTCTCCACCGTTCTTCGTATCTCCGCAGCCTTCGCTTCCACCACCGGCACGCAGAGGACCGGCTGGCCAGTCCCAAATCGATGTCCCTTTATCTCCATGTTCTGTCTCCTCACTTTCCTGCCGCGGCGAAATCCGCATATCCGTCCAAACCGCCGCGCCGTAAAACAATGCCTCTTCCGGTATCACCGTGCGAAAACCGCATACCTGTCCAAACCGCCGCACCTCTTTCTATATTACTTCATAAAAAGATAGGTTGCAAGTCATTGACATATTTTTTAGAATCCTTTAATATAAGAAAGGCGCGAAACCCTCTCCTCCCAGGTCCGCCAGGCCGGACCGGCAGGCGCAGAGCGCCAATTTAAAAATCAGGTGATACCATGAATTATGAGATAACGGGCCGCACCAGGCTGACCGCCCTTCTTGGCAGCCCGGTGGACCACAGTATTTCCCCGCAAATGCACAACGAGGCTTTCCGGCATCTGGGACTGGATTATGTTTATCTGGCCTTCGACGTCAAGCCCCAGCATTTGAGGGAGGCCTTCGAGGGCCTGAAGGCCATCGGCATTTGGGGCTTTAATCTGACCATGCCCTTAAAGACCGCGATCCTGCCCCTGCTTGACGAGCTTACCCCCGCCGCACGGCTGGCCGGAGCCGTCAACACGGTTTTTCTGAAAGACGGGGCCTACATCGGCCATACCACGGACGGCGTAGGCTATATGCGCTCCGTGGCCTACGCCGGTTACCAGATTCCGGGGAAGAAAATGACCCTGCTGGGAGCCGGAGGCGCCGCCACCGCCATCTGCGTGCAGGCGGCCCTGGACGGCGTGGCCGCCATCGACGTGTTCAAACGGAAAAATGCCTCCTTCCCCAAGGCGGAAGCATTTTTCCAAAATCTCACAAATGAGACCGGCTGTAAGATCCGGCTCTTTGACCTTGGTGACAGGGCGCAGCTTCAAAAGAGCCTTGGGGAGAGCGTCCTTTTGACCAACGCCACCAACGTGGGCATGGCCCCGGATACGGACCACAGCCCTCTGCCGGACGCCTCCATGCTCCATCCCGGGCTGGCGGTATCCGACATCATTTACAATCCCCGGGAAACCCTGCTCTTAAAGCAGGCCAGGGAAGCCGGCTGCGACGCCTTCAACGGGCTTTATATGCTGCTCTTTCAGGGGGCGGAGTCCTTCCGCTGCTGGACCGGCCTTGACATGCCGGTGGAGCTGGTGCGGGAAAAATATTTTCAGGCGTGACAGGGTGCGGGACAATTTATAGGTATCATGGTTCCAAAATATCTTTTGCCCCTGCACCATACCATAAAAAAAGCATTTTACAGAAAGGAAGCGTTTTATATGAGCTTTAAATTTTTAAAGGAGCTGCCAAGCCCGGCGGAGATCCGGTCCCAATATCCCCTTTCCCAGAGGGCGGCAGAGATCAAAAGACAGCGGGACAAGAAGATCCGGGACATCATCACCGGGGAAAGCGATAAATTTCTGGTGATCATCGGCCCCTGCTCCGCCGACAACGAGGAGGCCGTCTGCGATTACATCGGACGTCTGGCCAGAGTGCAGGAGAAGGTGGCGGACCGGGTCCTGATCATCCCCCGCATCTACACCAACAAGCCCCGCACCACCGGGGAGGGCTACAAGGGCATCGCCCATCAGCCGGACCCGGAGAAGAAGCCGGACTTGCTGGCCGGACTCATCGCCATGCGGAGCATGCACATGCGCTCCATCGAGGATTTCGGCCTGCCCGCGGCGGATGAAATGCTGTACCCGGAGAACTGGCTCTATGTGGAAGATCTGCTCTCCTACGTGGCCATCGGCGCCCGCTCCGTGGAGGACCAGCACCACCGCCTGACCGTCAGCGGCTTTGACGTGCCCGCAGGCATGAAAAATCCCACCAGCGGCGACTACTCCGTCATGCTGAACTCCGTGTACGCGGCCCAGCACCGCCACCATTTTGTCTACCGGGGCTACGAGGTGGAGACCACCGGCAACGAGCTGACCCACGTGGTGCTCCGGGGCGCAGTGAACAAACGGGGCATCTGTATCCCCAACTACCATTATGAGGATCTGGTGCGGCTGATCGAAATGTACGAGCAGATGGATCTGAAATACCCGGCGGCCATCATCGACTCCAACCACTCCAATTCCAACAAGCAGTATGAGGAGCAGGTGCGGATCGTGAAGGAGGTTATGCACAACCGCCGTCTGTCGGAGCCCATCCACAAGATTGTCAAGGGCGTCATGATCGAGAGCTACATCGAGCCGGGCTGCCAGAGCGTCCACCAGCACGTGTACGGGAAATCCATCACCGATCCCTGCCTGGGATGGGAGGAATCGGAGCGGTTGATCTATGATATTGCGGAGATGAATCAGTGAGAACTGTTTTTCCGATATTTCTCATACAAAACCTGCTCCTTGTTGGGCCGGCTGTCATCCAGCAAGAAGGCTGCCCACTGGCGTGGCTCTCTGTCAATCTCTTGCTGCCAGAATTTCAGACGGAAAATATAATCGTCGATCTTCTCCGCAACTGTATTCTCGCACTGGTCTATGCCGACTTCCCGGACAATGGCGGTCAGCTCGTATAAGACAAGACCTATGGCGTGGGTCTCTACATGGACGACAGCGCAGGCCTGTCCCACCCCATGACAGAGGGCAACGTCTACAGGATTGTCAATCTCCTTTGCCATAGCATGGGCCTGTAACAAGGCTCGTTTAGCCTCAGGCATTTTTATTTCTCCCCTGGCCCAGAGCTTGCACAATCGAAGGGCTTCCTCCGGCCTGTGGTCTTTGGGATAACGCTCCCGCAAACGGTCCACAACAGGTTCCGCACATTCAAATGCCCACATCACCAGTGTTCTGTGTTTTTGCTGTCGTATCATAGAAAGCAGTTCCTGCAGGCAGGCGCTGTCCCTGTTGAACAGCACCTGATTTTTCCGTTTATATTTTTCATAGACATCTTCTAATTGCATTTTATCCTCCTCTTTTCACGCAGCGCCAAAAATTGGCTCTATTTTCTGCAACAGTATCCTGACGCGCAGTTCAAATTCTTCCCTACCACCGGTAATCCCTCCGCACGAAGGGCTCCTCGATCCGCTCCTCCACCAGCAGATGGTACTTGCGCGGATGGCGGTAGGCATTACCCTGGGCCTCCGTCCTGCGGTACTCCCGCAGCATATCCAGATCAAACTCCGCCAGATAAATCCCCGGTTCCTCCCCAGCCTCCAAAATGCAGGTATCCCGGGAACCCATTTCCGTCTCTGGAACGCTCGCTCCCCCATTTGGCCCCGGAGCACTCGCTTCCCCGTCCGGCCCCGGAGCGCTCGCTCCCCCGTCCGGCCCCGGAGCGTCCACATCCCCGGCCTCATCCTCCGGCGGATACGCCACGCCGTCAAAGGCGTTGGAATGGCCGTTGCAGTCCGGCTGCCCCGCCGGATAATTGCAGGTCGCGATCCCCATCATATTTTCAAAGGCCCGGCCCCGCAGCTGAGCCAGACGGTTCAGTTCCATAGGGCAAGCGTTCGGCACCAGTACCAGCTCTGCGCCCTTCAGCATTAAAATCCTGGCGCTTTCCGGAAATTCCCTGTCATAGCAGATCATGGCTCCCACCTTCACGGGCCCCAGGGCAGTATCCAGATCCGTCACATAGAAATCCTCCCCCGGCGTCAGCCCCCGCTCCACGTCAAAATCACAGGTGTGTACCTTGGCGTAGGTCAACACCCGTCTGCCCCATCTGTCAAAGAGGATCAGGGTGTTTCTGGGGCTTGGCTCATAGCTTTCCAAAAGGGTTACGGCAATAGCCATCTCAAGTTCCCCGGCCAGCTTTGCAAAGGCCTC
>CALWDR010000224.1 GCA_944376745.1 uncultured Lachnospiraceae bacterium
GTACCAGTCCGTCATGGGCCCGCTGCCCCAGACCGTCAGGCGTCCGCTCTCCTCCTCCAGCTTCCAGAAGGCCCGCTGTCCGCAGGTCCCGGCGCAGCCGGAGCCGGCCTGGCACGGCTCTGGGGACAACCCGGCCTGGCAGGGATTGCCCCTGCGAAATCCTGCTGCCGCGCCGGCCTGGCAGGGACTAAGCCTGCGAAGCCCTGCCGCCGCGCCGGCCAGCGCCAGAAGGCTGGTGACAAGCCAGAGCCCCATCCTCCCGCCGTCGCCGGTATCGGCGGTACCCACAGGTCTTCCGTTCCCGTTATCCTCTCCTCCGTCCGGTGTGGAAGCTCCACCGGGCTTCGGCTTTTCCGCCGTCCCGCCGCCAGCTCCCTTGCCGTCCTCTCCGTCCCCTTTTCCGTCCGTTCCGTCTCCCTTGCCGCCCCCGGCGCTATCTATGCCGCCGGGCTTTTCCGTATCCGTGCCGCCGCCGGGCTTTTCCGTATCCGTACCGCCGCCGGAGGCTTCCGCTTTCCCGAAGGAGCCGGTATACCGCTCCCGCAGGGACGAGTCATAACGCGCGATGACATCATAGTCACGGCTGTCTCCCATCCGGAACAGCAGCAGTCCGTCCAGTCCCGTGCTGTAATAAGCGATGCCAAGCTCAGCCGCCAGCTCCACCAGCGGCGTCCCGCCAATATCGTCCGCCGTGGCAAACATCACCAGCGGCGATACCGCCGTCAGCCATTCCCTGCCGTTGGAGGTATGGGTTCCATGGTGGTTCGCCTTGATGACATCCGCAGTGAGCGCGCCGCCGAAGGCGTCCGCAAGTCCCTCCTCGTGATCCCGGTAAATATCCCCGCCGGTGAGATAGGTGGAATCCCCATAGGTAAATTTCATCACCAGAGAAAGGTTGTTCACCTCCGTCTCTCCTCCGGTGGCGGACGCGATCTGCTCCGCCTCAGGATTGTAAACCTCGATCACAACATCCCCCATCTCCCAGCGCTCTCCCGCCAGCACATCCGTGCGGATATTGACGCCTCTCTCCCTGAGATACTCCATAAATGCCGGCTCCGCCGCGCCGGACACGAAGCCGGTCCGGTAATAATTGTCGATGGAACCGCCGGGAAGGCTGTAAATATATTCCGCCAGCGCCAGGGCGCCGCCCACATGATCGCTGTGGGTGTGGGACAGCACAAAGTAGTCAAGATGCGTCAGCTCCAGATCCTGCAGCAGCGAAATCACATGCTGGCTGCACTCCTCCTGTCCTGCGTCGATCATCATTGTCCCGCCATCCGGAAATACAAGCAGCGTACAGTCCCCGCTCTTGGCCGTAATTCCAGGTGTCGTCAGATTTGGCGCTACCACATAAAAATATCCGTCGCCTCCCTGCTTCAAATCCGTCTTCACCGTATCCACGATCTCCCGGTACCGGTCCGCCCGGGAAGCCCCGCTGATAAGATAAGCTGCCAGCACAGCCGCCGCCTCCCCCTTTGTCAGCGTCTCTGTCACATCGTATACTCCGCCGCGAGCCTTAGGCGCATTCAGATATCCCTGGGCCTCGCACCACCCAAGAGCCATCAGCGCTTCCGCTGTCAGCCCTTCCGTTCCCGCCAGCTCCCCGGAGGGCTTTCCCTCCGGTACAGATACGCCGTTCTTTTCGGCCATCCGGCCAAGAAGCAGGGCCAGCTCCGCCCGCGACAGCGTATTTCCGGCATCCCTGCCGGCCAGGCCATTGCCGATGGCCCATTCCCGGGCAGAGGCATACATCCCCGGCCTCCCCGCCCGGATATAGAGAAGCTCCCATACAAAGTCCGCCTCCGCGGCGGCCTCCCCGCCGAAGGATGTCTCCCCCTGGTCCAGATAACCATGCTCCATCAGATACTGGACTGCTTCCACATACCAGTCCTCCGCGTCCACATCCCCATAGATTTGAGCCGCGTCCACCGGCGTTCCCAGACAGTGGATCTTTGCATCCACCAGATACTGATTGTCCTGAGCGGACATGCTGATCACAATTTTCTCCCACTGCTGCCTGGTCCCTCCATAATACACGTCGGTCAGCGCGCTGTCGCCGCCAAAGGCCCGCATATCGATATTTTTCAATGTGGAGGGCAAATGGACCTCCTTCAACGAGACACAGGACTGGAAGGCTTTGGAGGCCAGTGCCCGGACGCCCTCCGGAATGGCCACCGTCCCCAGAGCGATGCAGGAGCTGAAGGAATGCACGCCGATCAACTCCACCGTATCCGCCAGCTCAATAGCTTGCAGATTTCTGCATGTGGAAAACGCATTGTCTCCCACCGCCGTGATCCCCTCCTCCACCACGACCGACCGTATATCGCCAAGGCTATACCGCCAGGGCAGGACTGAGGCGCTGTCACAATTGGCCATGGCGCCGGCGCCGGAAACCGTCATGCACCCGGAATCCAGATTCAGCGTCCAGAACGCCTGCTCCCCGCAGCTTCCGGAGGTGCCCAGGATCCACTCCTTTTGAAGCAGCGGCTCATTTCCCTGGGCGACTGCGGCGCGCAGCGCATCCATCTGCTCCTCGTAACCGAGATACCACACCTCCGCGAGACTGGTACACCCAGCAAAAGCTCCGCGGCCCACGCCCGTCAGCCCCTGAGGCAGCACAATGGTGGTGATTTCCTCTGCCTCAGCGGCCCAGGGCGCCTCCGCTCCGTTCTCATAATCCCGTATGGCGCCGCTGCCATGGATCGTGAGAACGCCCTCCTCAAGCGTATATTCCATCCCATTTTCCAGATCCGTCCTGCCATAGACATATGTTCCGTCGCTGCATTCCACGCTGATGCCGTCGCTGCCCAGAACGCCGATATATGCCGTCTCCTTCAGCATGGTATCAAAGGCCGCCATCGTTCCCCCGTAACGGACGGTCTTCAGGCTGACACAGCCGGCAAATTCCGCCGTAGCCGCCTTCTCCCCGGCCAGCGCCGTCACACTGGCCGGAAGCTCCACCTCCGTCAGAGAACCGCAGTCCACAAAGGTCAAAGCCAGACTGGTGTAGCTTCCTCCTAAAATTGCCTTTTTCAGGCCGGTGCATTCATAAAACGCGGCGCGTCCCAGCGATGTCACGCTGTCCGGCACCAGGATCTCCGACAAAAGCGGGCAGGCGCGAAACACATAGTCGCCTATGCCCGTCAGCGTATCCGGCAGAGACACCGCAGCAAGGCTGTCCGCCCCGTAAAACAGCCGTTGTCCCAGATAGGTCACGCCTGCCTCCACCTTTACCGTTCGGATGTCGTCCATGTAGGCAAACCATGGGGCCGCCTTGGCGGCATTCGTCGCGCTTGCATAATCCGCCGTGGCTCCCTGTCCGTACAGGGTCAGAACCCCATCGGCGCCGTCAAAGCTCCAGGAAACCTCACCGGTAGTGCCTTTCGCTGTCTCCTGTATCTCCTCTGCGTAGACAATATTCTCTGCGCAAACCATGGAACCGGCCAGCGCCGTAAATGCCGCTGTCAGGCACGCGCACCCAAGGCTCAGCCATCTTTTCATTTTTCTTACCATAGGAATCCCCCAGATCCTTATTTTTTATATACTTCCTTTCGCTCTCCCTTTGC
>CALWDR010000225.1 GCA_944376745.1 uncultured Lachnospiraceae bacterium
ACTGTTCGTCGCAGCAGATCTCTCTGCTGCCTTGAATGAATCAGTTGAATGCTCAACTGTGTTGTTCTCTTTGAATCTTTCAAGGTTATTTCACTGTTCAGTTATCAAGGTGCTCTGCTGTTGCCAGATCTGTTTCGTCTTGAACGACAACTTCTATAGTTTAGCATGTCCGTTGCCGTTTGTCAAGAACTTTTTTATTCATTTTTCAACATGCAGAATTTCCATTCTCATGAAGAAAACTCCACCGCCTGTCTCAACGGTGGAGCTTTATGATACCATCTTTATTTGGGGCTGTCAACACTTTTCGCAAAGAAAATTTACATTTTTTTTACCGGTTCTATATCTTGTATTTTCCAAAAAAGGGGACTACAAAATATCATCCAAAGAACGAGCTGAACAAATACAGGATCGCGTTGTGGTTGTATAAATAAGATAGGAAGGCGCTCTCCTGAATTTCTCCGATCAGCGTCTGTCCCAGCTGGCTGGTACAGGCGATGGCGGTCAGTAAAAGCAGCAGCCACACGAGAAGGAGTCCCTGCAATAGCCCTGCCAGGCCCCCCAGCAGCCGGTTGACTCCTTTTATCACGGGAAGCTTCGCCAGAATATCCAGGATTCCCACCGCAAAGCGAAGCAGGATCGTCACCAGCAAAAAGGCCGCAAAAAACGCCACGCCCCGAAGGATCAAATCCGCAATGTATTCGCCTGCCTGCCGGTAGATTCCGCTGTCCTCCAGGGTCTGTTCCGCCCTGTCCAGCAACTGCTCCATCCACAGCGACGGCAGTTGAAGGCCCTCCAGAGTCTCCGGCCCGGCGCTTCCGCCGCCCGGCTCCTGCGTCTCTCCGCTTACGCCCGAGCTTCCGCCGCCCGGCTCCTGCGTCTCCCCATCTGCGCCCGAACTCCCGCCGCCTGGCTCCTGCGTCTCCCCGTTTGCGCCCGAGCTCCCGCCGCCCTCTGCCACGGCTTGTATTTTCGTGGAACAGCTTACCGCCAAATCCTCGTACAGGCTGGTATTTTCCTTCAAAAAATCCGACAGGTAGGGCGTTGCCCAGGATACCAGCACAATGGTCAAAAACATTACCACCAGGGAAAAGGCGATGCGGATAAAGCCTCTCCAGTATCCCCATATCATAAATCCGATTAAAATGAGCAGCACCGCAATGGTTAAAATATTCATGGTAGTCTCCTTGTAAGCCTCTACTGAAGCTTGATTTTCTCCGTGGTGTCGGACATCAGGAAAAGGTACTGGCGTCCGGCTGTATGTATCACCATGCAGAGATCTCTGTCAAAATTATAGTGGAAACGCCGGATGCCCCGCAGCGTATAGATACTGCACTCCAGTCTGTTCCGTATGCAGATCTCGTCATTTTCCAGAAATTCTATGGCGTCGTATTCCGTGGAAAAGTCGAAGGCCGCCGCCTGCCTTCCTCCTGTATCGTACACCTCAAGGCGGTAGCTTTCCCGGCTGTTCTCATTTTCAAATACCAGCCCCAGGTAGCCGTCGTTGTAAAACAGGCTGCGGATCTCCCGTTCGAGCTCTATCGTCTCCTTTTCCACGGGCTTCTGGCTGCCCTCGTAAAAGATCACCCGGCTGTCCCCCACAGCCACGGCCACATCATTGGTGAGAAACTCCACCCTGGGGATCACCACGCCGCCGTAGGGATAACTGCTCACGATATTGTCGATCTCATTCTGGCCCACGGAGCCGAAATTGTAAAAGGCCACCGTGGTCTTGACGCTGCCCTCGTTGACGTCCAGCATGGCTACGGCCAGCTTTTTTCCGTCATTGGAAATGGCGATATCCAGAGGATAGCCGCTGTTTTTGGCGTGCAATTCCCCCTCGGCCAGGGAGGCGCCGGACCTGTCAAACAACTGAATGTAGCCGGTTCCATTTTCCTCCATCAGCACGGCCACCGTGCCCTGATTGGCCACGTGGACCTGCTGAATGGAGCGGGTGGTCTCTATTTCGCCGCAGGGCGCCTGAGTGTCCATAATATAGATTTTATTGCCGCCCACGTCCCCAATGGCGGCGTAGCCCTCGCAGAGATCCAGCATGGGGGACTGCATTTCATAGGTCTGGTTCCAGATCAACTGATTCTGGGAATCTATGTAAAATGCGCCGTCGTTACTGTATTTCAAAATATTTCCCTGAAACTCCGCAAATCTGGTCCCGGCGGAATCCTCCCGTTTCACGGACTCCAGGACCTGGAAGCCGTCGTAGGATTTATTTTGATAGAGGTAGTATAAAATCGCGGCCACAGCCAATCCCAGGACCGTCAGGATCAGGATGGTCCTTACGACCTTCAGCCTGTGTTTTCGTATCTTTGTTTCCAGCCGGTCCACTTCCTGTTCCACCAGCCGGTATGGTTTTTTCGACAATGCAGCTTCCTCCGTGTGTACGTTCCTTTTTTTGTGGTCCCTGTCTTGTATATAGGAACCGCTTTGCAAACCCTATAATCTTGTATGATAGGAACCGCTTCGCGAACCCTATAATCTTGTATTATACCTCATTTGCTGCCGTTACGGAAGTACCAGTTTCTGGCCGGCGTAGATTTTGTCCACGTCCGTGATCTGATTGGCCTCGCAGAGCTGGTCCAGCATGGCGGTGGTCTGATAAATTTTCTTGCAGATGAGCTCCAGCTTGTCCCCGGACTGCACAATATAGTAGCCCTGCTCCAGATACGTCTGGGCGGAGGTCTCCACGGCATCCCCGCCGCCGGAAGGCTGAGAAGTATCGCCTGTGCCGGAGGGCTGGCCGGAAGAAGTCTGGCCGCCGGTGCCGGAAGTCTGGCCGGTGGAGGAGCCAGACGGATTCTCCTGTCCGTTCCCTGCGGAGGGGTCCGCGGCGGTCTGCCCGTCTGTGCCCGGCTGGCCGGCGGCCCCGCCCTCCTCATTTTGCGCACCGCCCTTTGCCGGGTCGCCGGCTTCCTCCTGCCGGGGCGTCACCTGGCCGGGAACGGACTCCACGGTCACGCCGTCCGCCCGGTCTTCCTCCTCCTTCTCCGACGAATAGGAAAGAGCAGCCAGGGCCTGCTGCACCTGCTTCATCTTCTCGAAATTGTTCATGGTGGTGATCCCGATGACGCAGAGTATCACCATGGCCGCCGCGGCAGCGGTGTAGAGAAGGCCGTTCACCTTCCGCTGGGAGCGGTTTTCCCTGCGCTCCAGGAGCATGCTGCGGTAATTTTGAAGGGCCTGCTCCGCAGAAGTCATGGGCTCTGTCCGTCCGGCTGCCGCGGCGGCTTTCCCGCCGGAATCCTCCGTTTCCGAAACCGCTTTTGCGGCATCTCCTTTTTCTTCCGGAGCGCTTCCAGGATGAAGGTCTTCCTCCTTCCGCGGCCGGTCCCCGTAAAACAGCTTCTCGGCGGCTTCCAGCTCCGAAAGGCCTCCTCCTTCCGCGGCGCTTAAGGAACCTCTCGCCGCCATGCTGTCAAAAAGCTCCCGGTTCCGCTCCCGGCTGGCGATCATGTACTCCTGCATGGGGAGATTTTTTTCATAGTAGACGTAGTAGCCCTCTTTTTTCTGCAAAATGCCCTGCTCGTAGGTAAAAAATACATCCTCCCCCTCGGCAGGCTCCGACAAAAGCAGCACCTTGTCCCGGCCCGCAAAATATTTGCGGTGGGCGCTCTCCACCGCCGGGGTCAGCTCCAGGGGAAATCCGGCAAGTCCCAGAAACCATCCCACGATCTCCTGGTTGTCAAAATACTGCTTGATCTCCTTGTATATGTACTCCCAGCAGCTCTCGTCAAAGAGAATGCCCTCCCCCTGAAAAAAAAACTGGTCGCAGCTTACTGCCCCGCTGACGAAGGTGTAGCGGATGTCCTGGGCCATCTCGCTTTTGCCAAGGAGGACGGCCCCCCGCTTCTGGCACTCTCCCTCGAAGGCGGCGGAATGCAGAAAGGTATAGACGTAATCCTCCACATAAATTTTATGCCGTCCCCTGGGGCTTCCGATCTGACGTATGTTTTTGGGCGGCTTCACCACCACGGAGCCGCCGCTTTTCCCGGATTCGTTGTAAATGATTTCTATCATGGACTTCACCCTTTCCTATTTTGCTTCCATACTATCACAGCCCGCCCGCTGTTTTTGAAAATTCCTGTCAGGGTGTTCCATTTCTTTGCGACGGCAGAAAACAAAAAAGCTGCCGCCTTTTGGCGACAGCTTTTGTTTTCTTTGCTTTTATACGAAAACCTTTCCTTTTTTGTAAATGTTTTCTCTGCTTTTATACGAAAGCCTTTACTTTTTTGTAGATGCTTTCCGCGTCCAGGCCGTACTTTTTGATGAGCTCCAGGGCGGGGCCGGACTCTCCGAAGGTGTCGTTGATCCCGATCTTCATCACCCGGGTGGGGGCCTTCTCGCTTAAGGCATCGCACACGGCGCTTCCCAGCCCGCCGATGACGGAGTGCTCCTCCACGGTCACCACCTTGCCGGTCTTCCTGGCAGAACTTATCACCAGCTCCTCGTCCAGGGGCTTGATGGTGTGGATGTTGACCACCTCAGCGTCAATGCCCTCCGCCGCCAGCAGTTTGGCCGCTTCCAGGGCCTCGCTGACGCACAGGCCGGTGGCGATGACGGTCACGTCCCTGCCTTCCTTTAAGACAATGCCCTTGCCGATCTCAAATTTGTAAGTATCCTCGTCGTTGATCACCGGGATGGCCAGACGGCCAAACCGCAGATATACCGGGCCCTCATGCGCGTAGGCGGCCTTCACGGCGGCCCTGGCTTCCACGTCGTCGCAGGGATTGATGACCGTCATGCCGGGGATGGTCCGCATCAGGGCGATGTCCTCGTTGCACTGATGGGTGGCTCCGTCCTCTCCCACGGAAATGCCCGCGTGGGTGGCTCCGATCTTCACATTGAGGTGCGGATAGCCGATGGAATTGCGCACCTGCTCAAAGGCGCGTCCCGCCGCAAACATGGCGAAGGAGCTCATAAAGGGCACCTTGCCGCAGGTGGCCAGGCCCGCCGCAATCCCGGCCATATTGGCCTCGGCGATGCCGCAGTCGATGTGGCGCTCCGGAAAGGCTTTCTTAAAAATGCCGGTCTTGGTGGCACCTGCCAGGTCCGCGTCCAGCACCACCAGATTGTCATGCTCTTTTCCCAGCTCCACCAGGGCGTTGCCGTAGCTGTCTCTGGTTGCGATCTTCTTTACTTCTGACATAATGCTTCACCTGCCTTTCTCAGATCCTCCATTGCCACCTCATACTGGGCGTCGTTGGGGGCGCTTCCGTGCCAGGAGGCCTCATTTTCCATAAAGGACACGCCCTTGCCCTTGACGGTGTGGGCGATGATGGCCGTGGGCATTCCCTTGGTTTCCCGTGCTTCCTTGAAGGCGGCCCGGATCTCGTCAAAATTGTGGCCGTCGATGTTGATCACATGGAACCGGAAGGCCTCGAATTTCTTGTCGATGGGATAGGGAGAGCAGACGTCCTCGATATTGCCGTCGATCTGCAATCCATTGTTGTCCACGATCAGCACCAGGTCGTCCAGCTTCCTGTGGCCTGCGAACATGGCGGCCTCCCAGATCTGTCCCTCCTGGATCTCGCCGTCCCCGGCCAGGGCGTACACCCGGTAGGAGGCGTTGTCCATTTTCCCGGCCAGAGCCATGCCCACAGCCGCGGAAAAGCCCTGTCCCAGAGAACCGCTGGACATGTCAACCCCCGGAATGTGCTTCATATCCGGGTGCCCCTGGAGATAGGAGCCCACATGGCGCAGGGTGGTCAGGTCCTCCACCGGGAAAAAGCCCCGATGGGCCAGGGTGGAGTAAAGTCCCGGAGCCACATGGCCCTTGGACAGCACAAAACGGTCCCGGTCCGCCATTTTCGGATTCTTCGGGTCCACATGTAATTCTTCAAAATATAGATAAGTAAAAATATCCGCCGCCGACAGGGAGCCGCCGGGATGGCCGGACTTGGCGCTGTGCACGGCAGTGATGATCCCCTTGCGGATCTCATTTGCCGTTCTCTGAAGCTGTAAATTCTCCATGTCTCTCTCCTTCTATTCCCCGAACACGGCCTTATAGTCTGCCTGGAATTTTTCAATGCCCTGATCCGTCAAGGGGTGCTTGGTCATCTGCTCGATGACGCTGTAGGGTACGGTGGCGATGTCCGCGCCGGCTGCCGCGCAGTCCGTCACATGGATGGGGTTGCGGATGCTGGCCGCGATGATCTCCGTCTCAATGCCGTGAATGGCGAAAATATCGGCGATGGTGCGGATCAGATCGATGCCCGGCGTGCTGATATCGTCAAGCCTTCCCAGGAAGGGGGAGACGTAGGTGGCGCCTGCCCGGGCCGCCAGAAGGGCCTGGTTGGCGGAAAATACCAGGGTCACGTTGGTCTTGATCCCCTCGGCGGTGAGCACCTTCACGGCCTTTAAGCCTTCCACGGTCATGGGAATCTTTACAACCATATTGGGATGGATCGCCGCAATCTCTCTTCCTTCCTTGATCATTCCCTCCGCGTCAACGGTGGTGGCCTTCACCTCGCCGCTGATGGGGCCGTCCACGATGGACGCGATCTCGGAGATAACCTCCTTGAAATCCCTGCCTTCCTTGGCGATCAGGGAGGGATTTGTGGTCACGCCGCAGATCACTCCCATATCGTTGGCCTTCTTAATGTCCTCCACCTTGGCTGTGTCGATGAAAAATTTCATTGTTGCTTCCTCCTTATATTGGTTGTTATGTTGTTTTCTCTCCCTCATTCTATACTTGTCCGTATTTTATTACAAGTTGTTGGAAGGGAAATTTTTCTTGAAAAAGTTTCTGGTTTCTGTACATTTTATACAAATTCCCCCTGGGACCGATCCTTTGGCGGATTCCGCCAAAGAGCCCGACAGACCTGTCACAGCTCCACCCGGCCCTCCAGGGCCCGTAAAAGCGTCATCTCGTCGATGTATTCCAGATCCCCGCCCACCGGCACGCCGCTGGCGATGCGGGTCACCTTGATGCCTGTGGGCTTGATGAGCTTGCTGATGTACATGGCGGTGGTCTCCCCCTCCAGGCTGGAATTGGTGGCGATGATCACCTCGTCCACGTCCCCCTGGAGCCGCTGCATCAGCTCCTTCAGCTTAATATCATTGGGACCAATGCCCAGCATGGGGGAGATGGCCCCGTGGAGGACGTGGTAGACGCCCTCGTATTTCTGGGTCTTCTCGTAGGCCGCCAGGTCCCGGGTGTCCTCCACCACCATGATGAGCTTCTGGTTCCGGTTGGGATTTTTACAGATGGGACACAGCTCATCATCCGTCAGGGTATAGCACTGCTTGCAGTAGCGGACATTTTTCCGGGCGTTTAAAATGGCGCCGGAGAGCTGCTCCACATGGTCCATGGGCATGTTTAAGATATGAAAGGCCAGCCGCTGGGCTGATTTGCTGCCGATTCCCGGCAGGGCGGACAATTCCTCGATCAGCTTGCTGATCTGCCTGCTGTAGTATTCCATTTCTCCGCTCCTAGAAGGGGAAGCCGCCGCCCAGGCCGCCTAAGCCTCCCGTAATCTTGGACATGGACTGCTGGGAGTATTCCTCCAGCTGGCGCAGCGCCTCGTTGGTAGCCGCCATGATCAGATCCTCCAGCATCTCGATGTCCTCCGGGTCCACCACCTCCGGGGCCAGCTTCACCTTTACGACCTCCTTCTTGCCGGACACGGTCACCTCCACGGCACCGCCGCCTGCGGCAGCCGTGATCTCCTTCTCCTCCAGCTCCTTGGTGGCCTCCTCCATCTGCTTCTGCATTTTCTGGGCCTGTTTCATCAGGTTATTCATGTTTCCGGGCATTCCTCCCGGGAAGCCTCCTCTTTTTGCCATTGTTTCATCCTCCTAATCTTCTTCTATCTCAATCTCGATATTGAGCTTTTCCAGATCCGGATATACGTCCCGCACCGGGCGTCCGGTATCGTTTCGTTTGATCTGAATCTGAATTTCCTTTCCAATGCGGTTGGATACGACCCGCGTAAGCTCCGCCTTGTGCTCCGGGGTGTTGAGATAGCTCTCCGCCATCTCATCCTCAAATACCAGAAGCAGGCTGCCGTCGCCGCCCAGGCTGACGCAGACCTTATCCGGGCTTAAGTAGGCCCGCATCAGCCCCGACAGGCTCTGCACGATGCCCCGCCAGTTCTGTACGGCCTGCCGGACGTCCTCGGGGACGGCCTTGGGCAGAACCGGGGAGCCTAGGCCCGAGGTCTCCGCGCCGGGGAAGGGCCCCAAAGCCCCTGCCGTCCCGGGAAATTGGCCCCCGCCCGGGAAAGGTCCTCCGGCTCCGGTTCCGGCTCCCGGCCCATAGCCAACCCCATTTTCCCCGCCGTAGGGCGCAGCGCCCAGGGGCGGTCCGCCGGCCCCGGAAAAAGCCGCCGCAGGGATGCCCTGCTCTATTTTTTTCTCCAGTTGGGACACCCGGGCCAGAAGGGCCTCCAGGTTCTCCTCCATCTGGGGACGGCACAGCTTGATCAGGGCCATCTCAATCAAAATGCGTTTCTGGGCGGCATAGCGTATCCGATTATTTAATTCGGAGAACACCCGGATGTAGCGCATCAGCTCCTCCGCCTCCACCAGCTGGGCCTCCTCCTTCAACAATACCAGATTTTCACTGGAAATGTCCAGCACATCCTCCATATCGCCGGAGCTTTTTAGTAGCAGCAGGTTCCGAAGATACCAGGTAAAATCCACCACCAGCTGGCCCGGCTCCCGTCCCTTGAGGATCAGCTCCTCCAGCAGGGCCATCAGGCCGGGAATATCCTGCTTTAAGATCAGCCGCAGCATCCGGCTGAATACCTCCGTGTCCACGGCTCCCAGCACATCCAGCACCTTGTCATAGGTGAGCTTCTCCCCCAGATAAAAGGCGATACAGCGGTCCAGAAGGCTGATGGCGTCCCTTAAGGAGCCGTCCCCGGCCTTGGCCACGTAGCGGACGGCCTTCTCCTCCGCCTCCACCCCCTCGGCCTCCAAAAGCTCCGTCAGCCGGGCCGCAATGGTGTCTATGGTGATCCTGCGGAAATCATACCGCTGGCACCGGGACAGAATGGTGATGGGGATCTTGTTGGCCTCCGTGGTGGCCAGGATAAAGATCACATAGGAGGGCGGCTCCTCCAAAGTCTTCAGAAGGGCATTGAAGGCTCCTATAGACAGCATATGAACCTCGTCGATAATGTAGACTTTGTACTTTCCCTCCGTGGGAGAATACGCCACCTCCTCCCGGATCTCCCGGATGTTGTCCACGCCGTTGTTGGAGGCGGCGTCGATCTCGATCACATTCATGGAAGTGCCCTCCTTGATGGCTTTGCAGGAGGGGCACTCCCCGCAGGGGCTGCCGTCTACGGGATGTTCGCAGTTGACCGCCCTGGCGAAGATCTTGGCCACGGTGGTCTTCCCGGTTCCCCGGGTGCCGCAGAACAGGTAGGCATGGCCGATGCGGTCCGCTTTTATCTGATTTTTCAGTGTTGTCACAATATGCTCCTGGCCCTTGACGTCTTCAAACTCCTGGGGCCGGAACTTCCGGTATAACGCTGTATAGGACATATCAATCTCCGAAGCTGATGCCGATGAGCTTGGCTTCCTGAATCATCTGGGAATCCGGCTCAACCATTTTCAGCTTGCCCGCAACCTCTCCCAGAGGCACCTTCTTGGTCTGGCCGTTGATCATGGCTACCATATAGCCGTAGTCGTCGTCCAGGATCAGCCGGCCCGCCGCCGCGCCCAGTCTGGTGCACAGCACCCGGTCATAGGGGCAGGGACTGCCGCCCCGCTGGGTATGCCCCGGCACGGTCACCCGCACCTCATTTCCGCTGATGGCCTCGATCTGGGCCGCCACCTCATAGGACACGGAGGGGTATTTGCGCTTCTTTAATTTTTCCTTGTAATCCTTCTTGGACAGCTGGGCGTCCTCCTTGGAAATGGCACCCTCGGCCACCGCCAGGATGGTGAAATGCTTGCCCGCCCTGCTTCTGCGTTCAATGGCGGCCACCACCTTCTCAATGTCATAGGGGATCTCCGGGATCAGGATGATGTCCGCGCCCCCGGCAATCCCGGCATACAGTGTCAGCCACCCAACCTTGTGCCCCATGACCTCCACGATAAAGACCCGGTTGTGGGAGGCCGCCGTGGTGTGGATGCAGTCGATGGCGTCTGTGGCAATATCGATGGCGCTCTGGAAGCCGAAGGTGACATCCGTCCCCCAGATATCGTTGTCGATGGTCTTGGGCAGATGGATCACATTTAAGCCCTCCTCCCGCAGCAGGTTCGCGGTCTTCTGGGTCCCGTTCCCGCCCAATATCACCAGGCAGTTTAAGCGCAGCTTGTGATAGGTGTGCTTCATGGCCTCCACCTTGTCCAGCCCGCTCTCGTCCGGGGTGCGCATCAGCTTAAAGGGCTGTCTGGAGGTCCCAAGGATCGTCCCTCCCACTGTGAGGATTCCTGAGAAATCCTTGGAGGTCAACAACCGGTAATTCCCGTAGATCAGGCCCTTGTAGCCCTCGTAGAAGCCGTAGATCTCCAGCTCGTCCAGGTTATTGCTGAGGCTCTTTACCACCCCGCGCATGGCGGCGTTCAACGCCTGGCAGTCTCCCCCGCTGGTCAACATTCCGATTCTTTTCATCTGCTCACATCCTTTGCGTTTTCTCTTATGGTCCCCGAAATCCGGGGAGTTATAAAGCTCTTTTTATATCATATACTATTCTTTCGGTGTAAACAAGATTTTTCGTTGCATTTTTTTATTCTTTGTGGTATCATACCTATTGTTCATTCATGGAGATGTACTCAAGTGGTCGTAAGAGGTCGCACTCGAAATGCGATAGGTCCGCAAGGGCGCGTGGGTTCGACTCCCACCATCTCCGTTTCCATATGAAAAGACAAGCTTTGACAAGAAAACAGCCTTCCGAAGCGGAGGGCTGTTTTCTTATTTTATGAAGAAATCCTCAAAAAACTTGCAGATGATACAGGCTACTTCGTCCGGTGTCTTTTCCGGTATTCCATCGGAGATACATTCGTCCATTTTTTGAAAATTTTTGCAAAATAAGCAGAAGAATCATATCCCGTCTGCAACCCGATCTCTGTCATGGTAAGATCTGTCTCCTTCAGCAGTTTTTTGGCCATCAAGATGCGATAATATTGAACATACTGTATTAAGGTATAACCCTCCAGACGTTTAAATTCCCGATTCACATAATCCTGATTCATATGTACCAGTGATTCAATATTTTTTCTGGTAATCACTTCGTTATAATGATCCTCCAAATATTTTTTTACTTTCTGGACCATGGTCAGATCCTCTTCTTTTCCAGCAGGATTTTTTTCCTGTTCCCAGAATTTTTCCTGTTCAATCCTGTCAATCGCAAGACGAATTGTCTCTTCCAGCTCTTCAAAGGACACCGGCTTCAGTAAAAAACGATATACTCCCAACGAAATCGCGCTTCTTGCATAGTTAAAATCCGGAAAAGCCGTCAGGATAATGCAGAGAATTTCCGGATAAATATTCTGAACCCAACCGATCAGATCCAGACCATTTTCCTTTGGCATCTCTATGTCACAGATTATAATTTCCACGTGATGCTCCTCAAGAATCTCTCGTGCCTCTTTCGCATTATAAGCAAAAAATACATTCGAAAAGCCAAATGCTTTCCAATCCAGCGCTTTCTTTAAAATCTCTATCGATATAACTTCATCATCCACCAGCAAAATATTCATGATTCTTCCTCCGAAACAAATGCCTGAATTACTTCCGGCAGGTAGATATTCACTACTGTCCGACCTTTGCAGCTCTCTATCTTCAGTTCCGCTTCTTGTTCATAGAACAGCCTGATACGCTCCTGTACATTCGTAATTCCGATGTGTTCTCCATTTACACTGATATTCTCATTATTCTGAATGCGTTTTAAAATTTCCGGCGAAAAACCGTCTCCGTTGTCTTCCACACATATCTTCAACATGCCATCTTCTCTGTAAATACGTACAAGAACCTCCAAAACTGAATCCAGCGTCACGTTATGCTTCACACTGTTTTCCACAAAAGTTTGAATCAAAAGCGGCAGTATCAACTGCGATTCCACACCTTTCTGTGCTTCTATCTGAATTTGAACCCGATCTCCGTATCGGATTTTTTCTATTTCCACAAAACTTTTCAATCCTCTGAGTTCTTCTGAAACAAGAACAAACGTCCCCCTTTCTCCCAGCAGATAGCGGAAATATTCTGCAGTAGCTCTGGATAATTTCTGAATCCCGGCATATTCTCCAATCTGAGCCATTCCGTAGATCAGATTCAAGATGTTGGCATAAAAATGAGGCTGAATCTGAACCCTCAGATAATTACTCTTTATCCTCTCCTTCTCCAGCTCTTTTTCATAGATAGAAACTTTCAAATGCGTAATCTGTTCCGTCATTTCATTAAAGGTTCGATGCAGGTGTCCAATCTGCTTGTTTCCCTGATAAGCCGGAAGACGTACTTCCATATCTCCGCCGCTGAATCTCTCCATGGCCTGTCTGAGCTTCTCCAGCGGCTCAAAGACAACTTTATTCTGTATGATCAGTTCCACTGATACAATCAGCAATACCAGGCCAACTACGCAGCAAATCATGATCAGCATATAAGTGGAACCGCCGTATAATCTGGAATCTGCAAGCACAGCTGTCAGATAGACGTTCGTCTGGTTTAGTTTCTGTTCAAAAGTAAGAATGTTTCCCTCCTCTGCTACTTGTTTTCCAAAATAAGCAATAACCGTTCCATCTTCCTGACGAATTTCCACTGCGTCGGCAACTTGCTCTCCGCCCCACAGTTCAGACAAAACCTCCTCTCCCTTAACTATGGCACCGATATAACCGCTCCTAATATGATAAATCTGCACTAGATAAACCACATCGCCGGCCCACAAAACTCTCCACTCACCAACATTCTGGATAAATTCGCTTTCTATTGTATCCTGGATTGCCAGACGTATCCGTTCTCCCCCTTCACTGAAGGCCTGTGAAGAAGATAAGAAGCAATCCCTTTCCGGCACCGTGATAAAAAGCCCGATCCGGTTATCATTCCGCACAGCGATCTGCTCCAACTCCCTACAGAGTTGTATCTTGCTGACCTCAACGGATAACTGATCATCCGACTCACAAAGTGTAATATAATCTGCGCTGTCCGTTCTCCCGGCTAGCTGCAGCATAGATGTATTCAGAATCCGCATCCGTTCTCCCCAAAACTCGCAATAATATTTCAGAGACCTTTCATAAAGTTCCTCTGCCCTTTTCTGATTTCTGGAGATGATCAACAGATTAAAAACTTCCACAACAAAGACACAGACGATTACCGTTATCCATGCTGAAAATGCCACCTTGGAAAAAATGGAAAGTCCTTTTTTCATAACTGAATCTACTCCGTTCATTGGTACAATATAAGTGTCAAACAAAACTCTACAAGAAGAGGAGCGATTTTATATCACGCTTATTTTACAACAGAAATCACACTTATAAAAGCCTTTTTTCTCTCCGTCTTCCCCTCCTTTCTCCAAAACAACCGGCCCCATCATACCGCTGGGAGGCAACTGTAAATAAATGGAAAAATTGTCATGTATGCGATTGACCAGCGTATTGGCTACGACCACTTCTATCACATTTTCACCGGGCTCCAAGACCTCCGATACATCCCAGACATATGGTTCACTGATCCGGATCCCCAACTCTTTTCCGTTTACTTTCAGTTTTGCCGTGTGGCCGACCTTACCCAGAGAAATCCTATATTTTCCCCTCTCTTCCACCAATATCTTTGTCTTATAATAAATTTCTCCGGAAAAACCGGGTTTTGCGGATTTCCCTGTGATATTTTCCAGCACAGCTTCCTTTTTGTAAGGTTTAAAATCCGCATCCACTCCGCTTTCTTTTAATGCAATTTCCCATTTTAAGTCAAGTTCCTTTTCTTCCTTCCCTCTGAATGGCTTCGGATAATCCTCCTGTGGGAACTCTCCGAAATAAAGGATCTCAGATTCTCCCCGTGCTAAATGAATACGTATTCTGCCATCTGGGGCCATGGAGGCCGTAATTTCACCGGTCAGCAATTTCAAGTTAAGATATTTCCCCTCTACAGGCAAATGAATATCACAGGTTACGTCATAAGGCGCTTCATTCATAATCATAAAGAAATCCGCATCCTTTTCTTTAAAATGAGCAATCCTGAGAAAAGGTTCCTCTATGTCATAATTCCAGACAAGCTTGCGCCTTCTGATTTCTTCCAATAAATAATCTCCGACCTTTGCATCCGTTAATACAGCTACAAAAATACCTTCTTTTTCAAAACGCCTGATACATTCCAAAAGTTCATCTGGGTATCTTTCCGCTTGCGGAATAACAAGAAAAGTATGTTCCTGTCCGTTCACAATGAACTTGCCACTCCTGCACTGCGCTTTCTTCAACACATCCAACGGCAGGATATCGTAATCGATATGCGCGTCATATAAAAGTTTTGCCGGTTCATCGCTGTACATAAACTCTTCCTGACTCATCCACTCTGATTCTGCATAATAAAATACGGCGCCCGGTGCCTGCCTGCTTTCCCCTTTTAACAGATGTGCTGCTCTGTTCGTATATTCCATTAACGCTGCAAATCCTTCATACTGCGGATTACACCCACCGGCATAAAAATGGGGCGGACAGTCTTCATTCGGAAATTTTACAGAAAAAGCATGCGGTACAAAATGGTTGATCCCTCGAACCAGCATAAAATCAATCAGCCATTTCATCAAAGGAGCTCCTTCTCCCCATCCGTAAGCGCCAAAGACTTCACACATTGCTTCTCCGTGCATATGAGGCTCAATCCTGGAAAGAGAGGCTGCAAGCTGTGCCAGGGTGTAGTGGAAAAAGGACGGATCCGCAATTCCTCCGGCAATGGGTGCGGAATTGGAGAATTTCCCCATTCCCGGTATGATCTGGTTCAGCACTACATCAATTCCCGCCATATCCTGCCCGCTCAAAGCCCGGAAATAATGTCCTGCGCTTCCTCCAAGACGGGAATGGGCATTCATATCTTCTATGATATGGCCGATATATTTCACTCCGTGAGAACGGCACCAGTCGCCTAATCCGTAAGAAAAGTTTTCCTTCCAGATATTAGTTAACGCATTCATATAAGAAAGACGGACTTCCGCAAGGTCTCTTTCCTTCCCATTGGTTTTTTCCAAAACTCCATCATAAGGATACCAGAGAAGCGGAATGGCCGCCTCCGGATCGGAAATACCATCTCCTTCCATGTAATTTACCACACTTTTATCCCATGGAAG
>CALWDR010000226.1 GCA_944376745.1 uncultured Lachnospiraceae bacterium
GTTGTGCCGCCGACTTCTTTCAGAACAATGGAAAGTTCACGAAGCGTGCTTTCTATTGTTGATAAATCTACTATAACCCATAAATGTGTGCAAAGTATGGATAAATTCTAAAAAATATATTTATAAATGAAAAATAATTGTGAAGGAAATTGCGCAGAACCAGTCGGATGTGTATAATAAATCAAAAGGATGTGATTTTAGTATGCCGCCAAATAAGATACTCATCGTTGAGGATGAGGAGCCAATCGCTAAGATGATCGCCATGAACCTTAAGGTGGCGAATTACCAGCCTCGGATCTTTCAGGATGGACAGGAGGCTGCGCAGGATTTAAAGGAACATCATGACTATGACCTGGCAATCTTGGACATTATGCTGCCGGGAATGGACGGGTTTACCCTGCTGCCCGTGGTGAAGCAATATGATATTCCGGTGATCTTCCTCACGGCAAGGGAGGATCTAAGCGCCAAGATCCGGGGACTTACCGAAGGGGCGGAGGACTATATCGTCAAGCCCTTCGAGGTGCTGGAGCTGCTGGTACGGATGGAAAAGGTGCTTGCCCGGTCAGGGAAGGCGGGAAACAGCGAAAGATTTCTGGATATTGAGATCGATTACGCCGGGCATACGGTGCGCAAAGGCGGTGTTGAGGTTCCGTTAAAGCCCATGGAGTTTGAACTTTTGGCCGTACTTCTTAAGAATCGGAATATTGCCATTTCCAGAGAAAAGCTGCTGCATTTGGTATGGGGCGTGGACTATGTGGGAGAAACCCGCACGGTGGACGTGCATGTGGGGCAGCTTCGAAAAAAGCTGGGGCTGAGCGGGCACATTAAGACTGTTTCAAAGATCGGGTATCGTCTGGAGGATTAGCGGTTTGAAACTAATTACAAGGGTCATTTTAATCTGCGGCCTGGCTGTGCTTGCGGCCTCTTCCGCGATAAGCGTGCTGATCTGGGTAAGAACGAGGCAAAGCTATCTGGAGGAGGCGCATACAAAGGCGAGACAGAATGCCGTTATGAATTTCGGGGAATTGGAAAACGGGCTGGAGAAGCTGGGGGTCCGTTATGAGAATGAGGCGTACCTGCGTTATTTTTTCAAGGCGGCAGAAAGCGATGATTATAACGTTTGCTTCTGGGATTCCGGTGAGGGAATGGTTGAGATTTTTAATCATACCGTTTTCGATAAAGAATTTTTGAGCGGTCTGTCCTATGCGCAGGAGAATCCGTCCGATGCCGCCGGAAGCTATCATCTGTATTGTGCCAGGCTGGACTGGGAGGGACGGCATTACCTGGTGTTTCAGGATACGTCCTTTCACGGGCTGTTTTATTACCGGATTGAGGATATTACATATGTATGGGAGAGGCTGCGGGGACTAACCGTGTTTCTGGTATTGGTTACGGCGGGGGTGATGCTGTGCGCCATCCTGCTTCTTTCGCTGACGTTAAAAAAGGTGATGAAGCCCCTAAAGGAGCTGAACGAAAGCGCCAGGCTGATTGCGGAGGGGCATTATGAGAAGCGGATAACGGCAAACAGCCGGGATGAAATTGGCCAGCTCAGTGAGAATTTCAACAAAATGGCGGCGGCGGTAGAGCTTCGGACCCGCAGCCTCCAGGAGTCGGAGCGGAAGAAAACCTTGTTTATGGGCAATCTGACCCATGAACTGAAAACGCCCATGACCGCCATTTCCGGATATGCTCAGACCTTGCTCCACGCCAGATTAAGTGAGGAGGATAAAGCGGAAGCACTCTTATATATTTACCAGGAATGCGGGAGACTGGAACGTCTGTCCCTGAAAATGATGAAGCTGCTGGAGCTGGACGGACATGGAGAGCTGCCGCTGGTGAAGCAGCCCGTAAAAGAGATTTTTGAGGGGGCTGCCAAAGTCTGCCGGGAAAAGCTGCGGGAAAAGCGCGTGACCCTCTCCTGCAGCGGCCAGGAACAGGAATTTTATATGGACAGGGACCTGATGACGGAGGCGCTGGTCAATCTGATCGACAACGGAGTGAAGGCCAGTGAACCGGGAGGGCGGATTTTGCTTCGGGCCGGAAACGATTATATCGAGGTGGAGGATTTCGGAAAGGGGATTCCAGGTGAGGAGCAGGAACGGATCTGGGAGCCTTTCTATATGATAGATAAATCCCGAAGCCGGAAATCCGGCGGGGCCGGCCTGGGGCTTGCGCTGGTGGCGCTGATCGCCAGACTGCACCATTGCCGGATCGAGGTGGAAAGCCAGCCCGGCAGGGGAACGGTGATACGTTTACAATTTGTTTAAAAACCGATGAATACTTGATGTAAAAATCCATGCTAGAATCATGTCAGCATGGATTTTATGATGCGGGGGTCGAAAAGCAGAACCCTTTGACCCTGGTATCATTTTTACAGGACAGGCAGGAGGATAATGGGATGTGTAAAAAACAAATGCTCTGCATGGGGATGGCGGTCATATTTCTGGTTCTTTCCGGTTGTCAGGAAAATCCGGAAAGCTCTATTGTGACCAACAAGGACTTTGATAAGATGGTGAGCCAGGCGGAGGACGAGGAGAGCGGCATCAAGAAGGTGGAGGAGGTAGCGGAAGCTTATAACAGTTATCAGAATTCTTTTTCCGATGACAGCCTGGGCGTTACCGTGCATGTGAACGCTAAGGTGGATATTCCAAAGAGCGATACCATGTCGGTGTTTCGTGTGGGAAGGAAGGAGATTACCCAGGAATTTCTGGATAAGGCCCGGCAGGCGCTGATGCCGGGGGTGGAGCTGTACGAGGGGGCGGCCCTGCTTCTGCCCACCAAAAGCAGCATTGAAGAGAACATTCAATTTTATAAGGACAACATGAAGTCTGTAGAGGAACAGGCGAAGGAAGGAATTTATGATGAGAGGACCGTGGAAATTTATCGGGAGGAATATCAGAGCGCCATTGACCGTCTCCAGGAACAGTATGAGAGCGCTCCAAAGGAGATTCCCCTGGAGGACTATAAGTCGGACGGACAGCTGCATCTGGTGAAAGATCTGACAGAGGGGGATTTATATTTTGACAGGAAAGGAGATTTTGACCAGGACGGTTCCTTTTTCGATGGCATCAGCGACGGTGGGGACGGCGTTCATCGGGAGCTATATGTTCAAAACAATAAAGATTATGGAAACTGTCTCCGGTATACAAAGTGCAGCTCAATAGGTATTTTTGACACGAGTAGTCTGGCGGTGATTTCGCCGTTGGAGCAGGACGGCACTGCCGGGGAGCCATGGAAGGCCAGCGAGGAGCCGAACTCATCCATGACAATTCCGCCCATAGAAGAATACCGGGAAAGCGCAGGGGAGCCGCTGACCATATCAGAGGAGGAGGCAGAGGGACAGGCCCAGGCGCTGATGGATGAGCTGGGGCTAAAGGAGTATCAATGCTATGACAGTGATATTTATTGCCAGGAGATTATAAATGACAACGGGATACTGGAATACCGCAAGGTTTACATTTTCCGCTATTATCGGAACATAGACGGTGCCTTTGTCAAAAATCAGGGAATCGGAAAATTTGCCGAGGAGTGGAGCGGAGAGGAATATAGCAAGCAGGAATGGCACGGAGAGAGCGTGCTGGTATATGTCAATGACAACGGGATCGTGGGATTTTATTATCTGAATCCCCTGGAGGTCACGGAGACGGTGGTGGATAAGGCCAGTATGAAGCCTTTTACGGAGATCCGGGATATATTTGAGCAGATGATCGTGGTCACCGGCGCGCGGGAGGGAGAGAAGGTGGACATTCAGATTGACCGGGTAACCTTGAATTACATGAGGATCAGCGAGGCGGACAGCTTTGATACGGGCCTGCTGGTGCCGGTATGGAGTTTTGAGGGAACATACACCACAGAGTTGGGCACAAGAAACCGGAAGGGAAGCCTTCTTACGGTAAATGCCATTGACGGCTCGGTGATCAGTCAGACGCTGGGGTATTAGGATGAACAGCTTTGAGTCAGATATGAAGCGGGCCCTGTGTTCCGGAGGATTTCTGGCGGGGCTTGCGGCGGGGATTTTTATTTTGATGAAATCGGGCTTTGATTCGCAGCTGTATCGCGTCAGTGTGTCGGTGCTGGCCGTTCTTCCTTATACCACAGCCTGGCTTTTGGAGGAGCAGAGCGGATTTTGGAAGGCTGCCCTGGCGCGTGCCGGCGTAAATGCTTACATTTTTGGAAAATATTTTTCCTGCATCCTAAGCGGCGGACTGGTGGAGCTGCTGCCCGGCCTGGCCTATGTCTGGCTGTTTCGGGAGGAGGCTTCGGATATCAACCTGTGGCTGGTATTTTTGTCGGGGATGCTGTGGGCGGCGGTATCGGCGGTGCTGGGGGCTTTCACCAGAAGCCGTTACATTGCCTATGGAGGGGCTTTTGTACTCTGCTACCTGCTGGTGATTCTTCATGAGCGCTATTTTCCATGGCTGTATTGCCTGTACCCCTACGAGTGGATCGCGCCGTCCCACACCTGGATCGGGGGCTGGCAGGGGATCGGACTGCTGCTGGGAAGCCTGCTTTTGCTGCTGCTGTTTCTGTATTACGAGATTCTAAGGAGGTGTATTGCCCGTGGATAAGGTCCGTCAGGTGCTGTTGGCGGCAGCCGCCGATTTTCGCCGTTGGAGGAGAAACCCGCAGATCGTGCTGGTCTTCTGCCTGGCGTTCATTCTCTGCTTTCTGCTGTCGGACAAGGTGGTGCGCTTCTCAGAAAAGCACGATTCGCTTCTGCAGATCGCGGAGCCTTTTATCTGGACCTTCGGGGATGCGGTTTCCGTACTGGTAATCTCGCTGCTTTTGCTGCTGCTGTTTGCCGATATGCCGAATCTGGGCAGCGAGGTGCCGCTGTTTCTGATCCGCATGAACCGGAAAGTATGGATGCTGGGACAGATTCTGTATCTGGTGGCGGCCACAATGGTATTGATGGTATTTATTCTGCTCTCCACCTGTGTGCTTGCGGGTGGAAGGGCCTATACGGCGAATCTCTGGAGCAGAACGGCGGCGATCCTGGGATATTCCAATATTGGAAGCGAGCTGTATATCCCCTCTTTTGTGAAGGTGATGGAGCTGTCCTTCCCCTACGAGAGTATGGCGCATATTTTCGGACTTATGCTGGGATATGCGCTGATGATGGCGAGTCTGATGCTGTATCTGAACCTGTGGCGGGAAAATGGCGGAACCGTTGGCGGAATCCTTTTTAGCGGATTGGGGGCGGTCTTAAAGCCTGATCTGATAGCGGGCTGGTTCGATATTCCTCCGGAGCAGATGAAGACGGCCAACATTTTGTTCGGCTGGATCTCCCCGCTGAATCACGCCACGTATCATATGCACAATTTCGGGTATGACAATCTGCCCAAGCTGTGGGTATCCTATGTATTTTTTGGGGCGGCAAGCCTGGTGTTTTTTGGGCTTTCCATGCTTCGGATAAAAAAATATGCCTTTCATTTTACCGGAACGGAAAGGCGGTAGGAGGCGTCAATGGATTGCGAAAAAGGAGTACGGGTGGAGCATGTAGACAAGGCTTTTGGCAGAGAGCAGGTGCTTTCGGATGTGAACCTCACCATTTTGCCGGGACAGATCTGCGGGATCGTCGGACGAAACGGCAGTGGAAAAACGGTGCTGATGAAATGTATCTGTGGATTTCTGCAGCCGGACAAGGGAACGATACGTGTGAACGGCAGGCTAGTGGGCCGGGAATGTGATTTTCCGGAGCGCATTGGCGTGATCATCGAGACGCCGGGATTTCTGCCCCATGTAAGCGGTTTCCGGAATCTCAGGATTCTGGCGGAGCTGAAGGGGCAGATCGGGAAACGGGAAATTCAGGAGACTATGGCCAAGGTGGGGCTTTCGCCGGGCTTGAAAAAGCCGGTGGCCAAATATTCTCTGGGGATGCGCCAGCGTCTGGGCATTGCCCAGGCGATTATGGAAAATCCGGATGTGTTGATTTTGGACGAGCCCTTTAACGGACTTGACAAGGAGGGAGCCGCCGCCATGCGGAGGCTGATGAAGGAACTGAAGGCGCAGGGGAAGGCAATCCTTCTGGCCAGCCACAATGCGCAGGACATCGAAGAGCTGTGTGACGTCGTACATGAGATGGAGGAATGGAAATGAGAGGATTCGGGGTGAGAGGCAAAAAAGGGGGGCGAGCGCTCTGCATAGGGGTTGCGGTATGCCTGGAGCTGATATGCCTGGGGCTTTTTCCTGTGCGGGCGGCAGCCGGGGAGTTCAGGGAGAACAGGAAGCCTTCGGAGATGGCAGTGATGGAGGAGGAGAGCAGGAAGCTTTCGGAGATGGCAGTGATAGAGGAGAGCAGGAAGTCTTCGGAGATGGCAGTGATGGAGGAAGCCTGGGGAGCGGAGGAAGACGGGAATCCACCTAAGACAGAAGGGGACGCAGAGAGCCAGGCGCCGGAAGATGAGACTCCGTCCGCCGGGATTATGCTGGTCATTGACAACCAGAATCTTTATGAAGGGATGGACTGCTCTTATTCGGAGGGGTATATTCCCAGGGTGGAGAACGGCTGCGCGTTGGTGGTGATTCCCCTGGTTATAGAGGGGGAGGAGGGAGCTTCCGTCTGCAACAACACGCTGCGGGGGACGCTGAATCTGGGGGAATCCTCCGGTACGCCCTTTGTCTATAAAAATTATGACAGGAACCTTTTACTGCAAAGACACAGGGTGAATCATGGAGCGGCTGAGGTGGAGAGCTTCGTGGCCTCTTTTTCTCTGGAGCTTTTGCCGGAGCGGTATAACGGCAGTTATCCGGTGACGCTCACCGTGGAGGGGATGGATGAGAGCGGAAATGCTCTGTCCTTTTCCTATACGGTTTACGTCACCATTACGGACGGCAAAGACCCGAACGCAGTGCCGGAGGAGGAGCCCCTGCCGGAGGAGCCGCCGGTCTTTGCGCCCAAGCTGCTGGTGGAGTCCTATCGGTATTCCAACGAGGAGATCTTTTCCGGAGATGAGCTGACTGCCGAGATCACCCTGAGAAATACCAGCCAGTCGGAGCAGATCCGGAATCTGACGGTGACGGTGTCTGCTCCGGAGGAATACCTTACGCTTTTAAGTCCTTCCGACAGCGTTTATATTGATTCGGTACCGGCGGGGGAGGCCTGTGTGGTATCCTTTGATTGCAGGGTGGATGCTGCCGCCCCGGAGGGCCAGTACAGTCTGGAGCTTTCCATGGATTATGCGGACGCTGAGGGGAGCGTGTACGCCGGAAGCGGACGGGCCAAGTTGTCTGTCAGACAGCCTGTAAATCTGGAATTTGAATGTCCGCCTATGCCGGAACGAATGGAGGTGGGGGATGTGACACAGGTGCAGGTGCAGGCCATGAATCTGGGGCGCGGCAGGGTTTACAATGTCCGGGCAGAGCTTGAGGCTGACGGACTGACGCCTCAGGGAACGATCTTCATCGGAGATATGGAACCCGGAACCCTGGCGACAGGCAGTACCCAGATATCTGTGGGAGGCCTGTCGGAGGGAAACAGCCCCTACGGGGAGACGGAGGGAACATTGATTTTCTACTATGAGGATGCGTCGGGGCAGGAGCATTCCCAGAAGATGACCTTTACGGCGGCCATCCATTCCCCATTTTCAGAGGCGGCAGCAGAGCCGGAGGATGAACCCGGCCAGTGGTGGGCTTTGATGGCGGTGATCACGGTTTTGCTGTGTGTCTGCGGGGGAGTGCTTGCTGCGCGCAAGATCCGCCGGAAACAAAAGGAAAAAGAGGTGTAGGAAGAAAGCGGACATGAGCGGCTGGAAAAGGTTTTTGAAATTGAGAAAACAGAATGATGCGGTGAAGGTGATGTTACTGCTGATCTTGGCGGCTGTGGGATTTTTGGCCTGTGCGTTCTGGCGGGGAACGGAGCTTTACCGTTTGGTCAATGCTCCGGTGGAGTATATTCTGACAGACAGCGGAAGCGCCGGCATGTTTACGGGAGGAGAGAATAGCGGTGGAGGCGGACGGTTTTCTGAAATCGCGTCCCTGGAAACTGTAGCGGCAGTCAGCCGCCAGCAGGAAAGGCAGGTTACAATTTGGTATCAGGGAAAGGAGTATACCATTTCCTGTATCTATTTGTCGGAGGAGTATTTAGAGGAGGCTTACGGCATAGCAGTATCCGGGGCAACAACGATTTTCTATATGAATCCGCCGGCCTATGAGCGTTTTGGAGGTCAGAAAGAGGAATTGCGGGCGGTTTGTATGCCTGTGGAAGCGGGCAGCAGTACCGGGCAGGGCAAGTCTGGTACTGAGCCCGCTGCCGCGCAAAACAAGCCTTTGTACACCGTAAAATTGCGTCTGGCGGAGGGCATTCTGGAGAAAGAACAGCCGCAGGTTTTTTGTGTCCAAACAGAGAGAAACCCGCAGGATTCCGCCGGACAGATTCGTGTCTGTTTTCAACGGCAGGATTTAGTAGAAAGTCAGCAAAAAGCACTGGAGGGACTTGGCTTCACACCGGAGAATCGGGAACAACTGCTGGAAAAGGAATATCAGAAAAAGGAGCTGCTGCTTCGGACAAAATATGAGCTGCTCCTAAGTGCGCTATGCCTGACAGGGGCATTGGCTTTAAAAAAATCAATAAGAACGATATGGTAAAGCGGGCAGATCCAAAGGACCTGTCCGCTTAGTGAGGGGGAGTAAATTATGAAAAAAATGTTGCGGTACTTGCTTGTCTGGCAGTGGTACCAATCTATATAAAGGAAATTGTTGTTAGTCGA
>CALWDR010000227.1 GCA_944376745.1 uncultured Lachnospiraceae bacterium
CCTTGGAGATGGACACGTCCGTGCTGAGAAATGCCAGCATGGTACACATGTTGGGGTGGATCATCCCGGAACCCTTGCACATGCCGCCCAGGGTGGCGGTTTTGCTGCCCACCGTGAAGGTCACCGCCGCCTCCTTCTCCCGGGTGTCGGTGGTCATGATGGCCTTTGCCGCCTCAGGGCCGCTTTCGATACTTTCGGAAAGCTTCGGTATCATGGCCTCAATACCCGCCCGCAACCGCTCCATGGGAAGCTGCTTGCCGATGACTCCGGTGGAAGCCACCAGCACCTGATCCTGGGGGATCTGAAGCCTCTCCTCCACCGCCTTCGCCGTCTCCTTGCAGTACCCAAGACCCTCGGCCCCGGTGCAGGCGTTGGCGATCCCCGCGTTGATGACCACCGCCTGGGCGTAAGTCTCTTCGCTTACCACTTTCCGGTCCCACTGCACCGGGGCCGCCTTCACCACGTTGCTGGTAAAGGTGCCCGCCGAAACCGCCGGGACCGCACTGAGAAGCATAGCCATATCCGGCCTGCCCTGATATTTGATTCCCGCCGCCGTGCTTGCGGCTTTGAAGCCTTTGGCGGCTGTGACGCCGCCCTGTATGATCTCCATAAATATTTCCTCTCTCTTTTCTGAAGTTTTTATATAAGCATATCCGCTCTGGCGTTTTCTTCTGAAAATATCCGCTCCCGCGTTTTCTCACGAAAATATCCGCTCCCGCGTTTTCTCATGAAAATATCCGCTCCCGCGGCGCCTTGGACCGTCTCCTGTATCTTACTGAAATGTGGTCACATTTTCCTCGTTCAGATTGTACTCGTAATAATTCACATCGCTGCGGAAGCTCCATCCCAGACTCTGCCAGAAACGGTTTCCCACCTGGTTGGTCTGAAAGGCGATGAGGTTCACCTTGCAGACCTTCTCCTCCCTGAGAGCCGCCAGGGCCATCTCCACCATCTGTTTGCCCACGCCGTGCTTGCGGTACTCCTCCTTCACGCAGACGTGATAGAAGCAGGCCCTCCGCCCGTCGTGGCCGCAGAGGATGGCTCCGATGATCTTCCCCTCCTCCTCCGCCACGATGCTGGTGGTGGGGTTTCTTAGCACAAAGCGCTCCACGCCCTCCCGGGAATCGTCGATACTGCGGATGCCGAAGCCCTTGATGGTCTTCCACAGGGCATACACCTGATCGTAATCCTCCACCGTCATTTTTCGTATTTTCATGGCCGCCTCCCGCCAAAGCTCTGTATCTTCATAATAGCCTCCTGCCAAAATACGTACCCGCAAAACACGCTTTTACGGGAACATGGGGACCAGCGTAAGTCCCATATCCTCCGGCAGGCCGAACATCAGGTTCATGTTCTGCACCGCCTGGCCGGCGGCGCCCTTCACCAGGTTATCCATAGCGCCCAGCATGATGACCCGGCCCGTGCGCCCATCGTAGACCACGTTCACATCCACGAAATTGCTGCCCTCCACCCATTTGGTCTGGGGACAGACGCCGGGCGCAAGGAACCGGACGAATCTTTCCTGCCCGTAAGCCTCCTCATAGGCGCCGCGCAGCATCTCTTCGGTGACACCCTCCCGGACGTTGGCGTAAGCCGTAATCAAAATCCCCCGGTTCATGGGCACCAGATGGGGCGTAAAATTCAAAGTCACCGGCTCCCCGGCCACGTAGGAAAGCTGTTCCTCGATCTCCGGCGTATGGCGGTGGCTGGCCACGCCGTAGGCCTTGATGTTCTCGTTGACCTCACAGTAGAGATTGTCCACCTTGGCCCCCCGCCCGGCCCCGGAGGTGCCGGATTTGGCATCAATGATCAGCGTCTTCATATCGATATAGCCCGCCCTGGCCAGAGGCGCGATGCTCAAGAAGGAACAGGTGGGATAGCAGCCCGGATTGGCCACCAGCCTGGCCTTCTTAATGGCCTCCCGGTTCTGCTCGCAGAGGCCGTACACCGCCTCCGGGAGAAATTGGGGGCTCTTGTGCTCCAGCTTATACCAGGCCTCGTAGACCGAAACGTCCTTGATGCGGTAGTCGGCGCTTAAATCGATGACCTTGGCCTTGCTTAGGATCTCCTCTGTCAAAAGCCCCGCCAGAAATCCCTGGGGCGTGGCCGTAAAGATCACATCCACCTGATCCGCCAGAGCCTCGATATTGTCGTCCAGACAGGTGTCCTCCACCAGCTGGAACATATTCTGATACACATCCGCGTACTTTTTGTCAATGTAGCTTCTGGAGCCGTACCATTTGATCTCCACGTCTTTATGGCCCAGCAAAATGCGGACCAGCTCCCCGCCGGCATACCCGGTGGCTCCGATGATTCCTGCTTTTATCATAACTTCACGCTCTTTTCCTGAATAAAATTTTCGTACTGCATAATTATACATTCATTTTTCCATTTATGCAAGCCCTTTTTTCGGATATTTTCTTTGGGCCGGGTCCCAGGGCAGGAAAGGCCGGGAGAAACCGTTTCCAGCGCTTCCCAAAGCAGGAAATGTCAGAAAGAAAACATTTCCGAAAAAGGAAACAGCCAGCGGGGCAAGGTTTCCCGGCTTTTGGGAAACCGGAAAATTTATTCGTGTTTTCTGCAGCATATTTTTTCGCCTGCGGCTCTTGTATGCGCAGGGACGTATGCCTACATTATTTTATATAATACCAGGGTCAAAAGGTCATGCGTTTCATGCTTGCATGAAAAAGCATGACTTTGGGATCTACGCTCCGCTTCGGCCGGTGCTGAGCAAACGTCCACTGGACGTTTAGCACCCCGCAAAACACCGAAAAGTAGCCATTTTTCGGAGAAAAATGAGCGGATTTGAGGTGTTTTAGGGCGCTAGGTGCCAGTGGCACCTGTTTAGCGCCGACCGAAGTGCAACGCAGACAGCGGGAGCACGCAGTGCGGAGCA
>CALWDR010000228.1 GCA_944376745.1 uncultured Lachnospiraceae bacterium
ACAAACAAATGGCAGAGTGGAGAGACGTTACCGATAGCTTTACGGAGGCGCAGCGGCATTATAAGAATACCTATCTGGAACTGGACGAGGTATATGACGAGACTGTGGAACTGAGCATTTTTTCCTCGCCGGACGACCAGTATGAAATTTATTTCAGCTTTGGAAAATTTTATGGGATCGTCTATGCCGATCCGGGGGAGGCCTACGAGGTACGGGACAACATGAAAAAAGATCTGGAGGAGGCCTATAACCGTGCGAAGGAGCCCACAGGCGAATTCATAAACTGGTTCGCAAAGAAGTATCAGGTTGAGATTCCCTTCGATACCTTTTTTGATTTTGATCTGGAAGGCTTTTTGGAGAAGCTGTCCTTCTGACTTGCGAATTTTTCGGAGAAGCTGTCCTTCCGATCTGCAAATTGATTCGCAAATGAGATTCTGAACGGCTCGGCCAGTGACCGGATCAAAGAAATTGTACGGCTCGGCCAGTGGCCGGGGCAAAGAAATTGTACGGCCCGGCCAGTGACCGGGTCAAAGAAATTGTACGGCCCGGCCAGTCCGGGTCAAAGAAATAAGGAGTACCAAAAATGACCCGTAAAAAAGAACACGAAAGTACCGCAGCAAAATCCCCCGGCCTTTCCGATAAAACCATAAACCAGCGGTTCGAGTTCCGGGAGATCCTCCCGGAGGAAGCGGATCAGGCCGCGTCCATCGAGCAGGTCTGCTTTCCGCCCAACGAGGCCTGCTCCGAGAAGATGATGAAGGAGCGGGTTGCCATGGCGCCGGAATTGTTTCTGGTGGCCGTTGACCGGGAGACGGGAAAAATCGCCGGATTTTTAAACGGCCTTGCCACCGGTGAGGCTTCCTTCCGGGACGCATTTTTTACAGATGCGAAGCTCCATGATCCGGCGGGGCGCAATATCATGCTGCTGGGCCTTGATGTGCTCCCGGAATATCGTGGGCAGGGGCTGGCAAAGGAGATCGTGTGTCAGTATGCGGATAGAGAGCGGGAGAGAGGCCGACGGCTTCTGATCCTGACCTGCCTGGAATCCAGGGTGGGGATGTATGAGAAGATGGGATTTCACAATCGCGGAATCGCCGCATCCTCCTGGGGCGGGGAGCAGTGGTATGAGATGAGCTGTGCGTTGGACGCTTAGAATAGAAAATTTTTGAAAACAGGGCGCATTTATTATGAAGGTAGACGGCTACGATTTAGATTCTCTCAGAAAATTGGTGAGGAACCTGCAGGCAGAAAATAAGGAGCTTCGGGCGCTTCTGAAAAATGCCAATATTCCCTGTGGGGCCAGCGAAGCTTTTGCGGACACGCCGACCAGGGCGGAGGAATACGATCTGGACCAGGGAGCCAGGATTTTGCCCCAATTCATTGACAGAGACCTGGCCAAAAAATTTTTCTCCAGATTTTGGGGGCGGGAGGACGTATTTGCCAAAAGAGCCAAAAACGGAAATTATTATCCCCAATGCGACAACCGCTGGGATGACAAGATCTGCCCAAAACAGAGGGGGGAGAAGGTAAGCTGCGAGGAATGCGCCCACACGAAGTGGACGAAGCTTCGGGTGGAGCACATTATTTCTCACCTGATAGGCCGCCGGGAGGATGGAGCTGATGTGATAGGCGTGTATCCGCTGCTGGCAGAAGGTACCTGCAGATTTCTGGTGTTTGATTTTGACAATCACGAGAAAGAGGCGGAGCGGACAGATTTTGCCAATGAGGACAACGAATGGCTGGACGAGGTGGACGCGCTGCGCAGCATATGCCGGCAAAATGACATCGACGCGCTGGTGGAACGGTCCCGCTCCGGGAGAGGCGCCCATGTGTGGATTTTATTCCAAAATGCCATTCCGGCTTCCCTGGCAAGAAATTTCGGATTTCTGCTCCTGGACAAGGGCGCGGCTTTCATCAATCTGAAATCCTTTCGCTACTATGACAGGATGTATCCCTCCCAGGACGCGGCCCAGTCCATCGGAAATCTGATCGCGCTGCCGCTGCAGGGGCAGGCCCTGAAACAGGGAAACAGCGCGTTTGTGGATGGAAACTGGAATGCCTATCCCGATCAGTGGAAGCGTTTGCTGCAGACAAAAAGGCTGTCCCAGACGGAGGTGGAGGCGCATATTGCCAGGTGGCAGGCAGAGCTTGGGGAAGGAACGGCAGTTCCGGGGGTTTTGGACGTCCGGAACCGCCCCAGGCCCTGGAAGCGTCAGACCGATTTTATGGCGGCTGACGTGGTGGGGAAAATGCACATCGTCCTGGCGGACGGAGTCTATGTGGACGCGCTGAACCTAAAGCCGCGCCTGCAAAATCAGCTCCGGTGCATGGCCGCCTTTGACAATCCGGTCTATTATAAAAACAAGCGTCTGGGGTACTCCAATTACTATCAGTTCAGCACCATCTATATGGGGGCGGACATCGACGGCTACATCAAAGTCCCGCGAGGCTTACTGGAAAATATCCTGGCGGAATGTGAAAAATCGCAGATCGCCTGTGAGATCGAGGACCAGAGGGAAGGGGGACGGCCCATCCGGGCAGCTTTCCGGGGAGAGCTGCGCATGCAGCAGGATCTGGCTGCCCAGCGGCTGTTGGCCTACGACAACGGCATATTGAGCGCGGCCACCGCCTTTGGGAAAACCGTCGTATGCAGCTATCTGATCGCGAAGCGCGGCGTGAATACCTTGATCTTACTGGAAAATACCGATCTGATCGCCCAGTGGAAGGAGGAGCTGGAGCGTTTTTTGCAGATCGACGAGGACCCGCCGGAATACCGGACGAAGACGGGACGGGTAAAGACGCATAAAAGCGTTATTGGAATTTTAAAGGGCGGAAAGGACACGCTGACCGGGATCGTTGACATTGCCATGATCGGCTCTCTCTATAAGAGAGGGGCTTTTCATGAAAAATTAAATTCCTACGGGATGGTGATCCTGGACGAGTGCCATCACGCGGCTTCCGCCACGGCCCAGGAGCTGCTGAAGAAAATCAACGCGAAATATGTCT
>CALWDR010000229.1 GCA_944376745.1 uncultured Lachnospiraceae bacterium
ATGGCCTTTGCAAATTCCTCCACGGAATCCCGGATATCCGAGGCGCTTAAGTTCTTAAACACCTTCACGATGGTATTGGCCCCCGCCCGCTCAAAGGCCCTGGCGCTGTCGTACTCGCAGTTGGTGCCCGGGAACACCGGGATAAATACCGTGGGCTTTGCCACCCTGTTCCGGCACACATAAATATCCTTTGCGCTGTAAAGTCCGGTATCCAGCACCTCCGTCTCCTGGGTAGCTCTGGTGGGGAACACCTTCTCCAGGGGCTTTGTCCAGGCCTCCAGGGCCTCCTCCATAGAAAGCTCCATCGCGCCCCAGACGAATTTCGGGGACTTCTTTACTTCTCCCACGATCTGCCATACGGCAGCATTCCAACGCGCTGCCTGCTCTTCCGTTTTCCCTGCGCCTGCCTGCCCGGCAAAGCCTGCCTGCTCCATCACTTCCTGCAAAAGCTGCAGCTTATCCGCTGAAACCTCCGCCACCAGATCGCCGAAGCCGGGAGCAAACAGCTCCTCCGCCGTTACAGCCCCGCTGTCCACGGCCACGCCCAGCTTGTTGCCGAAGGCCATTTTGCTCAGCGCCGCCGCCAGGCCCTTGCCGTCCAGGGCATAGGCGGACAGGATCACGCCCTTCTGGATCAGCGCATGCACCGCGTCATACAGTTTCATCACCTGCTCATAGACAGGCAGATCGTAGGCGTCCTTCTGGATTCGGAACAGAACCAGCTTGCTGCCGGGCTGCTTTAACTCCGGCGTGATGATGTCCCGCTCCTTTGCCACATCCACCGCAAAGGACACCAAAGTGGGGGGAACGTCAATGTCATTGAAGGTTCCCGACATGGAATCCTTGCCGCCGATGGAGGGAAGGCCAAAACCGATCTGGGCGCTGTAGGCTCCCAGCAGGGCCGCGAAGGGCTGGCTCCAGCGGCTGGGCTCCTCGCTCATCCTGCGGAAATATTCCTGGAAGGTGAAACGGATCTTCCTATAATCGCCTCCGGCGGCCACGATCCGGGCCATGGATTCCAGCACGGCGTAAACGGCGCCGTGATAGGGGCTCCAGGAGGACAGATAGGGGTCAAAGCCATAGGCCATCATGGTCACGGTGTCGCAGGTTCCGGTCTGAACCGGGAGCTTGGCCACCATGCTCTGGGTCTCGGTGAGCTGATATTTTCCGCCGTAGGGCATGAACACGCTTCCCGCGCCGATGGAGCCGTCAAACCGCTCCACCAGACCCTTCTGGGAACAGCCGTTTAAATCGGACAGGGTGGCAAGCCAGGCTTTCTTCACATCGCCATTTTCAAGGGCCTCCGAGACGCCCGGAATCTCTTTTATCTCAAAGAAGTTTTCCTCCCGCGCCGGAATGTCCACGGCCACCTTCGTCTCCTGATGGGCACCGTTGGTATTTAAGAAGGCTCTGGAGATATTTACGATCTCCTTGCCTCTCCACTCCAGTACCAGCCGGGGCTCCTCGGTCACCACGGCCACCGCCACGGCTTCCAGATTCTCCTCAGCGGCGTAAGCCAAGAACTTGTCCACATCCTCCGGGGATACCACCACCGCCATCCGCTCCTGGGATTCGGAAATGGCGATCTCCGTGCCGTCCAGGCCGGCGTATTTCTTCGGCACCTTGTCAAGCTGCACCCGAAGGCCGTCCGCCAGCTCGCCGATGGCCACGGACACGCCGCCGGCTCCGAAGTCATTGCATTTCTTGATGATATGGGCAACCTCCTCCCGGCGGAACAGTCTCTGGATCTTCCGCTCGGTGGGGGGATTTCCCTTCTGGACCTCCGCGCCGCAGGTGTCGATGGACTGGGTATTATGAGCCTTGGAGGAACCGGTGGCCCCGCCGCAGCCGTCGCGCCCGGTGCGCCCGCCCAGCAAAATGATGATGTCGCCCGGATCGGAGGTAAGACGCTGCACGGCCCGTCTGGGAGCAGCCCCCATCACGGCGCCGATCTCCATGCGCTTAGCCACATAATCGGGATGATAGATCTCCTTCACATAACCGGTGGCCAGACCGATCTGGTTGCCGTAGGAGCTGTAGCCCTGGGCCGCTCCCCGCACCAGCTTCTTCTGGGGCAGCTTGCCCGGCAGGGTATCCTTCACCGAGACCGTGGGGTCCGCGGCTCCCGTCACCCGCATGGCCTGGTAGACATAGGTGCGCCCGGACAGGGGGTCCCGGATGGCTCCACCCAGACAGGTGGCGGCTCCGCCGAAGGGCTCGATCTCCGTGGGATGGTTGTGGGTCTCATTTTTAAAATTCACCAGCCACTCCTCGGTCTGCCCGTCCACCTCCACGGGAACCACGATGGAGCAGGCGTTAATCTCGTCGGACTCCTCCTGATCCTGCAGCTTTCCTTCCTTTTTCAGGCGCTTCATGGCCATCAGCGCCAGATCCATCAGGCAGACAAATTTATCGTCCCGGCCCTGATACAAATCCTTATGAGTATTCAGGTAATCCTCGTAGGTCTCCTCCATGGGCTTTCTGTAATAGCCCTCCCCGAAGGTCACGTCCGTAAGCTCCGTGGAAAAGGTAGTGTGCCGGCAGTGGTCGGACCAGTAGGTATCCAGCACCCGGATCTCCGTCATGGAGGGATTGCGCTTCTCCTCCCCCCGGAAATAGTTCTGGATATGGAGAAAATCCTTGAAGGTCATGGCAAGATTGAAGGAATCGTAAAGCTCCTTTAGCTCGGCCTCCGGCATGTCGATAAAATCCGATTTTCCGGGCATATTTTCCAGGATCAGAATGTCCTTCGGCTCGGGGAAATTCTGCACCAGGGTCTTTGGCTTCTCCATTCCCGTCTCCCGGGAATCCACCGGATTGATGCAATGGTTCTTGACGGCGGCAAGCTGTTCCTCCGAAAGAGTCCCCTCCAACACATAGGTGGTGGCTGTGCGGATGATGGGGTCCTCCTCCTCGTCAAGAAGCTTTACACACTGCTCGGCGGAATCCGCCCGCTGGTCGAACTGGCCCGGCAGGAATTCCACGCTGAAGGCCGTGCCTCCTCTCAGATCAAAGGTCTCCTCATACACGTCATCCACGGGAGGCTCGGAAAATACAGTGCCCAATGCTTTCTCGTAAACCTCCTGGGAAATGTTCTCAATGTCGTACCGGATCAACACCCGCACCCCGGTGACGGTGGAAATGCCAAGATAGCTTTTGATCTCGGACGCAAGCTCTTTGGCCTGTACCGCATAGGGAGTTTTCTTCTCTACATAAACTCTTTTTACGCTGCTCATGATAACCTCCTGTGGATTTTGTTGGCATTTTCCAGAGAGCCTTATCCATCGCCCTCACAAGCCTCATCCTGGCGGTGCGGACAAAAGGGCTGCCTCTCTGATTCCTTTTGTTACCCCGATTGTATCATATTCTTAATAATTAGTATAATTAATATATTTAATCTTATTTATAAGTTTTGGTCTCTCTGCCAGCTTTATAAGTTTTGGTCTCTCTGCCAGCAAATGTCCGGTTCGCCAAATGCCGGCGTCTTTCCATGGTCTGCTGATGAGAAATGCGCGTGAAAATCTCACTCTTTTTCATTGACACATTTATAAACTGCGCTTATAATTAAATCATAGTATCCCTAATAAAAAGGAATCCCGCAAGCAGGATTCTGCACGCCCGGACAGTACGCGAAACGATTTATTCTATTTCCGCGCAGGGACGTAAGGTACTCCCACTGCTGTTCCCACCAAAGAAAGGATGAGCTCTATGGACATCAACTACGAGTTATACAAGGTATTCTACCAGGTGGCCTCCTCCTTAAGCTTTTCCGAGGCCTCCAAGAAGCTGTTCATCTCCCAGTCCGCCGTCAGCCAGTCCATCAAAACCCTGGAGCGCAAGCTGGGACAGCCCCTCTTTGTCAGAAGCACCAAAAGGGTACAGCTCACCCCTGCCGGGAAAATTTTATTAAAGCACATCGAGCCGGCCATGAACCTCATCGAGCGGGGAGAAAATCAGCTGCTGGACGCCGCCACGCTGGGCTTAGGCCAGCTTCACATCGGAGCCAGCGACACCATTTGCCGGTACTTTCTGGTTCCCTATTTAAAGGAGTTCCACAGACAATTTCCCTCCGTGCCCATCAAGGTCACCAACGCCACTTCCTTAAGCTGCGTGGAGCTGCTCACCCAGGGAAAGGTGGATTTGATCATCAGCAACTCCCCCAATCCCAAGCTGAACCCTTCCTACATCCAGAAGACCGTGCTTTCCTTCCGGGACGTGTTCATTGCCAACCCTGCCTATTTTGACCTGAAGCAGCAGGAGATCCCCTTTGAGGAATTAAAGCGGTACCCTATCATGACCTTGGACCAGAAAAGCACCACCAGCGAATTTCTGCACAACCTGTTTTTACAGCACCAGCTGGAGCTGATCCCGGAGATAGAGCTAAGCAGCAACGACCTTCTCATCGACCTGGCCAAAATCGGCCTGGGGATCGCCTTCATCCCCGACTACTGCCTGACCCCGGAAATGCCGGAGTTATATGTGTTAAAGACCAGGGAGCGCATCCCTTCCCGGCAGCTTGTGGCCGCCGTCAACACCGGGCTTCCGGTGACGGCCTCCACGGAGGAATTTTTAAAGCTGCTGCCCCAGGTCCCGGCGATTCCTGGCAAGTAACCTGCTAAAACAGCCATTCAGAGACAGCCCTACGCCCCTCCGCTTGGGACGTGGCATTCAAAATGCTGTCTCCTATCAACCAAAAAGGAGGATTTCCTTATGAAATTCAAAATGATTCACGAAAATTACAACGTAACCGATTTGGAAAAATCCCTGGCCTTCTACAAAGAAGCCTTCGGCTTAACGGAGGTCCGCCGCAAAACAGCCCCGGACTTAAGCTTTATCATTGTGTATGTGGCCAATGAGGAGAGCTCCTTCGAGTTGGAGCTGACCTGGCTGAAGGAGAAGGTGGGCCGCTATGATTTGGGCGAGTGCGAGTTCCACCTGGCCTTTCAGACCGACGACTACGAGGCCGCCCACAAAAAGCACCAGGAGATGGGTTGCATCTGCTATGAGAACCCCTCCATGGGCATCTATTTTGTGGAGGATCCGGACGGGTACTGGCTGGAGGTCGTGCCGACCCGCTAAACTTTTTAAGAGGTTGCGCCCGCAAGATGAGTTCTTTAACAGGAAACTTCGCTTCAGATGCTGTCGCACTAAATAATTAGTGCGGCAGCACCTTTTTTAACATAAAGCAAGGCGCTGCACCGGTCAGTTCTGTTTCATTCTGAAACCCATTTACTTAAAGCAGTGAATTTGCTTTTAACTTTAATATTTCTATCTATTACCAGCTTTTGCATCCACTGCCTGTCCTCATCTTTGTATGGATCACGCCAAAATCGTTTTATAAATTTCGTTATCTGACTTCTAAATGACCATTGCAAATCTGAAATAAGATTTACAGTATTAAAATCATTCACCGTTTGAGATTCATTCGCATCACCTAATAAATAGCGCAAAATTAAGATATCCGCAAAGTTAAAAGGCATCACATCATATTCAAGTTGTAATAATGACATATAAGGCCCACCCTGCTTCGTATCATCTGTGACCAAACAATATCACCCAATCGTCTGCGCCAAAGAAATAGCGTAAACCTCCCCCAAGTCTCCTGCTCCATATAATAATCTGTTTTCTTTTACGTTATTCTCAAAGTAAACGTCAAATCCCCCGCCCCCCGTTAATTGAAGCGCCGCTTACTGGCGGCGCTTGCTGTAACATTCTGCCGGAAGGCTCTTCGACCATGGCATGAGTGGTTCCAGCTTTGACGGTTCTATC
>CALWDR010000230.1 GCA_944376745.1 uncultured Lachnospiraceae bacterium
TCGCTCAACGCTTTGCTGACGGTGGCCACGGATACCCCGCAGACCGCCGAGATATCCTTCATGGACGTCATCGCGCTTCCTCCTGTCCTTTTACCAAAACAGTTACTTAATCGTTTTCGTGAAATCACTATACCCTATGGGAGGGCTTCCTGGCAATAGCTTTTGAGGGTTCTTAACGGGGCTTTAACAACGGCCTGCAAAGCAGTCTCATCCCAAACAACAGAACCTGCGGGAAGCGTACTTTCTACGGTCATGAAAGAAAGGAAGCGGACACCTGCAGCTCCGGCCTCCGCCGCCCATCACAGGATGGGAGACGGACCTTAAGCCAGCTTCCAGGCATCCGCTTCCTTTTTTACCGCTTATCTTTTGATCAGCCTTCCGCGTTATTTCGTCCCGCAGTCTGATCAGCCCTCCAGTTCCTTCAACCGGGCCTCAATGGCCTCCACCACGGTGCGCAGCACCTTCACCCGGGCGTAATACTTGGAATTTCCTTCCACCACGATCCAGGGGGCGTAGGTGGTGGAGGTCCGAAGGAGCATCTCGTTGACGGCCACCTCGTACTCCTCCCATTTCTCCCGGTTCCGCCAGTCCTCGTCGGTGATCTTCCACTGCTTGGCCGGGTCGGCCATCCGCTCCTTGAACCGCCGCTCCTGCTCGTCCTTGTCGATGTGAAGCCAGAATTTCAGCACAATGGCCCCGGCGTTGGTCAGATGCTTCTCCATCTCGTTGATCTCCCCGTAGGCCCGCTGCCATTCCTCGGTGGTGCAGAAGCCCTCGATGCGCTCCACCATCACCCGCCCGTACCAGGTGCGGTCAAAAATGGCGATGTGCCCGGCCTTGGGCATGTCCCTGTAAAACCGCCACAGGTAATGGTGCCGCTTCTCAATGTCGTTGGGAGAGGCCGTGGGATTCACCTGATAGCCTCTGGGGTCCAGATGGCTGGTGAGCCTTCGGATGGCGCCGCCCTTTCCGGCTGCGTCCCAGCCCTCAAATCCGATGATCAGCGGGATACGTTTCCGGTACAGCTCATTGTGCAGTTTTTCCAGTTTCTTCTGAAGCTTGTCAAGCTGTTCCTTATATTCCTCCCTGGACAGGGTCTTACTCAGATCCACCCCCGCCAGCACGTCGCTTAAAAAGGCCTCCCTGGGCGCGGCTTCCGCCTCTTTTTCCCCGGACTGCTCCTGCCGTTCCTTCTGTTCCAGGGCATAGGCGAGGCGTTCACAGACCGTGGACATGATCTTCACGGCGGCCCAGTTCTTATCCTCCGCCTCCACCAGCGTCCAGGGGGCGTACTTGGTGTCCGTGGCCTCCAGCATCTGCTCGTTGATGCGCAGATAATGGTCAAATTCCTTATTCCGAAGCCAATCCTCCTTCGTCACCCGCCAGGCGGTTTCCTTGGAGGCCTCCAGCTTTTCAAACCGCTTTTTCTGTTCCTTCTTGTCAATATACAGGAAAAATTTGATCACCACCATGCCGTCGTCGGTAAGCTGCTTCTCAAAGGAGCGGATGTCATAGTAGTCCACCTCCATCTTCTTGCCGGCGGCTTCCTTTTTCTCGCTCATCTCCTGATCGAAGCGGTCCGCCTGAACGCTCCGGTACCAGCTCCTGTCGAAAATGACGATCCGGCCCTTCTCCGGTATCTTCGTCCAGTACCGCCACAGGAAGGGGCGCAGACGCTCCTCCCGGTTGGAGCGCTCGCTGGTGTACACGTGAAAGCCTCTGGGGTCCAGGGCCTGGATCAGCCGGTTGATCTGCACGCCCTTTCCGGCGGCCCCCATCCCCTCAAATACGATCATCACCGGTATTCCCTTATTCCTGCACTCCCGCTGGAGACGTCCCAGCTTCCCGGACGCCTCCTCCAAAAGCTTCTTCGCCTCCTCCGGCTCCATTTTCTTCTTTAAGTCCATTTTCTCCAGCATATGCGTACCTCCTCCTTTGCATGTTTTCATAAAAGCGCCGCTCTCTGCACGGTCTTCCCCGGCACGGCGCCTGTTTCTTTATAGTATAGCACAACTGCCGGCCTTATATCAACTCTATCTGAAAGGCCACCGTCTGGGGCGGAATACTGGCGGTCATAAAGTCGGCGTAGGTGACCCGCACCAGTTGGCCGGGGCGAAGCTGGCGGAAGTTGAGGCTGCGGCCCATCCGGTCTGAAATGACGGTATTCTCATTTACCACAAAGCGGATCTGGTCGTTCATGTCATTGATCTTTCCCACCGTAACCGTGCGGTTTCGGCTGTCCACGGAGACGATCCGGCCCGCCATCACATTGGTCTCCTGCCGGTCCGGCCGTCTTAGGGTGATCAGAAACGCGTTGGCCTGCGGCGGTATGCTCCTGGTCATCCGGGAGGAGAAGACCGCGTTGACCCGCATGCCCGTGCGGATGCTGCACAGGCTGATGCCGCGGCCCATGGCGCCCAAAAGGATCGTGTTTCTGTCCACGTTCAGCCGTACCCTGGTAAGCGAAGCGTTCTGGCCGGCTCCGGGGGCCCGGTAGGAGATCACAAGATATCCGGTTGCGTTGCTGAAGCAGACGGCCTCCTCCACAATGGCATTATTTGCACGGACAATGTTCTCCGGTGGAAAGGGCGTTCTGCGAGACTCGTTATCCATATTTTCCCTCTGATTTCTAAAATATTCTCCCTGTATTATATGATGTTGGGGGCAAAAGGTGTTTTTTGGCGAACCGCCCATATTTCCCCACCCCATGAGCAGTAACAGATTTTGCAAAAAACCTTTCCCCAGCCCGCCGCCTGTGATATACTATCAGAGACAAACAATCAACCAAAACCGGCATTTTGCCGCAAGAAAGGAGCCTTCCATGAAATTTATCTCCTGGAACGTCAACGGCCTTCGGGCCTGTATGCAAAAAGGATTTCTGGACTTCTTCAAGGAAGCCGACGCCGATATTTTCTGCCTGCAGGAAACCAAGCTCCAGGCGGGACAGCTGGAGCTTTCCCTTCCCGGCTATCATCAATATTGGAATTATGCCCAGAAGAAGGGCTACTCCGGCACCGCCATTTTTACCAAAAAAGAACCCCTCTCCGTCTCCTGCGGCATCGGGATCGAGGAGCACGATCAGGAGGGCCGGGTCATCACCCTGGAATTTGACGATTTTTACTTTGTCACCTGCTACACCCCCAACTCCCAGAACGAGCTGGCGCGGCTGTCCTACCGGATGGAGTGGGAGGATGCCTTCCTGGCCTATCTGGATGGCTTAAAGGAGAAGAAGCCCGTGGTCTTCTGCGGCGACTTAAATGTGGCCCATCAGGAGATCGACTTGAAGAATCCCAAGACCAACCGCAGGAATGCGGGCTTCACCGACGAGGAGCGGGAAAAATTCACCCGCCTTTTAACCCACGGCTACATCGACACCTTCCGCTACTTCTACCCGGACGCCACAGGCATTTATTCCTGGTGGTCCTACCGCTTCAAGGCCCGGGAGAAGAACGCCGGGTGGCGCATCGACTATTTCGTGGTCTCCCATGAGCTTGCGGACAGGCTTCAGGACGCGAAGATACATACCGAGGTCTTCGGCTCAGACCACTGCCCGGAGGAGCTGACCAACAACCTGTAGGCATACAAGACGCATCCTGCCGTCAACACCCGGTCCCCGCGGCCAGCCGGCACCCCCCGGTCCCCGCGGCCAGCCGGCAGGATGCGGGCTCAAATCCGGCTCTGCCGAAAACTATCTTCCCACGGTTTTCGCGATCTCCGCCAGCCTGTCATAATTTTTCTCAAAAAACATCTGATACCCCCGGCAGAAATAATTGTCGGTCTCTCCCTCCCGGCTGCGGTAACAGCCGCCCCGGCAGAGGGAGAACCAGGGGCAGGCCCGGCACCGGGGCGAATGATTCCGGGAGCGTTCCACAAAATTGATTTCCGCCCGCCTTTCCGCAATCTGGGCCACCCCAATCTCGTTGATATTGCCCAGGCAGTAATCGTCCAGGGCGTAGAAATCGCAGGGGTAGACATTGCCGTTGGCCTCCACCACGTTCTGAATCCCACAGACGCCCCGCTGCTCGCAGGACTCCGGCACGCGCCCCAGAAGGATTCCCACATAATTCTCAAACTGGCGGATGTAGGGCTGCCGCCCCTTCTTCCAGTCCCGGTACCACAGATCAAAGAGCGTATTCAGGAAATTCCCGTACTCCTCCGGCAAAAGGGAATATTCCTGCTGTCCCCGGACCTCCCCCAGGGGGTCCAGGCAGGTGATGAACTGCAGGTACTGCCAGCCCCTTTTCTGATATTCCCGGTAAATCTCCCCGATGGCCGCCGCCGTATGTCTGTGGATCACCGTCAGGATATTGTACTCCACCCCATAGGCGTCGAAAAGCCGGATCGCCTCCAATACCCTGTCGTAGCTCCCCGCCCCGTCCTTCCCATGGCGGTACCGGTCATGAAGGGCCCGGGTGCCGTCCACCGACACCCCCACAAGAAACCCATTTTCCCGGAGAAATCCGCACCACTCCTCTGTGATATGGTAACCGTTGGTCTGCAGGGCATAGGCGACGCGGATATGGTTTTTATTGTATTGGTTTACATAATCTATCACTTTCCGAAAAAATCCAAGTCCCCGCAGAGTAGGCTCCCCGCCCTGAAAGGCGATGGTACAGCTTCCCTCCGCCGCCAGGACGAATTTGCGGATAACGTTTTTTAAGGTTTTCTCCTCCATGAATCCGAAGGACCCGGTGGTTCTCTTGCCGGCCTCATCGCAGTAAAAACAATAGTCACAGCGCATATTGCAGTTCCCGGAGGCGGGCTTGATCAAAAGACTTATTGGCGGCATCGTTCTGCTCCTTTCTCCGCACTTTTATCCCCGGCAGGAACAACAGGGACACGGCTCAAATCGCAAGCGGCCTTATCCCCGCTTCCCCGTATATTCCCTGAGAAATGCCAGCAGCGCGTCCATCTCCGCGTCCGTCCCGATGGAAATGCGCAGGTAATTGTCGATCCTGGGCTTGGGGAAATAGCGCACGTAAATTCTGCGCTCCCTTAAGGCCTCAAACAGCTCCCTGGCCTCAAGGTCCGGGTGGGTCACAAAAATAAAATTGCTCTGGGAATCCGGGAACCGGAACCCCAGCTTTTGAAGCTCCCCCTTGACCCGCTCTCGGGTGGCGATGATCTTAGCCGTGGTCTCCTGAAAATAGGCCTCGTCCTTCACCGCCTCCGCTCCCAGCGTCAGGGCCGTCAGGTCCATGGTGTAAGAGTTGAAGGAATATTTTACGTCATTTAAGTATCTGATCAGCTTCAGCTGTCCAAAGGCCGCGCCGATGCGCATCCCCGCCATGCTCCTGGACTTGGAAAAGGTCTGCACCACCAGGAGGTTATCGTACTCCGGAATCAGCGGCAGGGCGGAGGTCCCGCCAAAATCAATATAGGCCTCGTCGACGATCACGATCACATCAGGATTCTGATCAAGGATCTGCCGAATCCCGTCAAGGCTCTCCGCCACCCCGGTGGGGGCGTTGGGGTTGGCCAGCACGATCCCGCCGTTTTCCCTGAAATAATCCTCCCTGCGGATCTGAAAATTCTCATCCAGGGGCTGGCAGGCATAGGGAATCCGAAACAGGTCCGCCCACACATCATAGAAGGAATAGGTGATGTCCGGGAAAAAGATGGGTTTCCCGCTGTTAAAAAAGGTCAGAAAAGCCATGGCCAGCACATCATCGGAGCCCACTCCCACAAAGACCTGCTCCGGCTTTACGCCATTGCGGTCTGCCAGCGCCTGCACCAGCACCGAGGCCGTGGGGTCCGGGTACAGCCGCAGCCTGTCCGCGGAGAGCTCCCGCAGGGCCCGTTCCACCCCCGGCGCCGGGGGATAAGGATTCTCGTTGGTATTTAATTTGATCATCCCCGGCTCATTGGGCTGCTCCCCCGGCACATAGGGGACCACTTTTCTTACATTCTGTTCCCACTTTAACATATGACTACCTCCAATTTCCGTTCCCACTTTGACATATGACTACCTCCAAATTCCGTTCCCACTTTGACATATGGCTACCTCCAAATTCCGTTCTTTTTCCCGCCCTGCTTCCCGGACTCTTTCCAGTGGAATGCGCTGGTTTTCTCTTTTCTACTTTACTATGTTCCCTCGTAAAAGTATAGTATTTTTTCATTTTTTCTATATTTTTTCCTGATTTCGTGTTATAATTTATTTTAGCCGTTTCGGAAATTTTTTGGATTTAAGGAGAATTTTTATGGAATCCGGTCTGTATCAAATTGTAGAAAAGCAAAAATTATGCGAGATATTAGAATCCTTTCACGCCTGCATCGGCCTGCCCACCCAGGTGATCGACTCCAATGGAATTATTTTGGAATCCTTCGGCCAGACCTCCCATTACTGCAGGATCATCAAGAAATTCCTGCCCAAGGAGGACTCCTGCGAGCGGGTACATATCCGAGCCAGCCAGAAGGCCATGGATCTGGGGGAAACCTACATTTTCTCCTGCCATGCCAACTTAAACCACATGGTGTTCCCGCTGATGAACAAAAATGTTCTCTACGGCTCCGTGCTGGTGGGACCCTTCCTCATGGACGAGCCCGACTCCACCCTGGTGCTGGGCATCGACAAGCGCTACAACCTGTCCACCACGGCCCTTCTGGACCTCTACGAGGAGCTGGACTCCATCAAGATCGTCCCCTCCTCCACGGTCACCCACATCAGCCGCCTTTTGTACTATCTCTTTGTGGATCTGATCTCCGAGAGCAAACAGCAGCTGATCATGAACCAGAACAAGCTGACCCAGCAGTCCAAGATCAACGAGTCCATCCAGATGTACAAATCCGGGGACCTGCCCAGCCGCTCCACCTATCCCATCGACCTGGAAAATGAGCTGATCACCAAGGTCAAGACCGGAAATGTGGAGGCGGCCAAGGGCATTTTGAACGAGCTTCTGGGCTATGTATTCTTCGCCGAGGGCAACAGCCTCGATATCGTGAAGACCCGCTCCATCGAGCTGTGCTCCCTGCTGTCCCGGGCGGCCATCGAGGGCGGCGCCACCTCGGACAGCATTTTAAAGATCAACAACCTGTACTTAAAATCCCTGCAGTCCATGCGCTCCTTAGACGACGTGTGCTTCAAGCTCCAGGAAACCCTGGAAACCTTCACGGAATGTATCTTCAACTACATTCCCAGCAAGAACAGCGAGCTGATCAAGAAGGCCATCCAGTACATTGCCCAGAATTTTTCCTCCCCCATCACCCTGGAGGATGTGGCGAACCACGTCCATTTAAACCCCGCCTACTTCTCCACGGTGTTCAAGCAGTCCACAGGCTCCTCCTTCAAGGAATACCTGAACATGGTGCGCATCGAGGAGAGCAAGCGGCTTTTGGCCAACACCAACTACTCGGTCATCGACATCGCCGTGGCCACGGGCTTCGAGGACCAGAGCTATTTCTCCAAGGTGTTTAAGAAATACACCGGGCTGACGCCCAAGCAGTACCGGTAGGCTGTCCCACTGACAGCCAAACGGTACGGGCGGCGGCCCGGTTCCCGCTAAAGCTGTACCGCCCAGCTGTCCCAATGACAACCAAACGGTGCGGGCCGTGGCCCGGTTCCCGCTAAAGCTGTACCGCAGGCTACTGGGCAGCCAACAGCTCCGCCAGCCTGGCTTCCGCCGCCGTCAGTACATTGAGGTTGGTCACATAGCCTCTGGCGGCCTCGGAAAGCCCGTTGTACTGCTTCCTGGCAGCCTCGATAGCCCCCTTCTTCTCCAGGGTCACCTCCCCGATGGCATTGATGGCGTCGATCACGGACTGCGCCTGCTTTTTGGCCTGTGCCTGGGCCTCGCTGGCCTGCTGCTGGGCCACAAGCTCCCCATAGCTTGTCTCCGCCGCGACCAGCGTGTCGTACTTCTTCACATATCCCTTGCCCATGTCGTTTAAGCTGTCGTAGGCCGCCCTGGCCGACTCAATGGCGCTCTTGCTGTCCAGCGTCACCGTGCCGATG
>CALWDR010000231.1 GCA_944376745.1 uncultured Lachnospiraceae bacterium
ACCGCCGGGGCCTGCTGATACAGGTCAGGCGTCTCGGCGTATCTATGGTCCGGTTGATCAAAGAGATCAGTCCTGTTTTATCTATATAAGTATCATTTTTAATTCCCGTAAAACCGCTGTTGCCGGGGTTTACATAATTACCCATAGAGTATTACCTCCTGTGCGGATGGATGCAGGCGGAGAAAATGCGGCTGCCTGGCATATACTACGTGGTATAGCTGTTACAAAAATTCTATCATAGTGCGGGTGTAAAGGCAACCAGAATTCAGGCCCTTCTCCTGACATCCTGACAAAAACGGTTATTTCTCACGGGATGGGGAAATTGGAAAAATTTCCAGCCTTTGTCCAGGGCGACCTCCAGGCAAAAACTGTCACTTGTTGGATATTTCCCCACCCCCCCACCCCCCCCATGAAAAATATCTATGTAAAACCGTTAAGGCTCCATATTTTGGCGGGTGGAGCGGGGCGCTTCGCCATAACGGCGTTTATATGCTTTGTAGAAGGAGTTCGCATTGGTGTATCCCACGGCTTTGGATATTTCCTGGATGGTCAGGGAGGTATCCTGAAGCATTTGATGCGCTTTTTCCATACGAAGATCTTCCACGTAGGAGGAAAATGTTTTCCTGACGCAGGAATGTATGCGCTTTTGAAGGGTGGGCGCGGAAATATGGAAGTGATCCGTGACCATGGAAATACATAGCTGCTGGTTGCCGATGTTTTCTTTGATAAAAGCAAAAATGTTCTGATCCAGATCCCGCATCTGACTGGCATGCTGCTCATTTAGCCGGGCTGTGATCTGCGCAAAGCATTGGGGGAGTTCTGCCTCAAACAAGCGCGTCATAGTATCCTTTTTGAAATTGGGAATAGAGACATCCAGGATATTATTTTCCAGCTTGATCTGAATGAGCATATAGGTAATCATTTTATACGATTGTCTGGCCATTATCCAATCCAGATGATAATGATCTGGCGAACCTAAAAAACTGTTCATCAATGTAGAAACTGCCGCCTGCTCATCACCGTTTGACAAAGAAAGGTAGATGGTTTGAAGCTGCTGTATCGAAATAGGCAGATCCATTCGATGAGCTGCAGAAGGAGACTGTGACAGAGTAAACGACGAATACTCAAGCTCCTGCAAGGCATCCGGAAGAAGGCTGTAATGGTTATAAATCTGGCTGATCATAAAGCTGATGGAAACAGGATACTGCTCCTGTATATCATTTCGCGTATTTTCCAGCTGGGCGGTTGTGGAACTGCCCTCCCTTAAGGGTAAAAGCATAAGCAAAGAGTCCTGGCCATAGGAAAGCAGGATGATATTTGGGTAGGTTTGATGAAAATATTGTGTCAGCAGTAATTGTATGGAATCCAGCTCCGCGAAATTATCATTGGAAGTGTACTGAATCAATACCAACTGCCAGTGGGAAGGAAAATCGGGAAAAGCTTCCGTGAAGGAACGCCGGGAAGCTTCATCATAGAGACCTCTGTAGAGTGCCTTTTCCAAAATGTGAATCCGGTTATTTTCCTTCTGCTTCTGGATAGTCTGGTCATAGTCTGATAATTTTACCCCCATTTTTTTGATGCCATCTACCAGAACATCAATGGAATTCCGGGCTGTGGGTTCCGTATGGTAATATCCTGTTTCGTGCAGAGCTTTGCTGATCTGGATGAACGGGTTCGCAATCTTAAGGGAAAAGATAGTAACCCACAGACACATCATGAACAGGATCGTTACCCCAAATATCTGTACCAGATGCTTAAAGCTGGTTAAATTCATGTCTATAAAACTGTCGGATAATTGGAGTTCGATATGAAAAGCGGGATAGGCGCTGCTGGAAACCGTCAATAGCTCAAAGTTATTTTCGGACAAATTTCCCCTGGAAACTAGCAGCGTATCTCCAAAATAGATTGAAATATTGCCGTAATCTATTACCTCGCCGTCGGCAAAAAGCGATATCAGTTCCTGTGTAGGATAGTGAATAAAGAAATAGATATTTTTGCCTGCTGAACAGCGGCAGCCCATGGTGACTGCGTCATATTCTCCCAGAGGGACGGAGGAAAAGTGTGTAGAGGGAAGAAAGCAATATTTATCTGAAAATCTGCCAAAGTAACTCTCATCATCACAATTAAAATAGTAATCAGATGAGAGGTATTCCCGCGAAAAGAAAACCTGGTTTCTGGTGAAGAGCAGATTTTCATTTTGAATCAGTCCGAAATTTGAGATAAAGTTGTAGGGAAGGGTAGTGTAAGTGCGCATGACCTGGCGAATTTCGTCGAGCATACTGGCATTAATATCAGAATTACTGTAGTATATTTCTCTATAAGCGTTATTTTCCGAAATGAAAATATCGAATGCGAGCATGGACTCGATGGAAGAGTCCAGGATCTGCATACCGCTGTCAAGCTTTTGCTGATAGTGTCCGATGATATTTGTGCGGTTAAGACTGCGCGTGTAAAAATAGCATGGGATATATAAAATATTGGATAAAATGGCAAAAACAAACAAAAAACAGGCAATCTTTCTCAAAGGAGTTGTTTGGCTTATTGTCTTGTAACGTACCTTCATTGCGTGCGGCTCCTTTCTGCTTTTGGTGTATGATATAAAAAAATTATAACAAAAAATATGTTTGATAGCAACAATTTGCAATTTGAGGAGACGTTCCAGGATTCGTATAAGAGGGTTAAAAATGTAGATAAAATCAATAAAAAAGCTTTGAAAAACGGAAAAAAAGTAAATAATGAAAATTAGAAAATGCTTGGGAAAGAGAAGCGTTTTTTCTTTTTTCCGCTTGTGGGCGGATGGACTGGCAAATATAATCAATACTATCAGACGTCTGTAAAAAGGAAAAACAAAAAAGGAAGGAGATTTCATTTTTATGAAAAAATGTATTAACAAAATTGCGTTGCTGTTAAGTATGATACTTGCATTATCATTGTTGTCTGCCTGTGGAGACAAAGCTGCCGATGATAGTGGTGATAGTGGCAATGGCGGTAGCAATGAAGAAACGGTCACTTTAACAGCCTGGGTACCGGAGAGTATCCGTATTGAGGATTGGAACACAAATGCCATGACGCTTTGGTTAGAGGAACAGACAGGTTATGATCTGGAACTTATCCCGTTGTCTTCTGAGGACTATACAACAAAAGTAAATATATCCATGACAGCAGGGAATCTTGATGAACTTCCCGACATTGTTTTCGGAAGCTTCGGTGATACTGCTGTATGGTCCTGGGCGGAAGCAGGAAGTATTATCTCACTAAGTGATTATTACAGTGACCCGGAGTTAAGTTGAATATAAATGAAGCGATTGAACGCACTGGTGTAGATTACACCCAGCAGATAGTATCTCCGGATGGGAACATCTATGGCATTGCAGCCTATAATCAGTCTTATGGCAACGAATTCAGGGATAAACTCTGGATTTACCAGCCATGGCTTGAGGAACTGGAACAGGAGGTTCCGGTCACAACGGAAGAATTTTATGAGCTGCTGAAAATGATTTCCAACTCAGATATGAATGGCAATGGTAAGAAGGATGAAATCGGTATGCTTGGTTCAGCAGGAAACTATACAAATTATTGGAAATTTTTAATGAATGCATTTACTTATGCCGGGGATTCACATTTTAGGACAGTGGAGGATGGTATTGTTTCTGCATCCTACACTACAGATGAATGGAAAGAGGGATTGAAATATCTGAAAAAGATGTTTGACGAAGGTCTGATTGCTCCGGAAAGCCTAACCATTTCCGATGAACAGTTTAGTACATTGATTAATAGTGAGGATCCTACGGTGTTCTCCTTCGTCTATTATGGAGCTGAGATGGTAGAAGCAGGTACCTCCCGCCAGACAGATTATGTCTGCATTGATACTCTGACCGGACCGGATGGGGTGAACTATTCCACTTACGTGCCTTCCGTTGCTAACATAACGATGGTGATTACGGCGAATTGCAAAAATCCTGAGGCGGCTTTTCGTATCGGGGACCTGATGAGCAGCGAGTATATTGGTATCAGCCAGCGCTGGGGGGAAGAAGGTGTGGATTGGGATTATCCGGAGAATGTGGAGAATATATCCGAGTACACAGCTTCTGTGGAAGGATTTGACATATCGCTTGTTGCCTATAATGACAGTACCTTTTGGGGCGGTACGGATGTGACAAATGGAAGCTGGAGGCAGATAGGACCCCTTGTGCGCCAATACGCAATTGCCAATGGCGTTGGTGTAATTGCCGATGAGTCAAATAAATATACGCAGCTTTTTAATGAGGCAGCCTCTTTATATCAGAATGCAGACCATGAACCGGCAGAGGTAATTCCGAAGCTGATTTATACCACGGAAGAATCTGAGACCATTGCGGAGATTGAATCTGTACTGGATTCCTATGTGATGGAAAGCATGGCAAACTTTGTGACGGGCGCTATGGATATTGATGCCGAGTGGGGCAGTTATCTGGCGGAAATTGAAACGATTGGTTTAAATACTTATCTTGAGGTAGTTCAGGGAGTGTATGACCGAATGTATAAATAGTAAGATGTCGTTAGGATGCCGCTGAGAAATCGGCGGCATCCATAACTGGGAGAACCATATGAGAGTAAAAAAAATAAAAACTGTTATAAAGCGGGATTGGCAGTACTACCTGTTTATGCTGCCCCCTCTTGCATATTTTATTATTTTTAAATTTTTTCCTATGATAGGTCTGCAGATTGCGTTTCGGGATTATACTCCAAGGGGCGGTATCTGGAACAGTGCATGGGTAGGGTTAGAGAATATTATTAAGTTTGTGGAATCTTATCAATTTGAAAGAGTAGTAAAAAATACATTTATACTGTCCATATATGGCCTTGCAGTAAATACGATTATTCCCATAGCGTTTGCGTTAATCTACAATGCCATTGAGAAACCGCGTTTTAAAAAGGTTACACAGACCATTGTCACCTTGCCTCATTTTATATCGGTGGTCGTTCTGGTGGGTATTATGATGCAACTGCTCAATAACAGAATAGGTATTTACGGTATTCTGTACGAAAATATTTTTGGAGTGTACCCTTCCGATATTTTTGGAGAACCGAAAGCGTTTCGGCATTTATATGTATGGAGCTCTGTCTGGCAGAACTTTGGATGGAATGCCATAATTTATATTGCGACTCTATCAGGAGTAGACGCAGGCTTACACGAAGCTGCTCAGTTGGATGGAGCTTCCAGGCTGAAGAGAATTTGGCATATTGATTTGCCGCATCTGGTTCCGACGATTGTAATTCTGGCTGTTATGGGTATGGGGAATATTATGTCCGTAGGTTTTGAAAAGGCCTTTTTAATGCAGAATAATCTGAATCTGGAATATTCCGAATTGATATCCACATATGTATACCGGGTAGGTTTGTCCGGTGGCACTTTAAGTGATTTTTCTTATGCGACTGCTATTGATTTATTTAATGCCGTACTGAATTTGATACTTATCTTCATTGCCAATAAAATAGCCAGACGTGCAACAGAAACCAGCTTGTGGTAAGAGGAGGGAAGAAACGATGCAGAAAACTAAGACACATAAGAAAAAGCATTTCCGCCAGGGGCGTGGGGACAAAGTGTTTAATGTTGTAGCAATTATCGTCATATCATTGATCGTGATTATTGTGCTGGTACCTCTATTGAATGTCGTGGCAGCGTCTTTTTCCTCTAGCAAGGCAGTGAATGCCGGGCAAGTCCTGCTCTGGCCAGTGGATTTTACATTGGAAAATTATCGCACGGTTCTCAAATACGATAGTGTCTGGCTGGGCTATCGCAATACGATTTTCTATACGGTTGCGGGTACGGTAATCAGTGTGATGCTTTCCCTGTGCTGTGCTTATCCGCTGGCGCAGAGAAGATTTTCAGGAAGAAAATTTCTCAATAGACTGCTCATGTTTACCATGATCTTCAATGGTGGTATGATCCCTACCTATATGGTGGTGCGGGATTTAAATATATTGGACACAGTTTGGGCTGTTTTATTGCCTGTAGCCGTAAGTTTTTATAATGTCATCATTATACGAAATTTCATAGAAACTACGATTCCTGTGGAACTTGAGGAATCAACTCGTGTGGATGGCTGCACTCCATTTCGGTATTTTGTTAACTTTATTTTACCTCTTTCAAAGCCAATCATAGCAGTGATTGCCATGTATTATGCGGTTGCGCAGTGGAACAATTATTTTAATGCTTTTTTGTATCTGACCGAAAAAAATTTATATCCCCTTCAGTTGTTCCTACGGGAGATTCTGGTGAGCAGCAAATTCAGCGCCGCTGATCTGGACCCCGAGACTGCTGCGGCAATACAGGGGTTGGCTGATACCTTGAAGTATGTGATTATCGTGGTTTCAACGTTGCCTTTGATGTGTATTTATCCTTTTGTCCAAAAGCATTTTGTGAAGGGAGTTATGATTGGGTCGGTTAAGGGATGAGGTGCATCCGGAATAGGTAGGTTCAAGGGCAAGACGGAGGAATATCAGTTCATTTTGTAATGGGAAATTTGCCAGGAGGTTTATATGATTTTATTTCATAAGGCTGCAGACAACTTCAGTGAAGCGTTGCCGGTGGGAAATGGAAGGTTAGGAGCCATGATTTACGGCGGAACAGAAACAGAGACCGTATTGCTGAACCAGGACAGTATCTGGTACGGTGCGTCTGTGGATAGAATCAATCCGGACGCAAGAGGAAATCTGGAAAAAGTGAGGAGTTTAATCCTGTCCGGTAATATTACGGAAGCGGAGGATTTGCTACGATGTGCGTTTTCCGGTACGCCTCAGAGCCAGCGCCCCTATCAGATGCTGGCGAATATGGAGATTACTTATCGGAATATGGGAAAGAGGGTTTCCGACTATCATAGAATTCTGAATCTGGAAGAAGGAATGGTGGAGGAGTGTTTTAATTATAGGGAAGGAACGGAGCAATATCAGATGAGAAAAGAGTATTTGGCTTCTTTTCCTATGGGGATTCTGGTCATCCATATGAAAGCTTCCGGGCCGTGGATATCATTTGAGACTTTGCTGCGAAGAAAGAGATTTTATGAGAATGCCGGAAAACTAGATGAAGCGGCAATCTATATTGACGGAACTCTGGGCGAAGACGGGGTAAAATTCCTGCTTGGAATGGGGGTGAAGGCCGATGGGGTGGTAAGCGTTCTTGGAGAACATTTACTGGTGAAGAATGCTTCGGAGGTTACGCTGTACATCAGTTGTGAGACATCCTTTTATTCCGATTATTTTAAAGAAGAGGTGGGAAAGAAGCTTGCGGCAGCGTACGATAAGGAGTATGGAGAAATCAGGAAACAGCATGTGGAGGACTATAGGAAACTTTATGACAGGGTTTCCCTTCATCTGGAGGGGGAGGAAAATAATTACGCTCAGGAATATTTCCAGTTTGGACGCTATCTCATGATATCCGGTAGCAGACCCGGAAGCCTTCCGCTGAATCTCCAGGGAATCTGGAATGACAGTATGATGCCTCCATGGGATTCCAAGTATACCATTAATATTAATACGCAGATGAATTATTGGCCTGCTGAAGTCTGTAACCTCTCGGAATGCCACCTGCCGCTGTTTGAGCATTTGAAGCGGATGGTCCCAAAAGGACGCAAAGTGGCGGAAAGAATGTATGGTTGCCGGGGGTTTGTGGCCCATCACAATACGGATATCTGGGGGGACTGTGCACCACAGGATATTTATGTGCCGGCAACCTATTGGGTGATGGGAGCCGCATGGCTTTGCACTCACATCTGGAACCATTACCTCTATACATTGGACGGGGATTTTCTTAAGGAAATGTATCCAACTATAAAAGAATCGGTGCTGTTTTTTCACGATTTTTTGATAGAAGATCAAGGTGAAATGGTCACATGTCCCTCTGTGTCTCCGGAAAACACATATATTATGGGAAATGGGGGAAAGGGCTGTATCTGTGCCGGGGCAGCGATGGATAATCAGATATTGAGAGATTTGCTGGAAGGGTTTTTGAAAGCGTCAAAGGCGCTCAATATCCGGGATGAGATGGTGGAGAGGTCAGTCTGGATGCTGAATAGAATTTCCCCAATTAGAATTGGTAAATATGGCCAGATTATGGAGTGGAGGGAAGACTATGAAGAGGAGGAACCTGGACACAGGCATATTTCACAACTGTATGGTTTACATCCGGCCCATCAGATTACGGTTGATAAAACTCCCGAACTTGCCGGGGCTGCTCTGCGGACATTGGAGCGACGGTTGACTTATGGAGGAGGGCATACCGGATGGAGTTGTGCATGGATTGTGAATCTCTACGCAAGGCTGAGCAATGGGGAGAAGGCCTTAGAAAATCTGGAAAAGCTGTGGAAAAACTCCACATTTCCTAATAGAATGTGTAATCATCCCTTGGGAGACGGATATGCATTTCAGATAGACGGAAATTTAGGTGCAATCGCTGCGATTTCGGAAATGCTGGTGCAGGCGGACGAGGACAAGATACTGCTACTGCCGGCACTGCCTTCAAAATGGGCGGCCGGATGTGTAAGGGGCCTGAGACTTCCCCATAACGCAGAAATCAGTATAAGCTGGAAAAATCATAGGGCGGTATATTGTGCACTGAAGGCGTATCAAGACTATAGGGGAAAATTATATTATCAAGGGAAATGCCATGAAATCATGATAAAAAGGGGGCAGACTTTCATAGTTGAGGTTTAAGCTAAAATTTTGATAAAAATAAATAACAATTTTATAGAGATTCTAGTGTAATTAGAATAAGATGATATTATATATCTGTATTATACAGAAGAAAGGAAGGTAAGTGATACAATGGAACGATTGATTCAAGATGGCCGGATTAAGGCCAGACATTCCACGGAGGTAGGTCAGTCCCGTATCGGTATCGGGTTTGAAAAGCTTGACCGCGGCGTGTTTGATCCCGACAAGGCTTATGACAGGGTGGCGGAGCTTGGCGTAAAATGGGTCCGTATCCAGTCGGGCTGGGCCAGAACGGAGAAGGTAAAGGGAGAGTATGATTTTGCCTGGCTGGACGCAGTGGTGGACAATTTGCTGCAAAGAGGACTAAAGCCCTGGCTGTGCCTGTGCTATGGGAACAGTCTGTATGATGAAGAAGCGAAAAAAATATTCGGCGCGGTGGGCATACCGCCCATTTATAATGAAGAGGACCAAAGAGGATGGGAAAATTATGTAACTGCGGTTGCCAGGCATTTTGCGGGGCGGATTACCTGGTATGAGGTCTGGAATGAGCCGGATTTGGAATATAGCTGGAATCACCAGGTGAATGCCGCGCAGTACGGACAATTCGCCAGCGCAACGGCCAAAGCCCTCCGCAAGGCTGACCCGGAGGCCCGGGTCATTGGCGGAGCCTTTGCCATGCGGAATCTACACTATGCGGACGAAGCCCTGCTGGCAGGAATGGGGGGGGCTGTGGATGCCTTAAGCTACCATGAGTATACGCCGGATGAGACAAGGATTCCGGAGACGGTCCGGACCCTCGGGGCCCTTGGGCGTTGCTACAATCCCGGGATGAAGGTGGTTCAGGGAGAAAGCGGTTCCCAATCCCGCAGCGACGGCGCGGGAGCTCTTGCCGGGGGAAGCTGGAACGAAACAAAGCAGGCCAAGCAGTTACTGCGCCACACGGTGATGGACTTAAGCACAGAGGTATTGTTTACGTCGTATTTCTCCTGCATGGACATGATTGAGGCGCTGAATGGCAAGGTGGATGATAAAGCTTCTTATCTTGATTATGGGTATTTTGGTGTTCTGAGCGCGGATTTCGATGAAGATGGCCGTAGTGTTGGCACATATACGCCAAAACCCTCCTATTACGCTCTGCGGAATCTGGCGTCTATGTTTGCGGAAGAGGTGTATGCGGCGGAACTTCCTGTAAAAAAGGAGTGCCTTGAGTCCCGGCGGATTTTTGGTATGGATTGTACGGACCCTTCGATCGTCACCAGGGGCTTCCGGAAACCCAACGGTTCTGCCGCCTATGCCTATTGGAACGCGACGAATTTAATGACGACCACCTGTGAATCCACCCTGTCCTTTCAGAGCGCTGGGCTTCCCGGTAAGGTCCGGTTGGTGGACCCCATGACCGGCATGATCTATCGCCTGCCGGAATCCATGTGTGAGTCCCACGGGGAATACCGCTGGCAGTTCAAAAACCTGCCGCTTCTGGATTACCCGCTGTTTCTCACCTTTGGGGATTTTTGCGGCTGAATGTCATTCCGGATAGGTCCGGTACATTTCCTTCCGGTATTGAAGCGGCGTTTTCCCTGTTTCCTTCTTAAAGACCGAGCCGAAATGGGACTGGGAGGAAAATCCTGCTCTGAGGGCGATATCAGAGAGCGGAAGTGGTGTGGTAAGAAGCATTTTCCTGGCGTAAGCAAGCTTTTTATCCAACAGGTATTGGTAGGGAGACTGCCCGGTAGCAGCGCAAAACATCCGGTGGAAATAGATGGGGCTGATGTTTAAGGCAGCAGCGATATCAGATAACCGGGGATTCTCGGGATAATGCTCGTCCATGTAGGAAATGGCCTCGGAGATCAGAGAATTCCAGGAATAATTGCTGCCGTTCCTTCCGTTTCTGTCTTTACACAAGGAATAGATCAGGTGCAAGACCTTTCCGGCAAGATAAATCTCGCTGCCTTCGGAGGGAAAGGAGAAGGCTGTTATGATATCCGAAAAAAGCTGGCAGTATTTTTCCCGTTCCGGCACTTGAAAATGGTCGGGCAGAATGGAAAGATACTCATACAGGCTCCCTTTTTCCACTAACAGGTGTACAAAATAGCAACGGAAGGGAAGCATGGTATAACGTAGTTGTCCGGGTTTCCCACAGATTACGTGATCAGCCAAAATGGGGTATTCCGTGTCATTGATATGGGATACCCCGCCGTTTTCCATGGGTATCTCCAGTTCAAAAAGAGATACGCGGCGTTTTCTGGTTTCTGTTTTGTTTTTGTGGGCCGTACTTGCGTCATAAATTCCGGCATTAACGATTTTGGGTAAAATAAGCTCACTCATTCTTTGGCTCCCTTCCTTCCGGGTCTGAAAACGCGCGGAAGCCCCGCCGTAAAACAACGGGGAGGTTAATATTCTGATAGAAAAGGATACAATTTTTATATAAAACTCTTGTATATAAAGGTAAATTATTCTTGTGGCATTCCTATTTTAATATAGGAGCCGCAAAAAATCAAGGAGGGATATGCTATGAAGGTAATATGGTTGGGCCAGGCAGGGCTGCTGTTTGATGTGGAGGGATACCGGATCATGATAGATCCTTATTTTTCCAATAGCGTGGAAAAGCTTGGCGGAGAGAAAAGGCGCGTTCCGGTAGAGCCCGCGTTTCGGGAACTGAAGCCGGAGGCGGTGATCTGTACCCACAGCCATGTGGATCACATGGACCAGGAGACGTTACAGCCTCTTCTGATGAACACCAGCGGGCTGCAGGTGCTGGCACCGTCAGAGGCCTGGAAAACACTTCGTACCTATGGGCCGGGACATAATTATATTTTGTTTAACCGGCTGACAGAGGTGACACTGCGGGAGGGACTTCTTGTAAAAGCAGTAAAAGCGGAACATTCGGACCCCTCAGCCATCGGAGTTATTTTAGAGGCGGAGGGGAAAACCTGTTATATCACAGGAGATACCCTGTACAATGAAGCGATATTTGGGGATCTGCCGGAGCGGATCGATGTGGTGTTTCTGCCCATTAACGGGGCCGGAAACAACATGAACATGGCAGACGCCGCGCGTTTCGCGGCAAGGTGTAAGGCGAAAAAGGTGGTTCCCGTTCACTTTGGGATGCTGGATGATCTGGACCCGGAGGGGTTTCAGTGCGAAGGCAGAATCATACCCCGGATTTTCCGGGAAATACCGCTGTAACATTTCCGGGAGGAGGATTTCATATATGAAAGTAACAGACGTAAAAACCTTTGTGGTGGACTGCTACCGCACAAACTGGGTGTTTGTAAAAGTCTATACGGACGAAGGGATCGACGGCGTGGGTGAGGCCACGCTGGAGTACAAGGAACAGGCTCTGGTGGGAGCGATCGAAAGTATCCGGGAATATCTGGTGGGCAAAAATCCCCTGGATATCGAGAAACACTGGCACAGCATTTACCGGGACGCCTATTGGAGAGGCGGTGCGGTATTGATGTCCGCGCTGTCCGGGGTGGAGATCGCTCTGTGGGATATCCTGGGCAAGACCCTTGGCGTTCCGGTGTACCGGCTGTTGGGCGGTAAAGTTCATGATAAGGTACGGATTTATGTAAATGGATGGTTCGCCGGCGCCAGGACGCCCTCGGAATTCGGGGAGAAGGCCCGCGTTGCCGCAAAGCGGGGCGTGACCGCCCTCAAATGGGACCCCTTTGGGAAGGCTTATCTTGAGATTTCCAACAAAGAGTTAAGCGATGCCATGGAATGTGTGGCGGCTGTCCGGGAGGCCGTGGGGGAGGAGATGGACCTGCTGATTGAAGCCCACGGCAGATTCAATATCGCAACGGGCATTAAAATTGCCCGGGAGCTGGAGCGGTTTCATCCCATGTGGCTGGAGGAACCCACGCCGCCGGACAGCCTGGACGCGCTGCTGGAGGTGAAAAAGAAGTCCCCGGTTCCGATTTCTGCCGGAGAGAGGCTTTATACCCGCTACAGCTACCGGGAACTGTTTGAAAAGCGGTGTGCGGATTTCATCCAGCCCGATGTCAGCCATGCGGGAGGTATCGGTGAGCTTCGCAAGATCGGCGCCATGTCGGAGGCTTACTATCTGGGCTTTGCGCCCCACAATCCCAGCGGTCCCGTGGCCAACGCCGCAACCCTCCAGATGGCGGCGTGCAGTCCGAATTTTACCATTCTGGAAATTATGTATTCGGACGTCGCCTACCGCAATACCGTCAGCAATGAGGCGCTGGAATATAAAGACGGCTATATTGCGATTCCGGATAAGCCCGGTCTTGGCATTGAGATAAATGAGGAGGCCTGCCTGAAACACCCCTACCGCCCCCATACCCTTCGCCATTATACCGGGGAACTGACCCAGATCCGTCCGCCGGAAACGGCCTTTTATTTTTAAAACACCTGCCGGAAGCGGTCAGTTATTTCGAAATCCATTGACGGAAAAGAGGAAACAGGAATGAACAATAAAACAGTATTTGTAACAGGCGCAACAAACGGAACCGGCTATGCCATTGCCGCCCGCTTCGCCAGAGAAAATTATCATGTGATCATTGGGAGCCGCGACAAGGAAAATGCCCAGAGGGCGGCCGACCGGATCGCGGCTGACTACCATGTGAAGGCGAGGGGGTATGCCATGGCTGTATTGGACGAGGAGAACGTGAAGGAAATTTTTGCGGATATAAAGGCCAGGGGATTTTCCCTAAGCTGCCTTGTGCTGAACGCCGCAAATCTTGGAATTGGCCAGGAGGGACTTACCGTTGACGTGAAGGAGTTTATGGAGGTCATAAACACGAACATCACCTGGAATTTCATGCTTGCAAGACAAGCGGCCCTTCAGATGAAGGAGGCGGGCGGCGGCACCATCGTTTTTATCAACTCCAATACGGCATACCGGGCCATTCCCGACCGCATTGCCTACAGCGCCTCCAAGAGCGGGGCTCTGGGCATGATGCGTGCCATGGCCCTTGACTGGGGGAAATATAATATCCGGGTAAATGCCGTGCTTCCCGGTATGATCAAGACCGTCCGCTGGGAGAACAATTACAACAATTGCAGGAGCGCTCCCTCCAACTATACACCCCTTGGGGATATCGCCGAATTTGAGGATATCGCCAATGCGGCCTGGTATCTGGGAAGCGGTGAGTCCCGCAATACCACCGGCGCGGAGCTGACGGTGGACGGGGGAAATATGATTCAGCTTTACCCTGTGATTCCGGAGTCATAATACGGCAGCGGCTGTTACGCTTACGCTGCATTCAGATGATGGAAACGATGTATCGGAGGTAATGGAAGCAAATTCAGTTGCGTTTTATAAGTTATAGTAGAAAATACCCTTCGGGTATACCTGGATGTCCAAAAAACAGGACGGTAATAAGGAAAGGAGAGAAGTTTTATGGAACGTTTAGTAAAAGTTGGTCAGATCATACCAAAAAAATCCATTGATATTCAGCATTCTAAAATAGGTCTGGGTTTTGAGAAGCTGGACCGGGAGGTGTTCGATCCCAATAAAGCCTATCCATTTGTGGCCAAATCCGGTGTGAAATGGGCACGTTTGCAGTCGGGATGGCAGCGGACAGAAAAGGAAAAAGGAGTCTACGATTTTACATGGCTGGATGATATTGTGGATCATATGCTGGCCATAGGAGTGGAACCATGGCTGTGTCTGTGCTATGGCAATCAACTTTATACGGAGCGGGCAAAATCAGTATTTGGCGCCGTAGGCTGTCCTCCCATTTTTTCTGAAGAGGAAAGAACCGCGTGGGAAAACTATGTGAAGGAAACAACATCACATTTTAAAGGAAGAGTTCATTATTATGAGATTTGGAATGAACCGGATGCAACAGGTTTTTGGAAGCATGGTCCAAATCCCATTGAATTAGCGGAATTTACAGCTGCTACAGCCCGGGCGTGCAGGAAAGGCGATCCAGATTGTGAGTTGATCGGATTTGTGACTAGCCGCGACAATTATGAGCATTTCCTGGACAGACTGGCGGAGACGGGCGTGTGCCAGGAGCTGGACGCCATCTCCTATCACAGCTATCGGGTACAGGATCAGGACTTTATGGAAACCTACGCCATCTACGACAAGATCCGAAAGACTCACAAGCCTTCCCTGAAATTGATCCAGGGGGAGAGCGGCGCGCAGTCCAGGTCAGATGGCAACGGCGCGCTGAAGGGCGGCGCCTGGACACCGTTGAAGCAGGCAAAATATCTTCTGAGACATCTGATCGTGGATATTGCCTACGGCGTGGAACTGACCTCCTATTTTTCCTGTATGGATATGGTTGAAGCGATCAACGGTAAGGTGGGCGACGTAAGCTCCTATTTGGATTATGGATATTTTGGCGTCATCGGCGCGGATTTTGATGAAGAAGGAAAATCCACAGGCGATTATACCCCTAAGCCGTCCTATCGGGCATTGCAGAGTCTGGCAAGCGTATTATGCAATGACTATAGTCTGACAGAATTGCCGATACAGGGAGTTGTTCTGGATTCACAGAGGATGTTGGGAAAGGATTATGACTTTTATGAGACCACCCATTATGGTTTTTCAAAACCGAATGGATCCTTTGGCCTGTTTTACTGGGTAAGTAAAAACATCCTGACGGAAACCTATGAGGGGACCGTGTCGATCCGATTCCGGAAGGGGGCATTGCCGGACGGTCTGCGTATTGTGGATCTGCTTACGGGTGATATCTATGAACTGCCTGAAACTATGATCCGGGAAGAGGGAGAAGATATCCTTCTTATGAATCTTCCGGTCACAGATTCGCCGCTTCTGCTGACCTTTGGGGACTTCATAAACTAGGAGCGCAATATGGAAGAATTAGAAATCATCCGATATGACGAGGATGGATATAAAGCTATGGTTTTCTTTGAAAACTGGCGCGTTGCGTTTCTGCGGTACGCGGAACACTTTGACAAAGCAGGAGTGAAGAAATTGGAACGACATCTGCTGACAGATGAAGTGTTTGTTTTGCTCACAGGAGAAGCTTCTCTGATCATAGGCGAGGAGAAAAAGATGGTTCACATGGAAAAATGTAAGATCTATAATGTGAAAAAGGCGGTCTGGCACGCAATTTATGTAAGCAAAGACGCGCAGGTTCTAATTGTTGAAAATGCGGATACCGGGAAGCAAAATACGGAATACAGAGAAATAGAACCCATATGTGAGACGTAGGAAAGGGGGCTGTCAGGAAACAGATAGTTCCAAACGGGAGGCTGTCAGAAATATGTGTAAATATATTTCTGACAGCTTTCCGTCAATCAATTACTTTCCCAGGATTCAACAATCCCTTCGGATCGAAGGCTTTCTTGATTCCACGCATCAGCTCTATCTGGGTCTCCCCCACCTGCCGGCGCAGATACTCCCGCTTTGCGAACCCGATTCCATGCTCTCCGGACACTGCGCCGCCATACTCCTCCGCCCTGGCATACATGGCGTCAAACAGGGCGGAGAGCTTTTCCTTCCATTCGTTCTCACCCAGCTCATCCTGGCAGATGTAGACGTGCAGATTTCCGTCCCCGGCATGGCCGAAGCTTGGTATCCGGATATCAAACTGTCCGGCCAGCTCGTGGGTGTACCGTATGAAATCCGCTACGTGATTTCTTGGAACCACCACGTCGCACTCATCCATCTCCGTAGTGGACGCCTTGATGGCCTCCAGAAATGCTCCGCGGGCAGACCACACCGCTTCCTTCCGCTCCGGGGTATCCACAATGTACACATCCACGGCTCCGTGGTCCAGACAATACTTTGCCACCTTCTCATATTCCGATTCCACCTGGTCCATGGAATTCCCGTCAAAGGTCAGCAGCAGATAGGCGGCACTGTCCGTATCCGGAAATTTTTTGCCCAGATAATCCTCCGCAAACAGAATGACCTCACGCTCCATGAATTCAATGGCAGTAGGGGCAGCTTTCAGCTGTATGATCTTTGGTACCGCAGCGATTGCCGTCTCCATTTCCGGATAGGGAACCAGCAGGCTCACACTCTTTTCCGGCAACGGTACGAGCTTTAAAATGGCCCGGGTGATGATCCCCAGCGTGCCTTCCGAACCGATGATCAGATCCTTCAGGCTGTAGCCGGAGCTGTTTTTCACAATCTTTCCGCCAAGCTCCACCACCGTTCCGTCGGGCAGCACCACTGTCAGCCCCCTCACATAGTCCCGGGTCACCCCGTATTTTACCGCCCGCATGCCGCCTGCATTGGTACTGATGTTTCCGCCTATGGTGGCGGATTTTTCTCCCGGGTCCGGCGGATAGAGGAATCCATGCTCCTCCGCGTATTGGGCCAGCTCCATCAGTAAAACCCCCGGCTCCACGGTCACCGTCAGATTCTCTTCATCCAGCTCCAGTATATGGTTCATCCGGGTGGTTTCCAGCATAATGCCGCCCTCCACCGCAACGGCCGCACCCACAAGTCCGGTTCCGGCTCCACGTACCACCACCGGAATTTCCTGCTCATAGGCATATTTCATGATCTCCGAAATTTCTTCCGTGGACATGACCTGTATCAGCACCTCCGGGTATCCGAAAACCCCACCCAGTTCGTCATGACTGTAATCTTCCCCGATCTGTCCGCCCACCCGGATACGTTCCTCCGGAATCATCTGTTTCAAGGCAGAAATCTGCCCCTGGCTTAATGTTCTCTCATTCATCCCGTTTCTCCTCTATTCTCAATCCCGTTCCATACCTTTGCGCCCGGCGTGAATCATTTCTAACACATGGGGAATCACTTCATACAGATCCCCAACAAAGCCATAATGGGCCGTATCAAAGATTCCCGCATGGGGGTCCGTATTGACCGCGATAATGCAGTCCGCCCCTTTCATGCCCGCCACAAACTGCACGGAACCGGAGATTCCCAGGGTAATGATCAGCTTCGGTTTCACGGTTCTGCCGCTCAGTCCGATCTGCCTCCTTGCGTCAAACCATCCCGCCTCTATCAGCGGACGGGTGCAGGCCAGCTGTGCGCCAAGGGCCTTCGCCAGTTCCTCCGCCAGTCTTAAATCATTCTTACTCTTGATCCCGCGGCCCACCGCGACAATGACCTCCGCCTCGGCAATATCAATCTCCTTTGGCTTCTCCCGCTTTTCCAGCAGCCGCGCCTTCGTCTCATAGCCTGTTTCCGTAAGTCCCATTGGAACAATTTCCCCGCAAGGCTCCTGCCGCCGCTCTGCCGCGGCGAACACCTTGTACCGGACCGTGCAGAACTGCGGCCGGGAATTGGGTGTCACGATCTGAGCCATGATGTTCCCGCCAAAGGCAGGCCGGATCTGGACCAAATCCGTATTTTCCTTCATCTCCAGCACGGTGCAGTCCGCCGTCAGCCCTGTCCGGAAACGGGCCGCCACCCGGGGTGCAAGGGACCGACCCTTTACCGTGGCGCCAACCATCATAACGGAGGGATGAACCCGGGTAATGAAGTCCTCCAGGGCATTTGCATAGGGAAGCAGCAAAAATTCCTTCAGTTTCTCCGAATCATAGCAGAACACCTTATCCACTCCGTAGTGCAGAAGCTCCTCCGCCAGAGGTTCCAGTCCGCAGCCCGCCAGCACCGCATACACGGGATGATGGTTCACAGCCGCCAGCTCCCCTGCCTTTCCCAGCAGTTCATAGACCACCGGGTGGAAGCTTCCTGCCTCCTGTTCAGCAAACACCGCAATTCCCTTCCAGAGAGATTTATCGATTGCCTCCTCTTTTTCTTCCTCATAGGTGATAACACCCGGCACCCCGTTCTTGATACAAACCCTGCATAGCTTGCAGCCTGCGCCGATTTCCAGTCTGTTGTCCTCATAGGAGATTGCGTCAAAGGGACAGATTCCACACATTTTCTCCGCAACATCCTTCGTTACCAGTTCCTGATGAATTTTCAAATATCCCATTTTACCGCCTCCCTCTTATATAAATTTCCGCTCTTTTAACAGCTGCCCCAGTGATGCGGCAAGGTCCTTTGGTTCCCCTTCATACATCTGTCTTGCGGTATTTTTCTCCGGCGGAAAGATACGCTCCACCCGGGTGGGAGAACCATTCGCTCCATAATGGGAGGTGTCCTTATCCTTAAAATCCTTAAGGCTTATCACCTCCACCCCCCGGTCTCCCATCTCCAGCTTCCGCTTGTACGACGGCAGGCGAGGCGTGTTGGCGTCCTTCTCCATGGTCAGAAGACAGGGAAGGGGAAGCTGCAGCCTGCGGACCTCATTTTCCTGGTTCTCCAGCACCTCCAGGCTCCCCTCCTCAACTTTTAGAACCTTAAGCACGTTGGAGACATGCTCCATCCCCAGAAATTCCGCCGTCTCCGGTCCCACCTGGGCGGTATCCCCGTCCGTCGTCTGTTTTCCGCACAAGATCAGGTCGTATTCGCCTGACCATTGAATCCCCTGGGCCAGAGTATAGCTGGTCGCCAGCACATCCGCCCCGGCAAGCGCCCGGTCACTAATTAAGATTCCCCGGTCCGCCCCCATATACAGCGCCTCCATCAGCACGGCCCTGGCCTGGTCCGGCCCCATGGTGATGACGTCCACCGTGCCTCCGTACTGTTTTTTTAAGATCAGCGCCTGCTCAATGGCATAAAGGTCAAAGAGATTCATCTTGGATTCCACGCCCTCGCGCTTCAGCGTCCCCGTCTTTTCGTCCACTTCCACTGCCGTGGTCCCCGGGACTTGTTTGATACATACCAGAATCTTCATTGTTCCTCTCCTTACATTTTCAACGCAACCGCAAAGCTACATTTATATGTGATTTATTTTAGCAACACAGCCTGTGCACTGTCAATATATTTCCAAAAAAGACAACAAAATAGCTGCCACTACACAAGGTAAAACCTTTGTTGTGGCAGCTTTCCTGCATTAGGACATGAAAATGGGTCTGCCTGCTGCAAAGGGGATTGATTTACAGCTCATCCAAATGCAGTCTTACCCCCTGCCTGCGCAGCTCCCGCTGCACCATGGCATAGGAAAGCTTTGCGGTATCACAGGACACTGCCAGCATTACCCCTGCGCTTTTCAGCTGTTGCTCCATAAGCACCGCAAATACCTGCGCATTATACTGCACCCGGAATCTCTGTGCTCCATGCTCCCTGCCAGGCTCCAGCCAGGTGTCCGGGTACTCTCTTTCCCATCCCCGGGAAATAGACAACCGCAGCAGTTCTTCCGTAATCCCATAGCTCACCTGGTGTCCCATACCGTCGCAGAGGGGCAGATAAATCGTCACAAGCCCCAGCGTTCCAAGCCCCCCGAGGGTAAACATCCGCTCCAACAGCAGAACACGCTTTCCGGCTCTTGCGGCAGCCAATGCGGCGGCCACCCCTGCGATTCCGCCTCCTGCCACCGCAATGTCATATCCGTCATAGAACACCGGCAGTTCTCTTTCCCTTTCCAGAAATTTCTTCATACGTTCTCTCCTCCTCGTTTCCGGCCCGCGCTCATCCCTTGACCGACCCGATCATGACACCCTTCACAAAATGCTTCTGGACGAAAGGATAAATACACATCAAAGGCAACGTTGAAACCACGATGATCACATACTTTAAGGTATCCGCCAGCCCCTGTATGGCCGCAACGGTCTCGGGATCCAGGTCAGCAGCGCTGAACTTACTGCTTACCAGGATCTCCCGCAGAAATAGCTGCAGGGGATACAGGTTTTTCTCATTCAGGTATAAAAAGGCGTTGAAATAATCATTCCACTGGGCCACCGCATAATACATGGCGATCACCGCTATAATGGGCTTTGAAAGCGGCAAAACAAAACTGATAAAATACCGGAACGGGGTGCAGCCGTCCACCCGGGTGGATTCCTCCAGTTCAACGGGGATCGTGGTCTCTATGAAATTTCGCATAATGACCACGTTGTAATAGCTCACGGCCGCGGGCAGCAAAACGGCCCAGATACTGTTCAATATCTTTAAATCCCGCACCACCATATAGGTCGGGATCATACCGCCGCTGAAAACCATGGTAAACAACAGCAGCTTACTGAAAAATTTTCTTCCGGAAAATCTCTTCTGCGCCAGCGGATAGGCACAAAACAGGGAAAGTATCACACTGATGATGGTGCCTGTCACTGTATAGAAGATCGTATTGCGATACCCCAGCCAGACACTGCCATATTTGAGTACCGTGCGATAATTATCCAGGGTAAACTCCACCGGCCAGAACAGAACTCTTCCGGCGTTCACCGCCTTGCCGGAGGAAAAGGATGCCGCCACAACATTCAACAGCGGAAACAGCACAATGATCACAAGCAGTACTACGATCGTTGTCGCTATAATTTGAAACACTCTGTCACCCAGGCCCTCCCGGGAATGTCTTTTCCTGTGTACACTTGATTTCTGCATCGTATCCTTCCTCCTTTACCACAAGCTGGTTTCCGTTGCTCGTCGGGCTATCTGATTGCTAATAAATATAAGAACCAGATTCAGTACGGCATTAAACAAATCAACGGCCGTCGCATAGGAAAAATCATTTATGGATGTGCCGGACAGGCCGATTCGGTATACATAGGTGGAGATCAATTCGGAATACTCCAGGTTCAGGTTGTTCTGCATCAAAAATGCCTTTTCAAAGCCCACGGACATGATTTTTCCCATGCCCATAACCGCCATGATCACGATCGTGGGTACCAGATAGGGCAAGTCGATATGCCAGACTCTCTTTAACCTTGAGGCTCCGTCCAACTGAGCGGCTTCGTGGAGACTTTCATCCACCCCCGACAAGGTCGCTATATAAATAATGGCGCTCCACCCAAAATTCTGCCAGGTGCCGCTCCATACATATAAATGGCGGAAAGCTTCGGGGTTTCCAAAAATATCCGAAGGAAACTCTCCAAAAATATTTTCATATATGATCCCGTAAAGACCTATTCTATTATTGAAAAACTGCAGCATGATACCAACCAGAACAACCACCGATATGAAGTGAGGCAAGGTAACGATCGTCTGAGTAACCTTTTTAAACCGGGGTTTATCAATAGCGTTGTAGATCAACGCAAAACTGATCGGAATAATAGTGATGAGCAGGCGGCAGTTTCTACATTGATGAACAGTTTTTTAGGTTCGCCAGATCATT
>CALWDR010000232.1 GCA_944376745.1 uncultured Lachnospiraceae bacterium
TCCTATACCGGGGATTTGCGGACCTTGTTTGAGATTCGTAACGAGAAAGAGGCCTATGAACTGTTTTTAACTGCATTTCGTGAAAAATGGCCTTTCGATGAAGTGCTCATCAAGAAAATGCAAAAATATTTGACCCGGAATACCTATGATATACGCAGATGGCAGTTGGGAGAGCGGCCCGGGGAATATAAGCATCACGATTATGTAACCGGAAAAGAGGAAATCGGAGCCCCGCCGGAGGACGTGCAGGAAGAAATGGCCGAACTACTGACAGAGTTAAAGGAAGTCTCGGACAAGGATGCTTTTACGGCTGCGGCGTATTTTCACGCAAAGTTTGAGAATATTCATCCCTTTGCAGATGGCAACGGGCGCGCGGGCCGGCTGGCAATGAACTACTTTCTGGTGATGCACAATCACCCGCCTGTGACGATTCATGAGGAGGATCGAAAATTTTACTACGACGCGCTGGAAGCCTGGGATGTCAGGCAGGAGCTTCGTCCTCTTCTTGATTTTCTGAGGGAACAGACGGAAAAGACATGGAAAAAGCAGATTTGCAGGAAAGCCGGTTATCGTGACGGTACCGGAGGCCGGAGAATCATTCGCTGACGGGTCGGTCTGTGTGTTTGGCTCTTATGCAAGGGGTGATTTTAGAAATGACTCTGACATAGACGTCATGATACTGGTTGACCTGGATGAGGCGCAAATGGAGCAGTATCAGAATAAGGTATCTGATATCACCTATGATTTTAACTGGGAGAACCAGACGGAGATTATGCCTGTTGTTCTGAACGTTGATCATTTTAATTACTGGAAAAATGCGTATATGTTTTATAAAAATGTGGAAGAAGAAGGTGTGGAGCTATAGTGGAAAAAGAACGGACAGGGAATTATCAGGATGTTGCTAAATATAAGCTGGAACAGGCTATAGATGATTTGGAATCGGCGAAAATACTTTTGGAAGCCGGAAAATATAAAGCAGGAAATAACAGAGCGTACTATGCATGTTTTCATGCGGTGGACGCTGTTTTGGCATTAGAGCCGAAAGCGTTTAAAAGGCATAAGGATACGTTGGCTTATTTTAATAAAAATTATGTTCACACGGATATTTTTTCCAAAGATATTGGCCGTAAGCTGGCAAGGTTAGAGGTGATACGCCATAAAAGCGATTATGATGATTTTTATATTGCCAGTAAAGAGGCTGTGAGTTGGAAGCGCTTACCCGTCACGATATAATTCGCTACAAGATCAGACGAGTAAAACTTCTTCCAATTTTTAACTCCTCATTCTTCCATTTTTTTACTCGCCAAACAGGAAAAATTGTGGTATGATGTTCCTGTTTGACAATACTACGAAATCACGGTTGCCTGCCGGAAAAAAGGGCAACCTATTTGAAAAAGATAGAAATGGAAGCGGACATGAAGATTCAAAAACTAATTTCCTGTATCCTGTTGACGGCCTGCAGCGCAATGCTTGCGGGCAGTCTTACGATAAACGCAGCCGGCAGCCCCGCGGCATCCAGCCGGGAGGCCAATTCAGAAAAAACGCAGATAACCGCCTTGGCCAGCGGGGAAACTGACACAGAGCAGGCCCAGACCACCGCCGCAGACCAGGAAGCCACAGAGGACACCTGGCCAGCGGGCCCTTCGATTCTGGGAGAATACGCCATTGTGATGGAGGCCAATACCGGCACGGTCCTTTATTCCAAAAACGCTGATGTGCAAAATTATCCGGCCAGTATCACCAAGATCCTGACGGCCCTTCTGGCCATTGAAAACAGTGAAATGGACGAGAAGGTGACTTTTTCCTATGACAGCGTCCACAAGACGGAGGGCTCCGGTATCTGGCGGGACGTGGACGAAGTGATGACCATGGAGGAGTGCCTCTATGCCTTGCTGCTCAATTCCGCCAACGAGTGCGCTTACGCCATTGCGGAGCATGTGGGCGGCACCTATGACAATTTTGTGAAAATGATGAACGACAGGGCCAAGGCCTTGGGTTGTGAAAATACCCACTTCAACAATCCCCACGGCCTGCCGGACGAGGAGCACTATACCACCTGTTATGATATGGCGCTGATTGCCGCGGAAGCCATCAAGAATGAGACTTTCCGGGAAATAACGGGAACGCTCCGGTATGACATCCCGCCCACCAACAAACATCCTGATGAGATCACCTATCTGCGGAACCACCATAAAATGCTGTTTGAGGGCGAAGAGTATTATTATGAAAATTGTATCGGCGGCAAAACCGGATACACGGACGCGGCCAGGAATACGCTGGTGACTTACGCAGAGAAGGATGGTATGCTGCTGGTATGCGTCGTCATGAGGGAGGACACCACCCAGCAGTATCAGGATACGCTGACGCTCTTAAAATACTGTTTCGCAAATTTCCGTACCTGGAATATTTCGGAAAATTATACGGGGACTTCCGTAAATGCTGCGGAAAATGATTTTTTTGCCCAGCCCTCCTTTGCGGATATTGACGAAAGTGCCCAGATCGTGCTTCCGGTGAAGGCGGAATTTGCGGATGCCAGGATGGAAGTATCCAGTGAAACGGAGGATGGGGATACTGCGGGAACACTGCAATATACCTACGGGGAACATGTGGTGGGAACCGCGGATGTGAAGATTGTGGAAACGCCTGTGAAAGAGTATCCCTTTGAGAACCAGGGGCAGCAGGAGGAGCAGACGGAAAAAAAGGTGGTCCATATCAATGTGTGGGCAATCCTGCTCTCAATTTTCGGTGTGGTGGTGCTGGCGGCAGCGGCATTCCTTGTGTACCGGTACATTTATGTACTGCGTTACAGACGCAATTCCCGCAGAAGGCGGGGGACGGGCCCGGTTGTGATACGGAGGAGCCGGCGGCGGAGAAGGAGGCGCAGATAAGGCGCGCCATTTCATTTGCGAAAAATGGCGGCGGAGAAGAAAGCGCAGATAAGGCGCGCCATTTCATTTATGGAAAAGGGGAGGCAGCCGTTATGAGATATTATATCGCGGACCCGCATTTTTTTCACGGGGCGCTGAATACGAAAATGGACAGGCGGGGCTTTGAGAGCGTGGAGGCCATGAACGGATATATGCTGAGCCAGTGGAATAAGAAGGTCCGGAAAAATGATGATGTGGTGATACTGGGGGATTTTTCCTGGGGGAAGCCAAAGGAGACCAATGACCTTCTGGAACAGCTCAACGGACGCCTGTATCTGATCGAGGGAAACCATGACCATTTTTTGAAAAATAAAGCCTTCAACGCCGGGCGTTTCGTATGGATCAAGCCCTATGAGGAGCTTTCCGATAATAAGCGCAAGGTGATTCTCTGCCACTATCCCATCATGTGCTACAATGGCCAGTACCGCCTGGACAAAGAGGGAAATCCCAAGGTGTATATGCTCTACGGCCATGTCCACGACACCTTTGACCAGCGCCTTTTAGAGCAGTTTCAACGGATCACCGCCAACAGCGTCATTGAGCAGCTGGACGGAAAGAGACGGAACATCCCCTGCCAGATGATCAACTGCTTCTGCATGTACTCGGACTACACGCCGCTGACGCTGGATGAGTGGATCAGTCTGGGAAAACGTCGACGCTGGATGAGTGGATTAACCTGGGAGCATAGCATAGGAGAAACCGGGACATGAAAAGGCGGAGCCTCATAAAATGAGAACTCCGCCTTTTCATGTCCCGCAACGGTTTGGCGAAAGGCCTCTTTACTTCACCGTCACCTTCCGGAAATTCTTCTTTCCTCTCTTTAAGACGATTCCCTTCCCTTCAAATCTGGAAGCTTCAAGAACCGCTTTAATATCGGAAACCTTCTCGCCGTCCACGGCCACGCCGCCCTGTTCCACGGCCCGGCGGGCCTCCGACTTGGAGGGAACCAGCCCGGATTTCACAAGGAGGCTTAAAATGTCAATGCTGCCCTCGGTAAAATCATCCTTCGTCAGTTCCGTGGCGGGCATGTTGGCGGCATTTCCGCTGGAAAACAGCGCCCGGGCGCTCTCCTGGGCTTTAGCGGCTTCCTCCTCGCCGTGCACCAGCTTGGTGAGTTCGTAGGCCAGGATCTCCTTGGCCGTATTCAACTGGGCTCCCTCCCAGGAATCCATCTTGTCGATTTCCTCCAGGGGCAGGAAGGTCAGCATGCGGATGCATTTGAGCACATCGGCGTCGGCCACATTTCTCCAGTACTGGTAGAACTCGAAGGGAGAGGTCTTGTTGGGGTCCAGCCACACGGCGCCGGACTGGGTCTTGCCCATCTTTTTGCCCTCGGAATTGAGGAGCAGGGTGATAGTCATGGCGTAGGCGTCCTTCCCCAGCTTTCTGCGGATGAGCTCGGTGCCCCCCAGCATGTTGCTCCACTGGTCATCGCCGCCGAACTGCATGTTACAGCCGTATTTT
>CALWDR010000233.1 GCA_944376745.1 uncultured Lachnospiraceae bacterium
CCGCCCTTCTTCACCTGGTCATTTAAGAGGGCCAGGGCCGCGGTGGTTCCGGGAGCGCCGGCATATTCCAGGCCGATCTCCGTCAGGATATCCGCCACGCTGTCCCCGATGGCCGGAGTGGGCGCTACGGACAGGTCGATGATCCCAAAGGGAATCCCCAGCCGCCTGCTGGCCTCCTGGGCCACCAGCTGGCCCACTCTCGTTATCTTAAAGGCCGTCTTTTTGATGGTCTCGCAGAGCACCTCGAAATTCTCCCCCCGCACCTTGGAGAGGGCCGTCTTCACCACGCCGGGCCCGCTGACCCCCACGTTGATGACGGCATCCGCCTCGGTGACGCCGTGGAAGGCCCCGGCCATAACGGGATTGTCGTCGGGGGCGTTGCAGAACTCCACCAGCTTGGAGCAGCCCATGGAATCCTGCTCCCTGGTAAGCTCTGCCGTCTCCCTGATCATCTCGCCCATGAGCTTCACCGCGTCCATGTTGATACCGGTCTTGGTGGAGCCCAGATTCACCGAGCTGCAGACCACCTCCGTGGAGCTTAAGGCCTCGGGGATGGAGCGGATGAGATACTCGTCCCCCCTGGTCATGCCCTTACTCACCAGGGCAGAGTAGCCGCCGATAAAGTTCACGCCCACCTTTTTGGCCGCCTCGTCCAGAGTCTTTGCAATGGTCACAAAATCCGCCGGGGATTTGCAGGCCGCGCTGCCCACAAGGGCGATGGGGGTTATGGAGATCCGCTTATTTACAATGGGGATGCAGTAATTGCGCTCGATCTCCTTGCCCACGGCCACCAGATCTTTGGCCACCGTGGTGATCTTCTCGTAAATTTTTCGGTTCAGAGCCGCCAGATCGGAATCGATACAGTCCATCAGGCTGATACCCAGGGTGATGGTCCGCACGTCCAGATTTTCCTGCTCGATCATTTTGTTTGTCTCATGTACTTCCCAGAAATTGGTCATGGCAGTTCTCCTTAAATCCTGTGCATTTTATTGAAAATCTCTTCCCGCTGGCACTTGACGGAAACGCCGATCTCCTCGCCGATCTGGGTAAGCTCCCGGGAACACTCGTCAAAGGGCTTGCTGGAATCCGCGATGTCCGCGATCATCATCATATTGAAAAATCCCTGCACGATGGTCTGGCTGATGTCCAGCACGTTGATCCGGTTGTTGGCCAGGTAGGTGCAGACCTTGGCGATAATGCCCACGGTATCCTTTCCCACCACGGTAATGATGACTCTGTCTGTTTTCTTTTCCATGTATCGTTCCTCCTGTATCTATATATCTTAATCCTCTGAGGCACCGCATCCCGGCAGCCGCAGAAAACGTAAGCCTATGCTTCAATGATCTGTGAAATGGCGTCCCGGCGGGCCACAGAAATCGTAAGCCTATGCTTCGATGATCTGTGAAATGGCGTCCCGGCGGGCCACATAGATGGGGAAATCGTCTTTCTTGTAGGGATTGTCCCCCAGGGCCACCTCCAGCCGCACCGTCTCATAGGCCAGCTTCTCGTAATTGTTTTCCTTGCTTAAGTGCCCCAGAAGCACCGCCTTGAGCTTGTCATGTAAAATGTGCCCCAGAAGCCTTCCCGACAGCTCGTTGGACAGATGTCCCTTATCCCCCAGGATGCGCTGCTTCAAATAATAGGGATAATTTCCCACCTCCAGCATATGTATGTCGTGATTGGCCTCCAGCAGGATCACGTCCAGTCCCTGGAGCCGCTCGATGATGTACTGGTCGTATTTTCCCAGGTCGGTGATGACGCCGACGGATTTATCTTCCTTTCGCACAATGTAGGCAGCGGGCTGGGCCGCGTCGTGGGAAATGGCGACGGGCGAGACGGTCACGTCCCCGATCTCAAAGTCCCGGTCCGGCTCCACCTCCACAAAGAGGTCGCTGTCGATATTTCCCAGGGTCTTCGTCTGTAAAATGGCGTCGATGGTGCCCCGGGTGGCGTAGATGGGAATCCCGCATTTCCGCGCCACCACCCCCAGCCCGCAGATGTGGTCGCTGTGCTCGTGGGTGATGAGGATTCCGTCCATCTCCTTCGTTTTCAGGCCGATCTCATTTAAGCCCTCCTCGATGCGCTTGCCGCTGATCCCCGCGTCAATGATCAGATGGGTCTGATCCGAGCCAACGTAAATACAGTTTCCGCTGCTGCCGCTGGCAATGCTGCATAATCTCATGTCTCTTGCTCCTCACCGTCACAGCGGTATCTCTCTGCCGCGCTGGCAATGCTATGTAATCTCATGTCTCTTGCTCCTGTCAATACAAAATGTTATGGTCACGGCCTTTCGCTCAGCGCCTTGGCCACCTGGGCGCAGGCTGCCTCTCTGGTGCCGTTATTGTCTATGACCACCCGGCAATGCTGCCGATAGGTCTCCTCGGGAAGCTGGCTGGCAAAAATCTGCCGGATTTTTCCCTCGGAATAGCCCCGGCTCTCCCTAAGCCGCCGCTTCCGGTTCTCCTCCGTAGTGTAAATATACCACAGCTCGTCACAGATTTCCTCATAGTGGTCCTCAATGAGCAGG
>CALWDR010000234.1 GCA_944376745.1 uncultured Lachnospiraceae bacterium
AAATAAATTTCCTATAAAAGAATAGGAGTGAAGCAGGATGAATCGACTGGAAATGGAAAAAATGCTGAAAAAGGTGTTGGACAAGGAGCGGTTTACCCACACCCTGGGCGTCATGTACACGGCGGCCAGCCTGGCCATGGCCCACGGCGTGGATATGGAGAAGGCCCTCTATGCGGGGCTTCTCCACGACTGTGCCAAATGTATTCCCAATGACAGGAAGTTGGAGCTTTGCATCAAAAATAATATCGAAGTGTCCAGGGCGGAGCAGAAAAGCCCCTTCCTGCTCCACGCCAAGCTGGGAGCCTATTTCGCCAAGGAGAAGTACGGCGTCGATGACCCGGAGATTCTCCACGCCATCCGGGTGCACACCACGGGGGCGCCCAACATGAGCACCATGGACAAGCTTCTCTACATCGCGGATTACATTGAGCCGAACCGGGACAAGGCGCCCAATCTTCCCAGGGTGAGAGCCCTGGCCTTTCGGGATCTGGACGAGACCATGCTGGTGATCCTGGAGGATACGCTGGCCTACCTGAAGGAAAGCCAGGAGGAGATCGATCCGCTGACGGAGAAAACCTATGAATATTTCAAAAAATGCATCGGCCATGAGCGGGAGGAAGACGAGGAGGACGAGCTGAAATGGCTGTGACAGGAGGAGACAGAATGACAGAAGCAAGACAATCAGCAAAAATCGCGTGCCGCGCACTGAGCGAGAAAAAGGGAGAGGATATCCGCGTGATCGACATCAGCGAGATCTCCGTGCTGGCAGATTACTTTATCATCGCAACCGGCACAAACCCCAACCAGATTCAGGCCATGGTGAGCGCGGTGGACGAGGAGCTTTCCAAGATCGGATGCCATGCCCGGCAGATCGAGGGAAATCAGCATTCCAGCTGGGTGCTGATGGATTACGGCGATATCATCGTCCATGTATTTTCCAAGGAGGACCGGCTCTTCTACGATCTGGAGCGCATCTGGAGAGACGGAAGGATGGTAAGTCCCGAGGAGCTGTAAAAACAACAAAAAAACAAAGACGTATATATATTTGTTTGTCACCTCTCTATCCTGTATAGTGAAACGGGAAAGAGAGGTGATTTTTTGGATTACGGGTATATCCGTGTTTCCAGCACAGACCAGAACGAGGACAGGCAGCTCATAGCCATGGTTCTCACGTGTCCTGCGTCATCAGTTTCCGCTTTCCTTATGTGCAAGGTCAGATCTGGGACTCGATTTTCCGGCAGTAAAGGAAAAATCACCTAACGGAAAAACCGGAACACACCGAACACCTTGCCCAGGATCTCCACATGGTCCACGATAATGGGGTCCATCGTGTCGTTCTCCGGCTGAAGGCGGTAGTAGCCGTTCTCCTTATAGAAGGTCTTGACCGTGGCGGAGTCGTCCACAAGAGCCACGACCATGTCGCCGTTCTGGGCATCGGACTGCTGCATGACGAGAATGTTGTCTCCATCGAAAATCCCGGCATTGACCATGCTCTCGCCCTTCACCTCCAGCATAAAACAGTTCTGGTTGGGCATAAATTCCGAGGGCACAGGGAAATAAGTCTCCACGTTCTCCACGGCCAGAAGGGGCTCACCGGCGGCCACACGGCCCAGCAGAGGCACGTTGACTACCTCGCGGCGCACCAGGTTGAAATTATCGTCGATGATCTCGATGGCCCGGGGCTTGGTTGGGTCCCTTCGGATATAGCCGTTCTTCTCCAGGGTCTCCAGATGAGCGTGTACAGAGGAGGTGGACTTTAGATGCACCGCCTCGCAGATGTCGCGGACAGCGGGCGGGTACCCCTTATTCAGAATCTCGCTTTTGATGTATTCTAAAATCTCTCTCTGCTTCTCGCTGATTTTACCGTATGCCATATCATATCCTCCGTTTCCGTTTTTTTATAGTATAACACAGGTCCCGCGAAAAAGCAAACACATATTCCGAAAATTTGTTCTCAAAAAACTGTTGACAAACATCTGTTTGCACTGTATAATGAAGAAAAAACAAATGTTCGCAAACATTCGTTTGCAGTTTGCAGGTGGCGGGAGGTTTCCATATGAGCAGAAGAGAAGCAGTTATGAGGAGAAGACAGCAGATGAGGTACCGGAACATTGCGGTTTTGGTTCTGACCGCGTTGATCATATTGTGCGGTGTCCTGCTGGGAAGCAGTATCATGGCCTCCGGCAGAAGCACCGCCTCCAAGGATCATCCGTCCTACAAATATTATACCAGTATTCAGATCGAGAAGGGGGATACCCTCTGGTCCATTGCGGATACCTATATGACTTCGGAATACGACTCCATCCAGGATTATATCCGTGAGATCAAGGAGCTGAACCACCTGGGACCGGACGACATACATGCCGGCCAATATCTGACGATCCCTTATTATTCCGGCGAATTTCTTGAATAGAGAAGAAAGGGAGGGTTATGAGTGATTACATATGGGACGGTTTATATTATTTCGTTGCATTTTAATAAAGCCCTGGAGTTTTATCGGAAGCTTTTCGAGCGGGATGTGATTTCACAAAACAAGACACGATTTGCATGTTTTCAGATTGATGGTTTTGGATTAGCAATCATGAACGGCTATTATGATGTGGAACACCCGGAGGATATCATTCGCAGAGGCGGTGAATGGAGTACTTATGATGATATGGTGCGAATTGCCAAGAGCAGAGGTTCAGGAAAAATCGTGATAAATCTTTGCACTGACAACTTGAAAAATGAGTATCTAAGAATCAAGGAACTGGGCCTTGGCTCCGAATTGACAGATATAAGATATATAAATGCCGGACAACCATACTGGTATTTTTGTTTCAAGGATATCGACGAGAACATAATTGAGATTACCGGAAATTATGAGGAAGGAGAGGAGATTCATTAACGAACCGTCATGGAAATATTTTCTCTGAGTACCACGGATCTATGTGTTTTGCAGCTTTTTTCAGAGTATGATGATTATATGATTCACTTTTTGGGAGACGATAAAAAGTACTATACACGTTATAGTAAAAAGGAACATCTTGAAAAAGTCTGGATTGCGTATGTTGATAATCTTCCAGTAGGTTGTATCGCATTCAGAAGAAAAGCTGCCGGAGTAGGTGAGGTGAAGCGATTATTCATTCAACAGGATTATAGAGGCAGGGGAATATCCAAAGTTTTACTTAAAACGGTTGCAGACTTTGCCGAAAGAGAAGATTGTCATACACTTTATTTAGATACCAGGATAACGCTTCAGCCGGCATTTTCATTTACCGGGCGTTTGGCTTTCGGGTTGTATTTCAGGAGGGACCCTATATTCAAATGGAAAAGAAGCTATAGACGCATCTATTATTAAAATCCCCTGAATTTTTTGGCGTATTTTGTTGTCTTTTTTCGGGTTATTGTCTATAATAGTAGATAGTTGGGTTAGGAGATAAGTTTATGATAAAATTTTTTTACGTGATATTAATGAACTTATATCGAGCTCCGTATATGATTCCCAAGATGCGTTATCAGGCAAAACACCCGGAAAAATATTCGGAACAGAAACGATATAATTTAGTACGCCATGTGATCGACGTTGTGAAACGAACCGGACGGATTCATACCAGGTCCTACGGAGAGGAAAATCTTCCGAAAGAGGGCGGGTATGTGATGTACCCAAATCATCAGGGGAAATATGACGTGCTGGGAATCATGATTTCCCACAGGGAGCCCTGTACCTTTGTCATGGATGAGAACAAATCCCATACCATACTGGTGAGAGAGATCATTGATCTGTGCCAGGCCAAGCGTCTTGACAAGGAGGATGTGAGACAGGCCATGACCGTTATCAATGAGGTTGCCCGGGAGGTCAGGGAAGGGCGCAGGTACATTATTTTCCCGGAAGGCGGTTATGAATTTAACAACAAGAATACCATAGGAACCTTCAAGCCCGGGAGCTTTAAATGCGCCGTGAAGGCCAAGGCCCCCATTGTCCCGGTGGCCCTGATCGATTCCTATAAGCCCTTCAACAGTATCTCCCTGGGGCTTGGAAAGGTAACCACCCAGGTGCATTTTTTAAAGCCTCTGTACTATAAGGATTATCAGGGGTTAAAGACGGTGGAGATCGCGAAGCTGGTGAAAGAGCGCATCAGTGAGGTGGTAACCCAGTACAGTTTTTCCAGACCATACTGAAAGGTACCTGATGGTGTGTGGAAGGGATTGTCCCTTCCAGCGGTGATTCTTCCATCTGTTTCACTAGACCTGCTGGCGGAAATTTTTTAAAGCCGCCGCGTACAGACAATCCTTGACGCCGGGATTCTCCGCGTTAAGCTGTCGGATCAATCCTTTGACATACGCCCGCTTGGTGTGGCCGTCCATCGGACAGGGACTTTTGGTAACGGCGATCTGATATCTGTTGCAGAAGCCTTTCACGTCCGCCTCCCGCACATAGAGAAGGGGACGGATCACCGTGATCCCCGTCTGGTCCAGTTTTGTTTTCGGGGCGAAGGAGCGGCAGCTTCCCTCGAACAGCAGCGACAGCAGCAATGTCTCTATGAGATCATCCCGGTGGTGGGCGTAGGCAACCGTGTGAATCCCCTCCTCCAGAAGCACCTGATTGAGTGCCCCTTTCCGTATTTTGGCGCAGAGGGAGCAGGGATTGGATTCCTTTCGGGCGCGAAAGACAATGTCCGCGATCTGCGTGTCTACGATCCGATAGGGGACCTGTAATTGACTGCAGAATTGCCCCATGGCTTCCAGATCAAAGTTCTGAAAGCCCAGATCTACGGTGATGGCGGTAAGCTGGAATTTTTTCGGATAGAAACGCTGCAATTGTTTCAGTCCATATAACAGCGTCATGGAGTCCTTGCCGCCGGAAAGTCCCACGGCCACCGTGTCATTGTCCGCGATCATATCAAAATCGTCCACGGCCTGCCGAAGCTGGCTTAAAAGCTGTTGTAGTTTCATGATGGAAAATCCTTTCGTCTGTTTTGCGCAAGGCCAGGTATTCCTTCGGGGAGAGGTTATGAAAGGAATCGTGCGTAAGCCCTATGATCAAGTATTATATCATATTTTTTTAGATTGTCACAAGAACCGATATTGACCCAAATCGTAAAAAGGAGAGTGCCGTAATGCAAAATATATTGGTCGTCATAGATATGCAGAATGATTTTATCAGCGGAAGCCTGGGAACCAAGGAGGCGGAAGCCATCGTGGAACGGGTGGCGCAAAGGGCCGGTTCCTTTCCGGGGCCGGTATTCTTTACCAGGGACACCCACACGGAACATTACCCGGATACCGCCGAGGGGCAAAAGCTTCCCGTCGTCCACTGCGTCAGGGGAACCTGGGGTTGGGAGCTTCACCCGGCGCTGGAGGAGCTGAGAGTGCGAAAAAATGCCGTGACCTTTGACAAGATCACCTTTGGCTCCAAGGAGCTGGCCCTCTATCTGGGAGAGAAGATGAAGGAGTTTGGCGGTATCAGCTCCATTACGCTGTGCGGCCTTTGCACGGACATCTGCGTGATTTCCAACGCTTTGCTGCTCAAGGCCTTCTTTCCGGAGATTCCTATCCTCGTGGATTCCGCCTGCTGTGCCGGAGTCACGCCGGAGAGTCATTCCAATGCCCTGAAGGCCATGGAAATGTGTCAGATCGACATTGTATAAATTGTATCAACATATAGACAACAGGAGAATGCTATGAAATTTGTAATTCAGAGAGTGACAGAGGCCTCCGTGACCATTGACAGGGCCGTAACGGGCGCCATCCAAAAAGGATTTCTCGTGCTGATCGGGATCTCTCAGGAGGACGACAGGGCTATTGCAGATAAAATGATCAAAAAGCTTATCGGCCTGCGCATTTTTGAGGACTCCCAGGGCAAGACCAATCTGGCCTTAAAGGATGTGGACGGACAGCTTTTGCTGGTTTCACAGTTCACCCTGTACGCGGATTGCAGGAAAGGCAACCGCCCATCCTTCGTCCGTGCGGGGGATCCGGCTCTGGCGCGGGAATTGTATGAATACATCATTGCGGAATGTAAAAAAGAAATTCCCGTGGTTCAGACTGGCGAATTCGGGGCCGATATGAAGATTTCCCTGTGCAACGATGGCCCCTTTACCGTAATTTTAGATTCGAAAGAGTTGTAGAAAGAGACAGGTATCAGTTCGCGAAATGTTGATTTTGCGAACTGATATAGGGCAAAGAAACGCGCTTGCTCTGACAGGCGGCAACAAATAGAATAAACAAATACGCTGCTTTACAGGCGGCAACAATTTGGCGATCAGGTGGACTCCTATGGAATATACAGATAAAGTGAATTTAGAGAACAAACGCAAATTAAACGCTCTTTTGAAGGAACTCCCCAAGTTCTGCGGGGATTATTTCCGGTATCTGGATACCCGGAATACCTCCTCCAGGACCCGGCTGGCTTACGCCTATGATCTGCGTCTGTTTTTTCAGTTTATACAGCAAAATAATCCCCTGTATGCCGGGAAATCCATGCACGACATTCCCATCACGGTTCTGGATCAACTGACGCCCACGGATATTGAGGAATATCTGGCCTATCTTTCCTTCTATGAAAATGCCGAGGGAACGGAAAAAACCAACGGGGAAAAGGGAAAATCCAGAAAATTATCCTCCCTTCGGACCATGTACAATTATTTTTTTAAAAAGGAATTTATCACCACAAACGCGCCGGCTATGATCGAGACGCCCAAAAAACACAAGGACAACATCATTCATCTGGACAAGGACGAGGTATCCGATCTGCTCACCGCCGCGGAACAAGGAAATTCCATGACCAACCGGCAGCTTGCCCTCCATGAAAAGACAAAATACCGGGACACTGCTATTCTCACTCTCCTGCTCGGAACAGGCGTTCGGGTCTCCGAATTGGTGGGAATGGATGTGAAGGATGTGAATTTCAAATACAACTGTGTCCGTGTGGTGCGCAAAGGCGGAAATGAGTCTACCGTATACTTTGGAGACGAGGTTTCGGCGGCCCTCATGGAATATCTGGAGCTGGAGCGGGCCTCCCTGGCCGAGAAGGCGGCTCCGGAGCACGCCGACGCCCTCTTCCTCTCCTTAAAATATACCCGTCTCACCACCCGGGCCGTGGAGAAGCTGGTAAAAAAATACAGCAATGCCGCCAGCATCAACAAGAAAATCACGCCCCACAAGCTGCGGAGCACCTATGGCACCAATTTATATAAGGAAACCGGCGACATTTATCTCGTGGCCGACGCCCTGGGCCACAAGAGTGTGGAAACCACCCGCCAGCACTACGCCGCCACTGACGACGAGCGCCGGCGTCTGGCCGGGAAGTTCTCCGGGAGTATTTTTCAGAAGGAGCCATAAAACCCTACCCCATTTTCTTAAGCTCCATATACTTTAAGATCATCTCCACACAGCCCTCAAATCCCAACTGGCTGCTGTCCAGACAGAGATGATAGCTGCGGCTGTCGGCCCATTTCTTGTTGGAATAATAGTTGTAGTAGCTGGCCCGCTTCTTGTCGGTCTTATTGATCATATCCTTAGCCTTATCCGCGGTCCACTCATACTGCTCCATCAGATGGCGGATTCGAAATTCCTTGTCCGCATGGATGAAAACGCTGAGGCAATTTTTGTGGTCCGCCAGGGCATAGTCGGCGCAGCGGCCCACGATGATGCAGGATTCCCGCTTGGCCAGGTTCTTGATGGCGTCAAACTGAGCCAGGAACACCTTGTGATTCAGCGGCATGTCCAGGTAAGAGGAGGCCGAATATCCGTTGACGGAATAAGTGTCCATCACAAGGGAATACAAAAAGCTGCTGGTGGGCTTTTCGTCGTGATTCTGGAAAATCTCCTCACACAGACCGCTCTCCTTGGCGGCCAGTTTCAGCAATTCCTTGTCATACAGATTGACCCCCAGCTTCTCCGAGAGCAGGCGCCCCGTATCCATACCTCCGCTGCCAAATTCTCTGCCAATGGTAATTACAAAATTTTCCATACAAATCCCACCTTTCTGTGATTCCATGTCAATGTAGTTGCAAATGATTGCTTTTATTTGAAATGATTATAACACAAAAGACGAAAAATGTATATACTATCAAATAATTTTGTGTATTTTTACCAAAAGGTCTGTTGCCGTTCACGCGGTGGGGAAATTAGCCGTTCCCTTCACTTCAATTTCGCCAGCAGCTCTGTAAAATACTCCGGCAGAGGCGCCTCGAATTCCATGTAAGTCTTGGTTGTGGGGTGCACAAAGCCGATGACCATGGCGTGGAGGGTCTGCCCCTGAAGCCGGAAGGGATCTTTCCCGCTTCCGTACACCTCATCCCCCAGAAGGGGATGGCCCATGCCTGCCATGTGGACTCGGATCTGATGGGTCCGCCCGGTCTCCAGCTCAAATTCCAGGTATGTGTACCGGGAAAAACGCTGCAGCACCCGGTAGTGGGTCACGGCGGGTTTTCCGTTCCTGACGTTCATGGCCATCTTCTTCCGGTCCACGGGATGGCGTCCGATGGTCCCCTCGATGGTGCCGGAATCCGCTTTCACGCAGCCCTTCACAATGCCCCGGTATCTGCGGGTAACGGTGTGCTCCTTGATCTGCTCCGCAATACAGGCGTGGGCGGCGTCATTTTTACAGACGATCAGGGCGCCGGTGGTATCCATGTCGATCCTGTGCACGATGCCGGGCCGGATTTCCCCGTTGATGCCGGAGAGGCTGTCCCGGCAGTGATACAGGACGGCGTTGACCAGCGTCCCCGACGTATGGCCTGCCGAGGGGTGTACCACCATCCCCTTGGGCTTGTTGACGATCAGCAGATCCCCGTCCTCATAGAGAATGTCCAGGGGAATATTTTCCGGCAGGATCGCCGTCTCCTGAGCCTCGGGAACCGACACCGACACAAGATCTCCGGGATTCAGCCGGTAATTTGCCTTTTGGGGCACGCCGTTGACGGCCACCCGCTGCTCCGCGATTAATTTTTGAAAAAAAGAACGGGATTGGGACGGGAAAAGACCGGCCAGATATTTATCCAGCCGTTCCTTTCCGTCCGCAGCTCCCGCTTCAAATTCCTGTAATTGTTCCATGACTCCGTCTTCAAATTCCTGTAGCTGTTCCATGACTCTGTCTCTTGATTCAAATTGTTCCATGGTTACGCCTTTCTCTTCCGGGAGGGAAAGATCCGCTCCAGATCCGTTTCCTTATAATAAAACAGAAACAGCGCCACAAAGACGATGACGGAGCAGGTCACGTAAATATCCGCCACGTTGAACACCGGAAAGTTTATAAGCTCAAAATAAAAGAAATCGATCACATAGCCTAAGAGCATGCGGTCAATAAAATTTCCAATCGCTCCCGCCATGATGAAGACGGCCAGCCAGCGGGCAGGCAGAAAGCGCTTCTCAAAGGGAAGTCTCATGTACACAAAGCAGATGACCACAAAGACCACTGCGGTGATGAGCACCAGAAAAAGCTTCTGGCCCTGCAGAAGGCCGAAGGCCGCGCCCCGGTTCTCCAGATAGTGAAGCCGGAAAACGCCCTCCCAGATGACAAAGTCACTCCCACCCTTCTGGGGATTCAGGTACAGGTCAGCCAGGAGCTTGGCAGCCTGGTCCAGGCCCACCAGAAGAACCACCATACCGATGGCAAAAATTACGCTCTTAATTTTCTTCGTTCTCATTTGGCCTCCTCCTGAAACAGTACCCGAATGCCCTCCAGTATCTGCCGGTCACTGACTTCCCTGGTGAGATAGGCTTCTCCCGGCTCCTTTAAAAGGACAAACTTCACCCTTCCGGAATCCATTTTCTTGTCCAGCTTTGTGGCGGCCAGCACCTCCTCCGGGGAAAATGCAGGGGCAGTGAGCGCAACCGGAAGCTGGAAGTCCGCCAGCGTCTTTCGCAGCTTCCGGTATGACTCTTCCCTGTAGCTGCCGTACCGCCAGGACAGAAAGGCGGCTCCCACCATGCCCAGGGAAACGCACTCCCCGTGGAGCAGAGAAAAGCCGGACAGCTTTTCCACCGCATGGCCGATGGTATGGCCGAAATTCAGAAGGGCACGCTCTCCCTGTTCCCTGGGGTCCCGCTCCACCACGTCCCGCTTGATGATGCAGCTTGCGTAAATGATCTCCCGCAGGACGGAAAGCTCCCGCCCGAGGACTGCCTTTGCCTGGTCCGCCGTCTTCTGAAAATAGGCCGCGTCCCGGATCTGGCCGTGCTTTAGGATCTCCGCCATGCCGGACAGGTACTGCCGCCCGGGCAGCGACAGCAGGGTCGACAGGTTCATATACACCAGCCGGGGCATGTAGAAGGCCCCCACCATATTTTTATATTGAAGAAAATCCACGCCGGTTTTGCCGCCGATACTGCTGTCCACCTGGGCCAGCAGCGTGGTGGGAATCTGGACAAAATCGATGCCCCTTAAATAGGTGGCCGCCGCAAAGCCGGTGAGATCACCCACGACGCCGCCACCCAGGGCCAGCAGAAGGTCCCTGCGGTCAAACTTTTCCCGGATGAGGTGCTCGTATACCGTCCCCACCGTGTCGGTGTTCTTGTGATCCTCCCCCGCCGGAATCACATGGACGCTGCAATGGGAAAACGTATGCCTCAGAAGCTCCTGAAGCTCGCAGGCATAGAGGGGCGCCACGTTGGAGTCGGTGACGATGCACAGCTTCCGCTCCGGCCCGTACCCCAGTTCCCGAAGCAAGGTGGGAAGCAGGCCAAAACTCTCCTCCAGATAAATTTCATAGCAGGGTTTTCCCTCATAAGTAACCGGGATGATATGATTCATGATTTCATGGGTTCCTTTCTATAATCTCACATGTACGGGAAATGCCGCATATACCGGAACGATCTTCCACGCCGGGAATGTCACACATACCTGGAATACCGAATCCGAAGGCGTCCCTTTTTCGTCTCCCCCAGCTCCGCCTCGAAGCGGAACCGGCCCGTGCCGCGGACGGAAATGATCTCCTCCGGCTTTACGCCCGCGCTGCTGCTTGTCATCTGTCTTCCGTTGATGAAGACAAGCCCTTTTTGGATCAACTCAACCGCCTGCCCCCTGGACAGATGGCACATGGAGGCCAAAAGGGCGTCCAGGCGGTTGGAGGTCACGGTGGTCTCCTCCTGTTGAAGCTTCGGACGTATATCGGGGTCCGCAAGCTCCGCCAGTGACGCCCGGACCGTGGTGTGACGGATTCTCGTCAGCTCATCCAGCAAAAAGCCGCTGATCTTCTCCTGGCAGAACACGTAGATTCGGTTGTCCTTCACCAGTATATCGCCGATCTTACTGCGCTCGATCCCCAGACTCATAAGGGCGCCCAGCACGTCCCGGTGGGATAAGGGGTCCGCAAACCGGTGATTCAGCGGTTCGATCCTGCACAGAGTGATGGGATACGCCCAGTCAAACAGAAGAGCCTCAGGTAGAAAGGCTATCATCTGACGCTCCGCGTATTCGTATCCGCCCCATGCCCGGAAGCCCGTGGAGAGCTCCGGGATACAGGAGTGGAAAATATTCTGTTCATTTAAATTCAAAAAATCGCTGAAGGTTGGAATCCCCTTGCGGAAAGCCTGATCAGACAGATCCAACAGGCGCTTGTAAAGCATGCTTTCGTCTCTTGTCATGGCCGTCCCTTAATAGTCCGTCCGAATGTGGGGAGTATCCAGGGCGTCCACCATATTCAGGAAATCCCCGGAAACGTCCACGCTGGGCGGCGTGATGATAAATATGTAATTGGAAACCTTCTGCAAATTTCCGCTGATGGCAAAACAGGAGCCCGAGGTAAAGTCTATGATGCGCTGGGCAATTTCCAGATCCAGCCCTTCCACGTTGAGAACCACGGTCCGGTTGGACAATAAGGTCTCAGTTATCTCTCTGGCATCCTCCACCGAGGTGGGTTTTATCACACATACTTCCATACCGGCGCCCTGCTTTCTGGTGTTCCGGGTAATCGGCGTCACCTTGGGTGTTGTTTTGACAGGTTTCTCTTTCACGGAGGTGATCTTGCGTTCCTCTTCCGGGTAATCCTCCTCCTCGTAAGCCTTGGCTTTGCCGCGCTTACTCTTCCGGGGCTTTACCTCTTCCTCCTCATAATCGTCGTCATAATAATCCTCATTATAGAAATCATCCTCATCGTCGGGATTCAGACGCATTACATTTAAAAATTTATCCAGTACTCCCATGACTATTCTCCTTGCTGAATGCTGTAATCTCTCTCACCGAAAATACCGGTTCCGACGCGGACCATAGTAGCGCCCTCCTCGATGGCCACCATGTAATCTCCGGTCATTCCCATGGACAGAATATCCATATCTACATTATCAATGTTTTTTTTCATTATGTCAACAGATAATTCTTTCATTTTCCGAAAATATGGACGATTTTCTTCGGGATTTTCCACAAATGGCGCGATTGTCATCAGTCCCCGGATATGGATGCCCGGCAGGGCGGCGATCTGCTCCACCAGCGCGGCGGCCTCCTCCCCGGCGGTCCCGAATTTGGAAGCCTCCCCGGCGATATTTACCTCCACCAGAATGTCCACGTCCACCTGTTCCTTACAGGCCTGGCGGCTGATCTCCTCCGCCAGCCGCAGGCTGTCCACAGAGTGGATCAGCGCAGTCCTGCCGATGAGATACTTTACCTTGTTCCGCTGCAGGTGCCCGATCATGTGCCAGTGAATATCCTTGGGAAGCTGCTCGTATTTTTCCGTCAGCTCCTGAACCTTGTTTTCCCCGAACTCCCGGGCGCCGGCCTCATAAACCTCCCGGAGCATGGAGACGGGCTTTGTCTTGCCCACGGCGATCAGCGTCACCTCCGACGCCGGACGCCCGGCCCTGGCGCATGCGGTTTTGATATTTTCCAGTACCTGCGCGTAATTTTCCTTTAACATGATAAAACAACTCCTTCTCTATGTAAAATATAAATAGCCAGTTCCCATGACAGCGCCCGATGCATGATGTCATCCTCTGATCGACGACTGAGTGAAATGTTATAGCGGCACCTAATGGATAATGTCGTCCTCCGAGACGGCGCTGCTGTCCAGGGCGATGTGGTCGTACAGCGAGATTCCGTAGGAAGTACCGCTTTCGATGATGGTGTACTCCTCGTTCTCAAAAATCTTTTCTATGCGCTTAAACACCGCGTAGCCCTTGTTGATATTGTAGACGCCCTCCAGGGAATGCTGCTCATTGAGCACATAGCGCTCCGTGGAGTTAGGCTTGATCACCACGTCTCCCCCGGCGATCTCGTCGCTGTCCAGGTAGTAGGAGGTCTCCGTCTCATAGATCAGCGTCACCGGCACAAACTCCGTGGAAACGGCGCCGCTGTCGTCGGTCCGCTCCAGCAAAAGCCCCTCCTGGTCCGAATCGCCGCCCCTGGTAATGTACTCCTTGGGGATCGTGAAAAAGTCCTTGGTGGTGATGGCGGTATTGGGGATCTTAAGGCCCACGGTATCCGTCAGAAGGAGCTCCAGTTCCACATACCGGTCCGAGGCAAAGCGTATCATGGAATTTTTAAATTCCAGCACCAGATAATCCTGCCCCTCCCGGTTCAGCAGGCTGCAGGTGCCCCAGGCAGTGGAATTGTCCTTCTGAAATTCCACCTGGACGTTGGTCTCCTCCGCCAAGTCCGAGGCCAGCTTCTGGTCAATGGGGATCACCACCTGCCAGATCTCGCTGTTGATTATTTTATAGACAGGCTCCCCGGCGGTAACCGTCTCCCGGCTCAAAAAGTTTTCCTTCGGGTAATTTTCCTGGTTGAACATGTCTGCCGTGAAGGTGTCCACCGTCACGCCCTCCAAGCCGTCCGTGTGATACACCACCACGCCGGCGGCCTCCGCCGTGTAAGCGTGCAGTCCGGCGGCCTCCGCTCCCGCTACGGCATTTCCGATCTCACTGCGGGCGTTGGCGTTGAGAGCCTCCACCAGTGCGGCCTCCATATCGTATTTGAACTGATACACCTGCTGAAACTTCATGTCCGAGTAGGAGGCAAGAAATTGCTCCGCCACCGCTTCCAACTGTCCGTAGCCTTCGTCGGTAAGCTGCAGCCCGTCCGTGTCCGAGGCTGTCATCTGACTGTAAAATTCCCCGGTCTCGTCCACCGAATACACATAGCTGCCGGCGTTGGCCTTGGTCCCGTCCTTGTAATAATAGTTGACATATCCGCTGTCTGCGGCATAGTATACGGTCTCATCCCGGAGGATCAGGCCCTTAAACACATTGTCCTGGGCGATGCTCCCCTGGGTCACCTCGTAGGCCGAGATCTGCTTGGTGGTAAAAAAATCAAACACGTAATAGAGCAGATAGCAAAAAATCACTGCAAAAATGGCGATTCCGATATTAAATTGGAGTGGTTTTCTATATTTAACAACTTTTTTGTTCTTTTTTCCTGTCAAAGGTATGACCCTCCTGAACCGCTTTGCGCAACTCTAGAACCATGTACAATTATATCACACCACTTCCGACAACTCAATGTTATTTTCCTGTTTGCATTCCGGCAGCCGACCTGCATTACTGTTCGCGGGTTTCCCACCCCATGAACAATAACTGACCAGCTTCAAAAGTAGAACAGCTCTTCGATCATGGAAGATACAAGCATCGTATAAATGTGGCATCCGGACATTAGAGATACAAATATTGTATAAACGATTGCCATCACAAGCAAGGCAACCGCCAAAACCATCTGCACCAGGACCGCACTTTTGCTTGCCTGCTTTAAGACTTCCTGCTCATATACATCCTTGTTCTTATTTTCCGCTATGCTGAATAGTTCCGAAAATTTTTGTAATACTATACATGGATAGTAGATTTTCACCATGAAAAGGAGGCATGCACTATGAATAGCAAAGGACTTGATTACACCCTGCTGGCGCTGGTCATTATCGGAGCGGTGAACTGGGGCCTGATCGGCTTCTTCCGTTTTGACCTTGTAGCATTTCTATTCGGCGAAATGTCATGGTTGAGCAGAATCATATATGCACTTGTGGGGATCAGCGGTTTGTATCTCATCAGCGCTTTTGGCCGCATTCGCTCCATGGAGCACGCATAAAGCAGAACAAAAGCTGCCAGACGGATTCTGGCAGCTTTTTGCAGGTCAGACATGTTTCCTCCCGGAAGTCCGCCCATGGTATCTTCCTATCCAAAAGGGCGCGCACCTGGCGGGAGCGGTCAGAGACTCTCCTTACAGGGAGACGACGATCTTCGCTTTGGCGCACTCCGGAAGATCCTGCTCATTCTTGGATACGCTGAGAACAAAATCCACCTGGAAGGTGCTGCTTATAATGTCAAGCTTCTCGATGGCGTGACAGATCTCTTCATCTTTCATTGCAGATATTGTCAGGAAACTGTCTAAATACATGGCCTCAAGGTCATGATCCTGCGAAAGGATTCCGCATAAGAAACCTAAGAATTCATCACAATTAGAAACAGGGAAATCGGATACATTGATCAAACGAATCTTGTTATTCAGCTCAAACATGTGCTTCGAGCTTTTGTCCAGATAGACGATGCTGCCGTTGGCGGTCTTTACCGCATTGTTCACTCTCTCAAGCAAATGCTTTGTCTTACCTTTTCCTTTTTCTCCTGCAATAATTTGTATCATAGCAATCTCCTCCTAGTCTTGATTTTGTCCATTCTAGCGAAAAACCTGGGCGCAAGCAGGTCTTCGTCGTCTAATTTAGCCAAAATCACTTCTTTGATATAGGTCCATTATAGTACATATCTATACAAAAAACAATCATTAATTTACAAATTTTTTTTGAAATAAATGTGAACAGCTACTTTTCATGGGGTGGGGAAATATTCAACTAACAGTTTTTGTCTGGAGGTCGCCCTGGATAGCGCTTTTGTTAACGCAGACACGCTCTCGCTCAATCAAGACGCAGCGGTACTAGATTCGCCGCCTGCAAGCAGCCGGCTCATCAAGTGCCGGCGTCTTTCAATGGTCTGCTTATAACAAAAGCGCTATCTAGAGCTACGTTCCAGACAAAGGCTGGGCATTTTGGCAATTCCCCATCCCCTGAAAAGTTGCTTTGAACGACTGCCAATGCGGCAATCAGGGGGCGGCAGCCGCGCTGGTCAAAAGCTCCGACATCAGGGTATAGAGATTCTCCCGGCCATCCGCCTTCATCACGATGGAAATATAGCGCTTTCCGGCGGCATTCTCACTTAACAGCACCAGGCAGGAGCCGGCGGCGCTGGTGGTCCCGGTCTTGCCGCCCAGGACGGTAATGCCCTCGGGGGCCTGCTGTTTGCCGTTCAGATACTGGTTGGAGTTGGTCCACTCCCGCTCCACCGCTTCCCCCTGGCTGTCGGTGTAGGAAGCCGTATGGGTCTCGGTGCCGATGATCTGAAGGAAGGTCTCATTTTGAATGGCCTCCTGAAAAATCAGGTACAGATCATAGGCCGTGGTATAGTGCTGCTCGTCCGGAAGCCCGTGGGGATTCACAAAATGAGAATTTGTGGCACCCAAAGCCAGAGCCTCCTGGTTCATCAACCCGGCAAAGGCCTCCGTGCTCCCGGAAATCATCTCCGCGATCACACTGGCCGCGTCGTTGCCGCTGCAAAGCATAAGGCCGTACAACAGCTCCTCCAGAGAGATCACGTCCCCGGCGGCCAGTCCGCAGAGGGAGGAATCCTCGTCAAGCTTTAAAGCCTCCGCGCTGACCGTGGTAGTGGCCGCGAGGTCGCCGTATTTAAGCGCCACGTAAGCCGTCAGGATCTTGGTGGTGCTGGCCGGATACATCCGCTGGTGAACATTGTTGGCGGAGAGGATGGCGCTGCCTGTAAGGTCCACAAGAAGCGAGGCTTCGGAAAGCCCGCTTTCCACACCCTCCGCGACGCTGTTTTCATTGCCTCCAACCGCCAGAGACTCCGCGAAAAAAGCGGTGTCGGAGGGCTCGCTGGAGACGCCGGCGCCGTACTGCTCCGCCGTATGCAGAATATCATACTTCTGCTCAAAGGAAATCTCCTCCCCGCAGCCTGCGGGAAAGACCATAAGAACGGCGATGAGCAGAAGCGCAAACCATTTTTTAACGATACATCTCACGCCACTCAAGATCTCCTCTGTCTAATGCCTTGACCAAAAGCTCCGCCGTGGCCAGGTTCGTGGCCAGGGGAATGTTATAGGTGTCGCACAGCCGGACCACGTTGTTGACGTCCGGCTCGTGGGATTTCGGGGACAAGGGGTCCCGAAGAAAAATGACCATATCGATCTGGTTGTGCTCGATCTGGGCCCCAAGCTGCTGGGCGCCGCCCAGGTGTCCCGCCAGGTATTTGTGGATGGAGAGGTTGGCTACCTCCTCAATGAGTCTTCCGGTGGTTCCGGTGGCATAGAGATTATGCTTCATCAGAATCCCCCGGTACGCGATACAGAAATTCTGCATCAGTTTTTTCTTTGCATCGTGTGCAATCAGTCCTACGTTCATGGATAGTGATCCCCCATTCTATATTTTTTCGGTTGCAGTGCGACATTGATTACCAGCCCAATGGAAATGTACAGGCTGACCAGGGAGGTCAGGCCGTAGCTGACAAAAGGAAGCGTCAGTCCCGTATTGGGCATCAAACCAGTTACCACACAGAGATTTATAAAAGCCTGAAACCCGATGTACGCGGCCACCCCGCCGCAGATCAGCTTTCCGGATAAATCTTTCGCTTTTCTTCCAATGATAATACATTCTAACACAATTAGCAAGAGTAAAAGTATCACAGTTACAGTTCCGATGAATCCTAATTCTTCCCCCACAATGGCAAAAATGAAATCGGTCTGGGGTTCGGGAATCCAGTTTCCGTTTTTTACGGAAAAGGTTCCCTGGTTATTGAGCCCTTTTCCAAACAGTTGGCCGGAGCCGATGGCCATAATGGCGTTCTGCTGCTGTTGGGCGTTATCCGTGTATTTCTCCGGGTCCAGCCAGGCTAAAATACGTTTTAACTGATAGTCCTCCAGGATTTCCTGCCCGGGCTGCAGCACCAGATACAGAAAAATGACTGCCGCCGGGATCACCACGGCCAGCACCCCGCCGATGATCTTGTAGCTTAAGCCCGCCACAAACAGAAGGCTCAAGAAGATCAGCGCCACCACGATACTGGTGGACAGATCCGGCTGGTCCATGATCAGGAACCAGGGAAGGAAGATCAGCACCCCGGAGCCGATGATCACCCGCCAGTCATTGATCTTCTCCTGGAATTTGTTGAAATACCAGGCAAAGAAGAGGATGACGCATATCTTGACCACCTCCGAGGGCTGAAACCGGAAACTGCCGATCTCAAACCAGCGGGTAGCTCCCAGACTGTGATCCCCGAAAAATCTTACCAGCAACAGCAGCACGATGCCCGCCGCGTAGATCAGCCAGTGAAACCGCAGGATAAAGGAGTAATCGAACAGAGCCACCACGAGCATGACAAAAATGCCAAGTCCCATTCCGAAGATCTGTTTGTCCTGAACCGACGCCTGAGCGCTTCCGATCACGGCGATCCCTATGATATTTAACGCAAATACAAAAAGCAGAAGCCGGATGGGAATCCGTTTCCATTGATACTGTTTTAACATGGCTGTCATCCTTATGTTCGGAGGTTCTTGGCGCTGTGGTGCATATCCTTAATGGGAATATTGGCAAACAGCGCGGGGACGCTCCCGTTGTTTCCCTCGGATTCCGTCTGGGTGATCTGGATATCCAGGCCCTCCGCGTCGATCTCCATATATTTGGATATTACCTGGATAATATCGTTCTTGATCTGTTCCATCATGTCCGGTGAGCAGTTGGCACGGTCGGAAATCAACAATAATTTCAGCCGGTCCTTGGCAATGTCACCGGAATTCTTTTTCCTGAAAAAGTCCATTAATCCCACAGTGATTTCCTCCTAATTTTTTTTGAATAAGCTGGCCAGTTTGGCAAATACGCCGCTCTTGACAGTCAGATTCATCAGGGGTACCTCTTCTCCTGTGATCCTGCGGCAGATATTCGCGAAGGCCGTTCCGGCCATGGTGTCGGTCCTTCCCACAAGAGGTTCGCCCTGGTTGGTGGAGATGACGATCTGCTCGTCGTCGGGCACTGCGCCGATCAGGTCGATGGCAAGGATCTCCTTCACATCATCGATGGACATCATGTCTCCCCGGCTGACCATATCCATCCGCAGACGGTTGACGATCAGCTGGATCTGCTTCATCTCGTTGGCCTCCAGAAGGCCGATGATGCGGTCCGCGTCCCGGATGGCGGAAACCTCCGGCGTGGTGACGACGATGGCCCGGTCCGCCCCGGCGATGGCGTTCTTAAAGCCCTGCTCGATGCCCGCCGGGCAGTCCAGAATGATATAGTCAAACTCCTCCCGCAGCTCGTCGGTGAGCTTTTTCATCTGCTCCGGCGTCACCGCGGTCTTGTCCCTGGTCTGGGCGGAGGGCAGAAGAAACAGATTGGGATAGCGCTTGTCCCGGATCAGCGCCTGCTTCATCCGGCAGCTTCCCTCGATGACGTCCACCAGATTATACACGATCCGGTTTTCCAGCCCCATCACCACATCCAGATTCCGAAGGCCAATATCGGTGTCGATCAAAACCACCTTCTTGTCAAGCTGTGCCAGTCCGGTGCCCACGTTTGCCGTGGTGGTGGTCTTGCCCACGCCGCCCTTGCCGGATGTTATTACGATTACTTCGCTCATACTTTTTTTCCTCCTGAACATTCCCTTTATAAGTTATTTAAAAGACCTTTGGTAATGGGCTCGATAAAAATATTCCCGTCCTTTACCACTGCAACCTGCGGTTCCACCGCCGGTTCCGTCTTTTTTTTCTTTTTACTGGCGGACCACATGGCCTTGTCCGCGCTTCGGCCGATCACATCGCCGATCTTGATCTGCACCGGGTCCATATCCAGGGCCGCCACAAAGGCCGCGTCGTTGCCGGCGGCCCCCGCGTAGGCGTTGCCCTTTAAGGAGCCAAGGACCACGATATTGCCCCGGGAAACCACCTTGGCGCCCGGATTGACGTCCCCTAAGACCACGATGCTGGTCTCGCATTCCAGAAGCTGGCCGGACCGGAGGGTGCCCTTGTAGAACTGCCCGGTCCGTATGGCGTTGTCCGCCTCCTGCTCCTCCACGATCTCCTTCACCGCCTGCTCCCGCAGCTTGTCGTTGTCGATGATGCAGAGGATCGAAACGCTGCTGTGTTCGCTGATCGCCTGGACGATGCGGTACTGCTCCTCGTCGGTGAGGGGCCGCCCCTCAAAGGAGAGAGCCATCTTCGCGTTCTTGAAAAAGCTCTCAGCCTCCTCGAATTTGGCGATAATATCCGTAAGGAGCCGCTCAAAATCCACTTCCGCATCCAGGATCAGGTTGATCCCATATTTATTGCTTTTCAGTATGACTGTCTGTGCCATTTTGAAACCTCCAAAAACTAGTCGGTAAAGCTGTTGGCGCTGTTTCCAACATCCGCCGCCTGGCCGGTGATAAGCTCGCTGCTGTCTTTTACACCGAAATAATATTCCATGATCTTTTTCGATACCTCCTCCGCATTGCCTGAGGTATAGCCATAGGCGATACGTGTTGCCATAGCCAGCGTGGGGTTGTCCGCGGGCGCGTAACCGATAAACAGCGCGTGGTTGGGCCGTGTGGTGATCTGCTGGGCGGTTCCGGTCTTGCCTGCTACCGGTATGTCAGCGGGGAAATCGTCAAACATCTCACTGTGGGAGCCGTCTGTGATCACCATCCGCATACCGCTCTGTATGGCTTCCCAGGTACTGTCAGCGATGGGCTCCATGGTGCTCTTGATCTCGGGGCCATGGTCTTCGATCAGCGTTCCGTCGGAGTCCGTCACCTTGTCTAAAAGGGTGAGCTGATAGACATTTCCGCTGCTGGCGATGGCCGCCGTGTACCGGGCCAGCTCCGAGGTGGTATAGTTGTTGGTTCCCTGTCCGATGGCGGTGGGAATGG
>CALWDR010000235.1 GCA_944376745.1 uncultured Lachnospiraceae bacterium
GACAAATAGATGATTCCCATGAAGATCGTTTTGCACAACACAATCCAAAATTCTTTATTATCCACTAAAAGAAACTTAAATTTATCCAGTCCGATGAACTCAGAACCCAGAAACCCGTCCACGGGCCGATACCGCAGAAAAGCCACACACCATCCGAACAATGGCACATAACTAAATATGAACGTATATATCACAAAGGGAATGGACAGAAAAATCAAAACCTTTTGTTTTTTTATATTCTACCATGTTATTTTCGTAACCGCTATCTCTGTACCTCTTTTTTTTCGCTTCAATCCTCTCATTTTATCGTCCCGTACCTTCTTTAGAATGAAATGGCGGCTGGGACGAGCCGGCCTCCAGCCACCATTTTCTCTTTCTACTGCAACCTCAACATCATTCGGGTCTTACATCCTCTCCGGTCATCTCTTCAATCCGCTTATATACTTCCTCTTGAAGCTCGCTGATGAATGCCTCCGGATTACACTCCTCGTACTCCACCAGGAACTCTTCCCATGCCGCGTCAAAATCTTCGGCTATCACCAATTTCGGTATGGTTCCATTATCCAGATCGCTCAGCTTCACCTTAGCGATTCCGCCGGGAGTCTCCGCGGACATGGTATTGGTAATAGTCCATACCGGATACCACGGATAATCCTGAATGGATATAGGTTCATTGTAATCTACCATATCCACAAAGGTCTCGCAGTCATACGCCTCCAAAATCTCTATCTGCTCCGGCAAAAGCCCCGCTCGCCATTCGGATGGCTGTGAAGCAGGAGAGGCCGCATTGATCCCGTCCAGATTGTAACCCACATAATCGAAGAATCCAGAATATGCGCAGAAATGAGAAGCCACATAATTAGGATCACTGGCCTGTTCCCGCATCTCCTCCGTGCGATAAAACAATCCGTCTTCATCAACCAAGTAATCCACACCCTCGATTCCCCAATTTCTCAGTGTTGAAATTTCCTGCGTCATCAAGTCGGAAATAAACTGCATCGCACCCTCCACGTCCTCACAGCTCGTGGTAATACTCAAGCCTCCGGTAAGAATGGGCGTGGCATTCTGTATGGCGTATTTATCATGCATGCCCTCCTCAATGGTAATTCCCAGAGGTACATAGGTACAATCATTCAGCCCCTGGGCTACAATGGAATCCTCCGCATTGGCAAACTCCCAGTTGGAATTTACCATACAAAGCACTCGTCCGGATGCCACCTTTTCCATAAACTGATCCTTGGTAAGGGTCATAAATTCCGGGTCGATCAGGCCTTTTTTGTAGACCTCATTGAGTTTCTCATAATACTGCCTCGCAACGTCCGTGGTTCTGTGATCAATTACCTCATAGGTTTCCTCATCCACAATGGCAGCGCCCTCATTCATGGTCCCGCCCAGATACAAAGGCGGTTTCACGAGATAATTGCTGTCCTGGGCACATAAAATCCCAAAGGGTATCACTGGAGTTCCATCTTCCATAGTTGGATTCTCTGCCGTATATGCCTCCAGAAGATCAAACAGCTGATCCAAGGTTTCAATTTCCGGATAACCAGCCCACTTCAGCACCCTCGTCTGGATGAAAAACGCCTCCGCCACGCCGGTCTCGATAAACGCAACATTAACGTTTCCCTGAGGAATGGAATAAATATGTCCGTCGTCGGCCTTCATATATTCATACTGCCACTCCGACCAAAAATTCTTGATTGCCGGATAATCGTCCCAGTATTCATCAAAGGGGATCAGAGCTCCAGCCTCAATAAGCTGAGGCGTACTGGTATCTCCCACGATAAAATCCGGATACTCTCCGCTGGCAATCATGGTTCCCACAGCTTCCGCCATAGTCTGACCTGTCAGGTAGGTCTGTGTGCATTTCGCGCCAGTCTTTTCGGTGATGATCTGCTGAATCTCATTGTCCTCATTAATCTCCGTTGCGGAGAATGGCGAAAAAAAGGTAAATTCCTTCACTTCCTTTTCTGTCTCACCATCTTTACCGCCTTCCTCCCCGGTACCTCCGTCTCCGCAGCCTGCCACCATAGATAAGACCAGGACCATGCAAAAAATTGTTGAAAGTAATTTTTTCTTCATAAAAACCCTCCTTGTGCTTTGAATTGTTTCCACTTAAGTGTAAACCTATTTTAGCACATTTTTTGCATCGATTTTTCCGCCAAAATTAATATAAATTCCTCATAAAGTATAGTTCTGTCACCGCGTACAGAAAATCCTAAAGAGTCACTTTCCCATTATCAGCTCTTTACCTGTTCTTTCTGAATTTCAACGGTGTCATGCCATAGGTATCTTCAAATTTTAAAATAAAATAATCCAGGCTCTTATACCCCACCTCTGCCGCAACCTGCCCAACCTGCTTCTCACTATTCAACAGCAGCTCCGCGGCTTTCTGTATCCTTACCTTATTCAAATAATCTTTAAAGGAACAGCCATATTTTTTCTTAAAAACCTGTCCCAGATACACGCAGTTAATGTAATATTTTTCCCCAAGGGATTTCAAGGTAATATTTTCCGCGTAATTCTCTTCTATTTCCGCCTCGATAGACGCAAAAACACCTCGGGCCGTATTTTTTCGCAGCTGCGCAATATATTCCGCATACTCTAATAGAAACTGCTGAAATTTTTGTCTTTTTTCCTGTTTGTTTTCCGGCGTAAAAACAGTTTCACGGATATATTGCATAATCTCCTGCTGATTCAGGTCCGCATCGTAACGATACCCAATCCCCAACAATCCGTATAGTAGATACTGCATATGGCTGTTGATTGCTTCCATACCAGTTCCACTGCTCATCATACTGCTATAAAATTCTCCTGCCTTCTCCCTGATCTTATGAGTATCATTCAATTCGATCATATGGATCAATTCATCCAGCTTTGCTTTGTGATTCTTATCCAGACTTCCCGCCTGGCCAGCCTCCGCCCTGTTAAATCGGTAGTTTTCGTTATTGTGAGCCTGAAGTGACCGCATCAGGATGGCCTCCCGATAAGAATCCGCGATCTGACTAATATCCTTTACTTCACCACCCATATAAGCAGCCACCTGATAGCCGATATGCGACGTCAATTCCTCCTGTAACCATTGAATCCATTCTTCTGAAGACATTCCCTTTTCCTGGGACATAAATCCGCAGTAAACGATTCCAATATTGTAGCATTCCGTATATTTCATAAGATTATAGATAACATAATCATTTTGCTTTAACAATAAACTTGCATGAATATAAAGCTGTCTCTGCTGTTCTTTGCGCTCTTCTTTTGACAATGCCGCAAACCTTCTGTCATCCAGAGAGATTTCACAATGAACAAAGGCCACCGTATCCGCCGACTTCAGTTTCTTTCTTACATAATCCAAATCCTCGCTGTCATACTTTCCCCATATAAGCGCCAATAAATGGCGCTCCAGATACGCCTTGCCAAAGGTCTGCAGCCTTTCCGCATGAAGAGACTCCCTCTGATACTCCCCATATATTTTGCGAATACAGCTTAAAAGCTCCTCCTTTTGACAGGGTTTCAATATATAATCACAGCATGAATATTGTATTGCTGTTTTCGCATATTGAAAATCATAATAACCGCTCAAAAATACAAATTTCGCATCGCTGATATGATTTTCCCTAACATAGGCAATTAATTCCAAGCCATCCATCTCCGGCATCTTTATATCACATATCACCAGGTCATACTGCTGCTGCTTCAAAAGCTCAATGGCTCTTTTTCCATTGGAGGCCTCTCCTTCAACATGAAATCCCTCCGCCTCCCAGTCTATCAGTGCGGCAAGACCTTTCCTGACAAACGGTTCATCATCCACGATCAAGACCCTCAATAAAATTCCAATTTCCATGGCAGACTTCCATCCTTTCCCCGAATCTGATCCACTCTATCGATTCCGGCTATTTTCCGGAATCTTTATCACAATACAGGTTCCAACCTGTTCTTCGCTTTCAATTTTGATTTTTACGTTATTTCCATATATTTTTTTTAGCCGCACACAAGCATTCAACATGCCCAGCGCAGAAGATCCCTGCAGCTTGTCCATATCGGCTTTATTCAACATTTCTTCAAGATTCTGCCGCCGCTCCTCCTCGATTCCCACACCAGTATCCTCAATTTCTATAATAACACAAGCGTCTTCTTTGTAAGCAGAAACAAAGATAGCTCCACAATGATCCTCCCTGTTTAATCCATGAACACAAGAATTCTCTATAAATGTCACAACCACCAAACTTGGAATCTGGAATTCATAGCATTCCCCAGCAATCTTAAACCGATAATGAAATCCCTCACCAAACCGATATTTCTGTAACTGTAAGTATGCTTCCGCATATGCCAATTCCTGCCTCAAAGTAATAAGATCAGATCCCCATTCCGCGCTTTTGCGCATTATCTTAGCCAAGCTTTCCAGCATATGGGCTGTCTCCGCTTCCCCCTTTAGCACACTGTGCAGTCGGATGCTCTCCAGAACATTGAATAGGAAATGGGGATTGATCTGGCTTTGAAGTGCCAGCAGTTCCGCCTGCTGACGGGCAATATCCAGTTCCTGCTTCTCCAACTTGCTCTTAATCTCGATTTCAAGCAGATTCTTTATCTTGGTTACCATCAGGTTATAGTCTCTCTCCAACTGTCCAATCTCATCCTGCTCTTCCACCCCCTCAATGACCTCAAACCTCTCATCCCGCACCTTATTCAAATAACTGCCCACCAACAAAACTCTGCTGGTGATAGAATTACTCCACAGGGTGATAATGATCACCGGAAGCATGACATTAGCAATAAACAACAGGCCCACACCCCCCAAATTATTCAAAAGAACCTCAGCATAGCTGAACTGATATCCCTTCAGATAGACATCGAATTCAAAACCGCAGAGAGAATAGAATCCAGTCCGCTGAATATCTCCAAACTCCAGCACTACTTTATCGTAATAATCCGTCTTACTGTTTCCATAGCGTTTGTCGGTAGTAAACAAAAGCTTGTCTCCATGGCAAATATAGACCAGCGTATTTTCCGCCGCTTCCATAATATATTCATTGATTTTATCATAGTTCATATCCAGCTTTACTATTTTCTCAGCGCCGCTCTTTCCCCAATAATCCAGCCGTCTCACAAAGGAAAGCATCCGTTCTCTCTGCTCCATATCCTTCTTATCGGCATAATAGGGGAAAACCAGCATATCGCCCTCTGTCTGCTGTAATTCCTGATACCACAATTCTTCCCGAACAGAAGCAACACTATAATATCTACCTCCGTTTGTCATCGTATCATTCTCGGAATATAGGGTGACATCACTGATAATCAGTCTGGAACCCGTATAAAATGTATAATTTTCAAACATCTGCCGATATCGGTCAAAATATTCTATACTGTCCTTATACCGTGTATCAAGAAATTCATTCATTGGATAGCTGGAATAAATGTCATAGGACAGGTACTGTGCGCTTTCAATAGCATCTAAAAGATATTGGGCTACCGTCTCTACCATATGATCCATATTCCGCTCCTTATCCACCCGTGCCGCATCGATAAAAAGCTTTATCACAAAAGTATTTGTCACCAGCACCGGAACCAGCACGCAAAATACATACAGATAGATAATTTTCTTTTTGATTTTCTGATTGTTGATGAACCTCTGAATTCTTCCCCACATTTTTCCACCTCCATGGCGCACGCCTCTCCCTTCTATTATAATTACAAATGCAGAAAATCACAATTGAAAAATCTTACCTGTCCTCCTTGAGAATTTCAAAGACATTCACGTACGGCGTAGGGAGTTTTTCCGGCAACTTGATTATCAATGTTCCCGCGAATTGCTGAAAGGCCACTTCGCCATATCCCAGCAAGCGAATCGTTCTGACTCGCTCTTCCTCCCTCAGGCTCCTGATCACCGCAGCACCCGCAGCCTTCCGGCACATCATAAAAGCATAAAGCCTACCGTCCCGTTGTACAAAGCGAAAATCCTCTGGCTTCCAATCTACTTCCTCTTCCGTCATTCCCTGAATCACCACAGAGGAAGTCCCTTCGCCGGCCACCCGCCAGGGTCTGGTTCCATATACGGCCTCACCGTTTATCGCAAACCATCTTTCCAGTTCTTCCAATATCCACTCCGACTGCTCATCAATGGTCCCATCCGGTCTCTGCGGTATATTGAGAAGCAGCGTCCCATTCTTGGAAATCGTATCCACCAGAATATCGATCACATGACCCGGGCGCTTGTACTTTATCCTTGCATGGTAAAACCACTCGCCAATACAGGTATCCACCTGCCAAGGTTCCCCGGACAGCTCTGGAAGCTGGCTTCTCTCAATATCCAGAATCCCTACCCGATAAATCTCCCGGTTGCGATTTTTCTGCGTGTATACCGCACGGTTTTCTCCCCACCGGCGCTCCGACTGATTGTACAGATAAGCCACTGCCTCCAGCCCATAGCGAAAATCTCCATCGGCTGGCCTCTCGTCATAGACCTCACCGAAGGGAAGCGCACTGTCCGAGTAGAGCAGGTCCGGGGTATACAAATCTATGATCTCCTTCATGGTGGCCAGCCAGTATTGGCGGAACCTTTCGTTGTCCGTAAGCCATCTCCACTTCCTCTGTTTCCCCTGCTTCTCCACATGCTCGTAATTGTCATGGTAAAACTCACGATATGCCGGATCATTTCCGTCATAGGGAACCCCGGCGTAAGGCCCATAGCTGTCCGCGCCCTTATTGGTACTCCACCAGGAAAAGGACGCGCCGACGTGCTCCGTAATTCCAAACGGGAGCCGGTATTTTTCTGCCGCAGCCTTCCATAGACCGCAGATATCCTTATGAGGACCCATCTCTACGGAATTATACCGATTCAGTCTGGAAGGATAATTGTAGAAATGATCGTGATGGGAAGCCTGCGCCACAAAAAACCTGGCGCCTGCCTGGTAGTATTTCTCCATTAACGCCTCAGGGTCAAAGCGCTCCGCCTTCCACAGCCTGCAAATATCCTTATATCCGAATTTAGAAGGATGTCCGTAGTGTCTGCAATGGTACAGATACTGGTCGGAATCCTGTATATACATATTCCTCGCATACCAATCGCCGAACATCGGCACCGACTGCGGCCCCCAGTGACTCCAAATGCCAAATTTTACATTTCGATACCACTCCGGACATTGATATGTGCCAAGTGATTCAAATGTCGCTTCAAACATAATCGCCTTCCCCTTCCCAAGATGTTGATTTTTATAAGCAATTTTATTATAATAATTATAATATAGCGCTACTTTTTACGTCCATTCTAAAAATGGATTCATTTTTTACAAAAATATACTTTTCTCTTTTTTATGGGAGGTATCCGATATGGAAAACTGTTATAAGATTACCGCCGGAGGAAGAAGTTATAATCCGCTCCATTGGCTTAGTGCCCCAATGTATCTGATCAACCGGATTTACTATATCTGCGGAGGCACTGCTTATTATGATCATTCAGAGGCGATTCCGCTCAAACCGGGCTTTTTGTACGTTTTCCGTGCCAGCCCGGAATTTCATGTATCACAGGCGGAATCAGACCCTGTGGATCATGTCTATTTTGATTTTTTTACCTACCAGAAGCTATTAGATGTGGATTATCTGGAGATCGACGTTTCTTTATTCCCCCAGTTAAAGCGCATTCTTACCGCAGCCATGGAAGACTTTAATGCTCCGCCGTTTCCATTTTCTCTTGTAGAAGCTTATTTTCAGATTGTCATTTATCACCTGAAGGGATTTCTGGAAATCAATAATCATTACACCCCGCTCACTACAGCCGCGCTCAGCTATATACATCAGACGGACATCAGCAGCCTGTCCGTTGCCGCGATTGCAGATTATCTAAGCGTGAATGTAAATTACTTCATCCGATGTTTTCAGAAAGATTTGAAGATAACACCGCACAGATACATTGCCATGCTGAAGGCCGATATGGCAAGGGCCTATATCGGAAAGGGAATGCGAATTTCAGAAGTATCTGACATGCTTGGATTCTCATCCGTATCCGCCTTTTCCACATTTTTCAAAAACCTGACTCACACGAATCCATCGCAATTTAAATAAAATCTTTCCTGTCATACAGCAGCGCCGCGAACAGCACCACAAAGCAGGAACCGGCGTTGTGGACCAGCGCCCCGGTGGTGGGATTCAAGAGGCCCAGAAGCGACAGGACAATGGCCGCAAAGTTGATGGTCATGGACATGGCAATGCTGGCCTTGATGGTCTTAACCGCAGCGGCGGACAGGCGTTTTATATACGGGATTTTGGAAATGTCATCCCCCATCAGGGCGATGTCCGCGGCCTCCACGGCAATGTCGCTGCCCATGCCTCCCATAGCCACGCTGACGTCGGCGGTCTTCAAGGCCGGGGCATCGTTGACGCCGTCCCCGCTCATGCAGACCCGGCGGCCTTCCCGCTGCAGCGTTTCGATGCAGCGCACCTTTTCCTCCGGCAACAGCTCCGCATGTATCCGGTGTATCCCCACCTGCGCGGCAAAATAATCGGCGGCACGCCGGTTGTCGCCGGTTAAAAGCACCGTGCCGGCGCCCATGGCATGAAGCCTGGAAACCACCTGCCCCGCCTCAGGCCGCACGACATCCGAAAGGGCAATCACGCCGATACACCGGCTTCCATCAGCCACCAGAACCGAAGCTTTGCCCTGTGCATGCAGCAATTCTAATTCCTGTCTGACCGCATTGTCAATACCAGCGCCGTGCTCTCCAAGAAATTTTTCATTTCCGCACAGAAGCCTTCGTCCGGAAACCTCCGCGCAAACGCCTCTGCCCGCCGTCATCCGGAACGCGCCTGCCTGCGCAGGTATAAGCCCCTGTTCTCTGGCATGAGCCACGATGGCTTTGCCCAGAGGATGTTCGCTTCTGGACTCGGCAGAGGCGGCCAGAGCCAGAAGCTCGGTCTTGCTTACATTTTTGTCAAAGGAAAGAATGTCGCTGACCTCCAGACGTCCGCAGGTCAGGGTCCCCGTCTTGTCAAAGGCGATGGTGTCGGCCTTGCCCATTTTCTCCAGCGCCTCCCCGGATTTGATGATAACGCCGTGTTTTGTGGCCTGGCCGATGGCCGCCATGATGGCCGTGGGAGTGGCCAGAACCAGGGCGCAGGGGCAGAATACCACAAGGATAGTCACGGCGGTGACGATATTTCCCGTTCCCAGGTATGCGCCGACGGCAAGCAGGAGGGCCAGAGGCACCAGCCAGCTTGCGCATTTATCCGCGATGCGCTGCATGGGGGCCTGTCTCTTTTCCGCCTCCTGCACCATGCGGATCAGCTTCTGCAAAGAACTGTCCTCTCCCACCTTGGTAGCTGTAATGTCAACAGCCCCAAAACAGTTGACGGTGCCGCAGAATACCTCTTCGCCCACGCCCTTGTCCACCGGGAGGGATTCCCCCGTCATAACAGACTGATCCACCGAGGTCTCCCCGTTTAGAATGATCCCGTCCACGGGAATGGTCTCCCCGGGCAGGATGCGCAGAACATCCCCCTGACAGATTTCCTCTGCCGGAATCATTTCCTCCCTGCCCTCCCGGATTCTCCGGCCCCGGACCGGCGCCAGGCGGATCAACTGCCTTAAGCCCTTCCGGGCCCGGTTCGTCGTCCTATCCTCCAAAATGGCCCCGATGGCCATGATGAAGGCCACCTCGCCAGCGGCGAACAGATCTCCAATGGCAATGGCGGCAAACATGGCGATGGTGATCAACAGGGCGGAGGAAATCTTGCTGATGCCGGGGTTGTGGATCACCCTCCATACCGCCAGATACAGCAGTGGGACCCCGCTGATGACCACCGTTCCCCAGGCGGGGTCCACCAGCAGTTCCACACCCAGGCGCGGCAGCGCAAAGCTGCACGCCAGAAGGACGCCGCCCACAATGGTCATGGGAAGTCCCGCCAGAAAATCATTGATTTTCTTTAACATCTTCCTACCTCCTACAAACTGTACGGCACATGCACAGGCCGACTGCGCGGGTGCCCTGTGACTTTTTGCGCCTTGACGGAACCCGAGATTTACCGTACAATAGATTTAATAGCAAACATTTTGTTCTGTTTTATTGTAGGAAAAAACAGCCAGGATGACAACAGATAATTCCGTCCATGTGTTCTTTACGGAACATTTTTCAAAATTTGTACGGATAGCGTTTGCTGCCGGATGCGGCATGGATAACGGGAGGCATTTATGGACAGGCGTCAGAAGAAAACCAGGGCGGCTATTTTTACCGCCTTCAGCAGCCTTTTAGCAGAGAAAAGTTACGGCAGGATCACGGTACAGGACATCATCGACGCCGCCGATGTGGGCCGGACCACCTTCTACGCCCATTTTGAGACGAAGGACGATCTGCTGAGGGAATTATGCAAGGAATTATTTGGACATATTATCAGCAGCGCCATGGACTGCACCCACACCCACGGCCTGTATTCGGACGGACGCGCGCCGGAATCCGTATTCTGCCATCTGCTGCAGCATTTGGAGGAAAATGACAACAACATCCTGGGGCTGCTCTCCTGTGAGAGCAGCGATATCTTTCTGCGTTATTTCAAGGACAGCTTAAATGAACTGATACGGACGCAGTTCGTGGGCCGGGACAAAAGCGCCAGCCCTGCCGTTCCCCAGTATTTCCTGGTGAATCACATTTCCGGCAGCTTCGTGGAGATGGTCCTTTGGTGGATCAAGGGCGGCAGAAAGCAGACGCCCCAGGAGCTGGACCGGTATTTTCGGGCGGTGATCGAGCCAGTTCTATAGCGTTACCTGCCGTCTCATGGGGTTCATCATTTGCATCCTTTTTGTTATAAATCCGCCCTCTCCAACAGCTCCGCTGCCGCCTTACAGTCCTCCACCCGGATCAGGTTATCCCACGCGTCCGGCCTGCCCAGAAGGTTCATGCCGCCATGCCACACCAGCAATTCGTCCAGCACGGCGAAATGCTCGGTCTCATCCTCCGTAAGCTTTACGTGGATTCCCGCCTCTTTTAGCCGTTCCACCAGGAAATGCAGGTAGTCCGCGCTCTCATACCGCGTATTTTCCGGATCTGCGGTGATCACCGTAACCTGCACGCCCCGCTCCTGGATGGGTTTTACCAGAGCGATCAGGCGCTCTGTTTTCTTCCGCGCAATGTGCGGACTGCAAATGACGATCTGCCGCCTAGCTTCCACCAGATCCCGTTCAAAGGTTTCCAGATAATTCCCGGAATCGTAAATGGCGTTTGCCTCCTGCTTGTCCGGCGCTTCCTCCTTCAGCACCCGAAACCCGATCTTCTTATAGGTCCGCAGGCGTTTCAGATACATATTCTGAAATACGGGGATATGGGAATCCACATAATCATAGACGATCACCTCTGTCTTCCCCGGAAAATCCCGGTTGAGCCGGCCCACATACTGCTCCAGCCGTCCCGGGGAGGAAATGGGCGCCGCCAGCATCAGGGTATCCAGCCGGGGGCAGTTGAAGCCCTCCCCGATCTTCTGGCCGGTGGCCACAAGCACCATGGATTTTTCCCGGGGTGTCTCCAACAGCCGCTTCCGAATCTCTTCATTTTCCCTGGCAGAATTGTCCCCGTATAAAAGAAAAACAAAGTCCGCGCAGGCTTTGACTCTCTCGTAGAGAAATCTGGCGTGCTCCTTGTATCTTGTAAGGACGACGGGGGTCCTTCCATTTTCCACTGCGCGCTTTATGTCGTCGATCATCTGCTGGTTCCGGTTCTCGTTATTGCAGATCAGCCCATAGGCCTCATTGATGTCGCTCTGGTCCTTTAACAGATTCACCGCCCGGGTATACCGCAAGCGTACATAGTGGCCGATCCCCTGCTCCACCGCCCGCTCCAGGGCCGTGTATTTATGGCGGATGGGGCCTAACAGCATATAATTTATTTTTTCCAGATTGTCGCTCCGCACGGGAGTGGCGGAAACGCCGTAGACATATTTCGCGTTGATTTTCTTCAGCAGCTCCTGGGCCGTGGCGGAAGCCGCGTGATGGCACTCGTCCAGGATCACCATCCCGTAGGAATTTAATTTTTCATGAAAAGCCCCTCTCTTATAGAG
>CALWDR010000236.1 GCA_944376745.1 uncultured Lachnospiraceae bacterium
CTGATAATGAGCCAAGCGACTCTAATCATGGAATAACACTAAAAGAAGCAAAATCCAATTTCTCACAATTTGGTGCTTGTGAAAAAGAAATGTTATGTCATGTTCGACCACCAAGAGATGATGAAAAGGAAATTTCATAGAATTTAAATATTGGGAGAATAGGAAATGGCAACATGGAGCGGTATAAGAAAAAAGCTGGAAACAGAATATCTGGCGCAAAGTCTGCAAGGTCATATTCAGTATTACGCAATATCGTATAGCAGGAGCCCAGATCATGTGGGACGGGCGGCAATAAGATATGATGGAAAAGAAATTATCAAGGGATGTTATTGGAATAACTGGGTGAAAGCAGACCTGTTTCCCAAAGACGAAAAATACGAAAAGCGCATGAAAGTGGAAAATGCGTATATGGATGATACAGCTTTAAAAAATTAGGTGTTTTTGATCAAAACAGTTTTTATAATGCTTTTGCAGAATTTGATAATCAAGACATCGAAACGAGTCTTAAAAGTGAGAATTTAATCGTAAGAATATTTGCTGTATTGGATAGACGAGTGGGTAAACGGAGATTAGTATTGATGAAAGAAACAATAGCGGGAGAACCAGCTACATTCCAGGAGTTTTACGCAATTCGCGCAAAAGCAGAAGGACTGCTATAATTCCTATTTATCCAGCAGAATGATGACAAGGGGGAGCAGTAAAGATACAAGCGGTGGTGTGAAATGATAATACACGATTTTTCGTTGCCTTTTATAGAGGAAAGCCTGTGGGAATGACCTATTGCCACATGACAGATGGCGTATGCAGAGTGGATTATCTGTTTGGACGGCGCGATTTTTCCGTATTTAGTGACGATCACTTACAATGCCTGCGGTCAGGACTACAAGGCCACAAAAATCATAAAACCTACCGCAGCTGCTCCGGTGAAAGGGGAGAAAATTAAGGTCTTTTTTGAGGAGGAGAATCCAAAAAAATGCACGATTGACGATTTCTCCGGTTAAAATTGTCATTGATTGAAATTGGAAGGAGCATTGAATATATAAGAACATAAGGAATGGTGATATGGAAATCAAAGAAGTGAAAGAAAACAAAAAACGTTTTCTTCCGCTGCTGCTATTGGCGGACGAGCAGGAGGATATGATAGACAGGTATCTTGACAGGGGGACCATGTATGTTTTGGATGATGATGGAGTGAAGTGCGAATGTGTAGTAACAGACGAGGGGGAAGGCGTTCTCGAAATTAAAAATATCGCTGTCGAACCAGCAGATCAAGGGAAAGGTTACGGCAAAATTTTAATCGATTTTGTCGCTATGAAATATAAGGGGAAATACTCTATTTTACAGGTTGGCACAGGAGAGAGTCCGTTGACGATACCTTTTTATGAAAAGTGTGGATTTGTTCGTTCGCACAGCATTAAAAATTTCTTCACAGATCATTATAATCACCCCATATATGAATCAGGTATTCAACTGGTGGATATGATCATTTTGCGGAGAAAACTGTAAATTCCTATTTATTGGGGAGTTAAACGGAGAGACGAGTCAGAAAAACACAGTCATACAAGGAGGCGATTGCTGATGAAGTGCCCTGAATGTGGAAAAGATATGCAGGCTGGTTTTCTACAAACCCAAAAGCTGGTTGCGTTCAATAAAACCAGGCACAAAATATCTTTAAATCCGGAGGATGATAAAGACGTTATGATCGCGCGGAAAGCATTTACAGGAACAGATTTTCAAGGTTTTATCTGTAAAGAATGCGGTCTTGTTGTATTTGATTATAAGAACGGTATGTCACGCTTTTGACGGAGAGTGAAGCGGATTGGCAAATGGAAAGCTGAAAGAGGTGAATTGAAATGAAAGATTATGCAATCCTTACCAACAGAGGGAAGTATTCGATATTTGAATTTAATGATCAGATCATCCGTTTTGCAACATCGGATAAGCTTGAGAAATACACCCGAGTGATTGAGTGGGACAAAGGATATATTGTTGTGATGGCAAAATATAAGAACCTTGAAGAAGTAGAGGAATATATTGATTTGGTGCCTATATTAGAAAGATTATATTATGATGTGGATGAGTTCTTAAAACCGATTAAGGGGGTAAAAATTGACGATGCAGCTTAATGTGAGAGAAATCACAGACAACCAGGAAAAGCAAAAAATCGTCCGGCAGATTCTGGAGGTGCTTCCGGCCTGGTTTGGAATCCCGGAAGCGAGAGAAAACTATATTCAGGAAAGCTTTGACAAAAAAATTTTTTTTTGCGCTTATGATAAGGACAGGCCTGTGGGCTTCCTGTATTTGAGGGAGACGGGCCGGGATACGGCGGAGCTGGCAGTTATGGGCGTTTTGCCGGAATTTCACCGGAAGGGGATCGGCAGGAGCCTATTTGCGGAAGCGAAGAAAAAGGCGCAGGCCATGGGCTATTCCTTTTTGCAGGTAAAAACCGTTCAGATGGGAAAATACGAGGAATACGACAGGACGAACCGATTTTATCTGGCCATGGGATTTCAGGAGTTTGAGGTATTTCCGGCCCTGTGGGACGAATGGAATCCGTGCCAGATCTATGTGATGAGCTTAAGATAGCGTTGATAAAACAAAACCCCCGGCAAAATGCCAGGGGCCCGATCTTTCGATACGCTTATATCATGTGCTTTGCACATGATCCCTCCGGGGGATGGCCATTCGGCCGGTATAATATCTGATGATATTATACCAGGTAGGGCTTCAGCGCTTCCATGATCTCGTCCATGTCAGACTCGGCATGAATGGCCAGATCGATGGGCTTGGACAGATCCAGGCTGAAGATGCCCATAATGGACTTGGCATCGATGACATATCTGCCGGAAATTAAATCAAAGTCATACTCAAACTGAGTAATGGTATTAACGAAAGATTTTACCTTGTCAATAGAGTTTAAAGAAATTTGTACGGTTTTCATTGTAAATAACCTCCTCTGAAAATTTTGGTTTCAAAGTTAATCAACAGATAGACTAACTTTCCTTTATAGTACCGTTTCTGGAAATAAAAGTCAATAGCGCCATCAACAATTTAACGATAGAAAATTGCTAAGATTTTCGGCAATTTTGTGGAAGAATGGAGAAATTATGAAAAAAGCAGCATTGCACAATTTGGGTTGTAAGGTAAATGCCTACGAGACGGAGGCCATGGGACAGCTTCTTCGGGAAAATGGCTATGAGATCGTGCCCTTCACGGAGAAGGCGGACGTCTATGTGATCAACACCTGCTCCGTCACCGGCATGGCGGACAAAAAATCCCGGCAGATGATACATCGGGCCAGAAAATTAAATCCCGACGCCATCGTGGTGGCGGCGGGGTGCTACGTGCAGACCGCCGGGGAGCAGGTTCTGGCGGACGAAGCCATCGACATTTTGCTGGGCAACAACAAAAAGCATGAGCTGGCGGAGGCTCTTAAGGCCTTTGCGGTGAGGAGAAGCCAAGCGGAGAAGCAGGCCGATAGGGCCGGCGCAGCGGAGAATCAAGTGGACGCCGCCCACAGCACGGGAAAATGGACGGACATTGCCGACATCGGCCAGGAGAGCAGCTATGAGGAGCTCTCCCTTGACAGGACCGCGGAGCACACCCGTGCTTTCCTCAAGGTCCAGGACGGCTGCAACCAGTTCTGCAGCTACTGCATCATTCCCTATGCCAGAGGACGGGTCAGAAGCCGCGGCCTTTCGGAGGTGGTGGCCGAGGTAAAACGGCTGGCAGAAAACGGCTACCGGGAGGTGGTGCTTACGGGGATACACCTAAGCTCCTACGGGACGGACAACGGGGAAAGCCTCCTTTCCCTGATCCAAAGGGTCCATGCGGTGGAGGGGATCCGGCGCATCCGCCTGGGCTCCCTGGAGCCGAAGATCGTCACGGAGGAATTTGCCAGGGAGCTTTCCCGGCTGCCCAAGGTGTGCCCTCATTTCCATCTGTCCCTACAGAGCGGCTGCGACGCCACCTTAAAGCGCATGAACCGCAAGTACACCTGTGAGGAGTACCGAAGGGGCTGCGCCCTTCTCAGAAAATATTTTGCGCATCCGGCACTCACCACGGACGTGATCGTGGGCTTCCCCGGGGAGACGGAGGAGGAATTTGAAATGACCCGGGCGTTTTTGCGGGAAATTGCATTTTTTGAGGTACACATTTTCAAATATTCCAAACGCCGGGGCACCCGGGCGGCTTCCATGCCGGACCAGGTCAGCGAGGAGGTCAAGAACGCAAGAAGCGATATTTTGTTTGAGGATACCGGGAAGCTCAGCCGTGACTTCGCGGCCTGGTATACGGGCAAAAAGGTAGAGATTCTCCTGGAAGAGGAGGCGGTCGTTGAGGGGCAGGCCTGCATGGTGGGGCACACCCCGGAGTATGTGAAGGCGGCCCTTCCAGGGGGAAAATACGGCCCCAATCAGATGGTGCTGGCCCGGGCGGAAACGGTGCTTTCGGACCACAGCCTGCTGCTTGACCAAAATTCGACAGAAAATATAGATTGAATTTTAGCGCCATTTATATTAGAATAGGATACATAGACATCAAAAAGGAACCAAAGAGCAGAAAAACAAGGGCGTGGAATTATGCAGGATAAAAATAGCACACAATATTTTAGGGTAGAAATTGAAAAGCAGATCAAGGTGGACGAGGTGCTGAAGCTGGTGTACAGCGCGCTGAAGGAAAAGGGCTACAATCCTCTGAACCAGATCGTGGGTTATATCATGTCAGGAGACCCCACCTATATCACCAGCCACAACAATGCCAGAAGCCTGATCATGAAGGTGGAGCGGGACGAGCTGGTGGAGGAGATCCTGCGGCAGTATATCAGGAAGAACGCCTGGGAATAACGGAGGAAGCTGCATGCGTATCATGGGCCTTGATTTTGGTTCCAAAACCGTCGGCGTGGCGATCAGCGACGGACTGTTGCTGACTGCCCAGGGAAAAGAGATCATCCGAAGAAAATCGCCGAACAAGCTCCGGCAGACCCTTGCCAGGATCGAAGAGCTGATAGCGGAATACCAGGTGGACAGGATCGTCCTGGGGTATCCAAAGAACATGAACAATACCGAGGGCGAGCGCTGTGAGCGGACGAAAGAATTTGCGGAGCTGCTCACCAGGCGCACGGGCCTTCCGGTCATCCTGTGGGATGAGCGGCTGACCACCGTGGAGGCGGACCGCACCATGATGGAGGGCGGGATCCGCAGGGAGGACCGGAAGCTCTATGTGGATAAGCTGGCTGCGGTTTTTATTTTGCAGGGCTATCTGGACGGAATAGGAAGGACAGAAAATGGATAGAATAACATTTCAGATACCGGACAGCGATGAGACGGCGGAATTTTATGTGCTGGAGCAGACCCGGATAGGCGGCACCGATTATATTCTGGTGGCCGAGGAGGAGGACGGCGACTGCGACGCCTTCATCTTAAAGGAGCTGACCGGCGGCAGCCCGGAGGAAGCCAGCTACGAGATGGTAGAGAATGAGGAGGAGCTGGCCTATATGTCTAAAATATTTGCATCCATGTTAGAGGATGTGGATATTACCATGTAACTGAATTTTTCAGCGGGAGCAGGTCCTCTGGAAGCAGAGGGTCCGCGGCTGGCTGTTGAAGAATTATATATGAAATCGTGAAGGCCGTAAGTCCGATAACGGAGCGGCCACTGTTTTAAGTACCATGCGAGCGTCATGAAGCCATGGCGGAAGGGAGCGTATGCGGCGCGCAGGGGAGAGACGCAGGTTTCCTGCGGGAGGATCTGCTGGACGAGCAAAGAGCAAGATCCGTCTTTTCCCGGTCTTTGACCGCCGCCCCCAAGTCAGGCTGCATGGCTGTCGTAAAAGCGCCCGAAAAAGGCCGGACTGACAGCAACGGATTTACATAACCATTATGGAGGTGCAATTTGAAAGAACAAAAAAACTCAAAATTGAAGATCATTCCCTTAGGCGGATTGGAGCAGATCGGAATGAACATCACTGCCTTTGAATACGAGGACAGTATTGTTGTCGTGGACTGCGGATTATCATTTCCGGAGGACGACATGCTGGGGATCGATCTGGTGATCCCCGACGTCACTTATCTGAAAAATAATATCGAGAAGGTGAAGGGCTTCTTTATCACTCATGGCCACGAGGACCATATCGGCGCCATTCCCTATGTGCTCAAGGAGGTCAACGTGCCGGTGTACGCCACGAAGCTGACCATGGGCATTATCGAGCACAAGCTCAGGGAGCACAACATGCTCACCAAGGTGAAGCGCAAGGTGGTAAAATACGGACAGCACATCAATCTGGGATGCTTCCGGGTGGAATTTATCCGCACCAACCACAGCATTGCCGACGCCGCGGCTCTGGCCATCTACTCCCCGGCAGGCACCGTGGTGCACACGGGAGATTTCAAGGTGGATTACACGCCGGTGTTCGGTGATCCCATCGATCTGCAGCGGTTCGGGGAGATCGGCAAGAAGGGCGTGCTGGCTCTGATGTGCGACAGCACCAACGCGGAGCGGCCTGGCTACACCAGCTCCGAGAAGACCGTGGGCAAGACCTTCGACAATATTTTCGCGGACCACACGGATTCCAGGATCATCGTGGCCACCTTCGCTTCCAATGTGGACCGGGTGCAGCAGGTGATCAACTCGGCCTACAAATTTGGCCGGAAGGTTGTGGTGGAGGGCCGGAGCATGGTGAACATCATCACCATCGCCTCCGAGCTGGGGTATCTGAATATCCCGGACAAGACCCTGATCGATATCGAACAGCTGAAAAATTACCCGGACGAGCAGACGGTGCTGATCACCACCGGAAGCCAGGGAGAGTCCATGGCCGCCCTGTCCCGCATGGCTTCCAATATCCACAAGAAGGTGACCATTCAGCCGGGGGATACGGTGATCCTAAGCTCCAACCCCATTCCGGGCAACGAGAAGGCGGTATCCAAGGTCATCAACGAGCTGTCCGCCAAGGGCGCCAACGTGATCTTCCAGGACACCCATGTGTCCGGCCACGCCTGCCAGGAGGACATCAAGCTGATCTATTCACTGGTGAAGCCCAAATATGCTATTCCCGTTCACGGGGAGTACCGGCACTTGAAGGCCCAGGCCAGGATTGCCCAGGAGCTGGGCTACGACAAGGAACATATTTTCATCCTCTCCTCCGGGGATGTGCTGGAGCTTGATGAGGAGGGCGCGGCTGTCACCGGGGAGGTTCCCGTGGGCGACATTATGGTGGACGGCCTTGGCGTGGGCGACGTGGGCAATATCGTTCTTCGGGACCGTCAGCATCTGGCCGAGGACGGGATCATCATCGTGGTGCTCACGCTGGACAGCAGAAGCGGCCAGGTCCTGGCCGGGCCGGACATCGTCACCCGGGGCTTTGTCTATGTCCGGGGCTCCGAGAGCCTGATGGACGAGGCCAGAAAGGTGCTGGAGGACACGGTGGAGCGCTGTATGGACAAGAATATCACCGACTGGGGCAAGATCAAGACGGAGATCAAGGATTCTCTGGGCGATTTCGTCTGGAAGAGGACCAAGCGCAGACCGATGATCATGCCGATCATTATGGAAGTGTAAATGACGATTGTGTCGTTGAGTGAAAACGTGTAGATGACGATTGTGTCGTTGACTGGGAAAGTGCAGCCTATGAATCAAGTGGATATGTGTCTGGAACGGCTGATCGCCGCCGTTCTGGACAGCCAGGAATATAAGCAGTATCAGGAAATACGGGAGAAAATAAAGGCGGAGCCGGAGAAGGAGCGGGCCATCCACAATTTCCGCAAGCGGAATTTTTTATTGCAGAGAAGCAAGGACAACATCGATCTGTTTGAGGAGATTGACCGCCTGGAGCAGGAATTTGCCCGGTTCCGGCAGGAGCCGCTGGTGGAAGAGTATCTGTCCGCGGAGCTTTCCGTCTGCCGGCTGATCCAGAAGATTAATTTTCAACTGATGGAGCAGGTGGATTTTGATTTCGGTTTCTTTGACCAATGAGAAAAGAGGTTTTGGAATGAGCGCCAGCAAAGTTGTTCTGAATATTCTTCACGTCTGTATCGTCGCTCTGCTGATCGTGCTGATCGCCTTCGGCCTGGTGCAGGCGGGAACCGCCGCATACAATGTGGGGTACCGGATCTTCACGGAAGGGGCCGTAGACAGCGCCCCCGGCCAGGATGTGGTGGTGGAGGTCAGCGAGGGCATGTCGGCCCGCTCTCTGGGCAAGCTCCTGGAGGAGAAGGGACTGGTGGAGGACGCCCATGTGTTCATGTTTCAGATGATGCTGTCCCCCTATGCCAAAAAGGTGCAGCCGGGGCTGTACACCTTAAATACCTCCCAGACCGCTGAGGAAATGCTGGCGGTGATGTCTCCCAGCCAGGAGACTGAGGAGGAGACGGAAGAATAACATGATCATAGAGGAACGTATGGCGGCATTTCTTCGATCTCTGGATACGGGAAATGCCGGGATACTTTACGAAATTGAACAGGAGGCGCGCCGGGCGCGCATCCCCATTATAAGAAGAGAAACGCAAAGCCTGCTGAAGCTGCTTCTTGCCATGAAGCGGCCCGGCTCCATCCTGGAGGTGGGTACGGCGGTTGGTTTCTCTTCCATTTTCATGTCCGAATATAATCCGGTGCCCTGCCGGATCGTCACCATAGAGAATTATGAGAAGCGGATTCCCGTTGCCAGGGCCAATTTTGCCCGTGCGGGAAAGGAAGATGTGATCAGGCTTCTGGCGGGCAACGCCAGAAAGGTGCTGGCGGAGCTGTCAGAGCCCTTTGATTTTATCTTCATGGACGCGGCTAAGGGACAGTATCTGCATTTCCTGCCGGAGGTGTTAAGGCTTCTTGCGGAGGGCGGGACCCTCGTCTCCGACAATGTCCTCCAGGAGGGGGATATTCTGGAATCCCGGTTCGCGGTCACCAGAAGGAACCGCACCATCCATAAACGCATGCGGGAGTATCTTTATCAACTGACCCATCATCCGGAGCTTACCACGGCGGTGCTGCCCATCGGGGACGGGGTCACGGTCAGCAGCA
>CALWDR010000237.1 GCA_944376745.1 uncultured Lachnospiraceae bacterium
GTGGCCACCGGCGTGAAGAACGGCGCCAGGGGAATTCTGGTGCTCTCCGGGGAGACGAAGGCGGAGGATCTTGAGAAATCGGAGATTCAGCCGGACGGGGTGTTTTTGTCGCTGCGGGAGATGGGGGAGTATCTGTGAGCTTACGCAGCACAAATCCGGCGCAGGAAACGAGCAAAACGAAAGGTACCCCTGCGTGTTCAGAAAATGGACGTAAATAATAGGAAGGAGTGTGCAGTGGATGGGTTTTTATTTGAATCCGCCGGCGGATGGCTTTGCGGAAATATTAAGCTCGGGAATCTATGTAGATAAGTCGGAGCTGATCTCCTATACAAATCAGGTTCTTGGAACGGCGAAGAAGCTGACTTGTTTTAGCCGCCCAAGACGCTTTGGAAAGTCATTTGCTGCCAAGATGCTGGTTGCATATTATTCCAAGGGTGCAAAGTCAGGAGCTTTATTCGAAAATTTAAAGATAGCGAAGGATGGTACCAGCCATTTTGAAGAACATTTGAATCAGCATGACGTGCTGTTTTTAGATATTGCCACCTTTATTTCTTTGGCGGAAAATATCAATGAAACGGTAGAGGATATTCAAAGAGATGTCATCGAGGAGATGAAAGAGGCGTTTCCGGGATGCATCAGAGAAAATACCAGATCGCTGTTTAAGGCAATGCTTCAGATAAATGCGAAAACGGGGAAAAAATTTTTTGTGATCATTGACGAATGGGATGCGCTGTTCCGAGAGGCAAAGAATAATTTAGAGGTGCAGAAGGCGTATATACAACTGCTGCGCAGCTTATTTAAAAGCGGTCAGACATCACAACTGATCAGCGGCGCATATATGACGGGAATTCTTCCTATTAAAAAATACGGAACGCAGTCGGCCCTGACGGATTTTCGGGAATTTACGATGCTGGAGCCTGGTCCGCTTGCGGAATTTGTGGGCTTTACGGAAGAAGAGGTACAAATTTTATGTAAAGAATATGCGCTGGATTTTGACGAAGCGCGTAAATGGTATGACGGGTATAGATTTGACCAGATTGGTCATGTATACAGTCCAAATTCTATCATAGAGGCAATCTTTAACAGACGATTTAACAATTATTGGACGCAGACCGAGACATACGAATCGCTGAAGGTTTACATTGATCTGAACGTGGATCGGTTAAAAGATGCTATTATAGATATGCTTGGCGGGCAGACATGCAAGATCGATACGGGAACCTTTCAGAACGATATGACTTCTTTGGAGAGCAGAGATGATGTACTTACGCTGCTGGTTCATCTGGGCTATCTGGCATATGATATTGATAACAAAGAGGTGTATATACCGAATGAAGAAATTCGCGAGGAATTTTTGCGTGCAGTGAAGAACAGCAGCAGGAAAGAACTGGTGAAGGCGGTAGAAAAATCGGATCAGTTGTTGGATGCAACATTACGGTTGGACGGAGATACCGTTGCCGGAATCCTGGAAGAGGTGCATGAAGCATATGTTGCTCCGAAATTTTATAACAGCGAACAAGCGCTTCGTTCTGTGGTAGTTATGGCATATTTAAGCTGCATGGATCATTATCTGCGATTTGGGGAGTTGGCCAGTGGCAAGGGATATTCTGATATATTATTCCTGCCAAATAAGTCTTCGAATAGACCAGCTTTATTGATTGAACTGAAGTGGAATAAAAGCTCAGAGGGTGCGGTCATGCAAATGAAGGAAAAGGACTATATGAAATTTATGAAAAAGTTTGATTATGAAGGGGAGCTTCTTTTGGTTGGAATTAATTATAGTACCAGAACCAAAAAGCATACGTGTAAGATTGAAAGGTGGAAATGAGAAAATGATTTTCCTCCGAAAGCATAGATTCAGGAGGACGTTGTCATACATTTTTACATGAGGAAGAGGAGATAAGCATGCGGATAATTTTATTTGATCTGGACGGCACGCTCCTGGATACGGAGGAGGGAGTGACAAAGTGCGTGCAGTATGGGCTGCGGCACATTGGAATTGAAGAACCGGACTTAAAGAAGCTTCGAAAGTTTATCGGACCGCCTCTGCGGGAACAGTTTATGGAGGTATATGGCCTGACCATGCAGCAGGCGGAGGCGGCTGTTGCGAAGCATCGGGAGCGTTACGCAAAGTATAGTACAGCAGAAAGTAAGCTGTATCCCCATGTGACAGAGACCCTGCGAAATTTGAAGAAGAAGGGGTATATTCTGGCACTGGCTTCCTCCAAAAATGAATCTGCCTGCGTCCGTCTGCTTCGTCATTTTGGAATTGACGGCTATTTTGATCTGATCGGCGGCGCGGCTGAGGATGGAACCGTCAGTCAGAAGGCAGATGTGCTGCGGATGGTGATGGAGCGGCTGGGAAATCCGAACACGGAAGATTATATTTTGATCGGGGATACAAGGTACGACGCTCTGGGGGCCAGGAAGGTGGGAATGGACTGCGTCGGCGTCACCTACGGCTTTGGAAGCCGGGAAGAGCTGGAGGCCGCGGGCGTTGTGGCAATCTGTGAGAACCTGAAAGAAGTGGAGGCATATTTTGAAAGCCAGCGGGAGAGAAGTGGAGGCATATTTTGAAGACCAACGGTTTCGTTAAGGCGTGGGGAATCCTTTATCCCATTTTTATTTACTATGTCATTTCCAATGTCGTCATTTATCTGGCCGCGCTGATGCTGGGCGTCACCCAGGAGACCTACGCGCAGTGGTATATCGTGCTTCAGACCATCGCAACGGCGGTAGCGCTCCCGGTCCTTTACAATTTTTACCGCCGGGACCAGCTCATGATGACGGTGTTTTACCAGCGGACCGCTCTGGAGAGCAGGGAAATACCGGCAGGCACAAAGCTTTTTTATGGAGTTTTGACCTTTGTCTGCGGGGCTTTGGCCGGAGTGGTCTTAAACAATGTCATCGGCGCCACCGGCCTTGCCCAATTGTCGGCGGGCTATCAGAATGTGAACGCGCATTTCTATAGCGGAGATCTGCTGTTTGAAATTCTGGGGGCAGGGTTCCTCATCCCCCTGGCGGAGGAGCTTTTATACCGGGGCATTGTATACGGGCGTCTCTCTGACTGGGTGGGAATCCCGCGGGCGGCGCTGGTGTCGTCCCTGATTTTCGGCGTCCTGCATTTTAATATCGTGCAGTTTGTCTATGCGCTTCTTTTGGGGCTGCTTCTGGTGTATTTTCTGGAAAAGACCCATAACCTCTATGGAGCGGTCCTGGGGCATATCGGGGCCAATCTTCTGACCGTCCTGCGGACAGAGACGGGATTTTTGGACTGGATGGAGCAAAGCCCGGCGGTGTTCTGGATCGGCACGGCGGTGCTGGCCGCCGTCTGCGCGGGGCTGGTGTTCCTGCTGAAGAGGAAAAAGAGCGGGGCCTGAGTCTGCCGGGGCGCCGGGCGCCCGCTTTCTGACGGCTTGCTGATCGCAGGAAAACCACACGGCAGCCGCGTGGTTCTATCATTTCAGGAAAAACACGCAAGAGCCGCGTGGTGCTATCGTTTCAGGGAAACTATGCGGCTGCCGCGTGGTGCTATCGTTTCAGGAGAACTACGTGGCAGCCGCCTGGTTCTATTCTGCCAGTTCCAGAATATCCTCCCAGAGCTTTCTGATCTTTTTCTGCTTTTCCAGGGGGAGGGACAGAAGCTGATGATAAATCTGAAGGGGGATATTTTCGGTATCCTTTTCAAACATATCGATATGCTCCAAAAACTGGCTGATGGGAATTTCCAGCCCCTGGGTAATGCGGTAAATGCTCTCAAGGGTGGCGTTCTTCTCCCCGCGCTCCAGTTGCCCGATGTAGGTGGGGTGAAAATTGCACACCTCCGCCAGACGTTCCTGGCTCATTCCTTTTTCTTTTCTGTAAAATCGAATCCGTTGCCCGACCTCGGCTTGCTGTTTTTTCTATGCGCCATGGCACAGGAGGGAGGCCGCCTGCTGGAGGAGGACCGGAGGGAAGGAGAAGGCCGAAAGGAACGGGAAAAAGAAAACCGGGAGTGTGCGGGGCGGGCTTACTGGTGGATGGCGGCGGTCCTGCTCTGCGCAGGGGCGTTTATTTTTTGCGGGTTTGATGAGGCGTGGTAGAAGAGGAGGTCTTGACATTATTTCGGTTAACCGATATAATGAAAACAAGTTATTCTGATGAAAATATCAGGGAGGCAGACGATGAATATCAATGAATTTCTGAAAGAAAAAGGTATGACGAAATATCGGCTTGCCGTATTAAGCGGCGTGCCTCATACCACGTTGAATAATATCTGCAGTGGTCATGCCCGTATTGAAAAATGTTCGGCAGAAACGTTGTATAAGCTGGCGCAGGTCCTTCAAGTAACGATAGAGGATTTGATTGAAGACGCGATGAAAGACGCTGATGTGATGCCGGAGATTATCCCGTTTGAATTATTTAAAAGTAATGTCTGCCACAGGGTAAAGGAGGAAGGCGATATTCCTTTTATTGTGGAAACCCTGAAATCCGGCGATATTCAAAACTATTATGACAGGAAACTGTATCCACAGGCATTTTATTTGCTGGCTATGGTGGACTATCTGAGCCGGGAAAACGACTTGCCGCTGTGCAATACCTACAGTGATATGAGAAAACAGAAGCTGGCCAATCCCATTTATCCGGGGAGCGTACTGGTGATGGCGAAGGTACTGGAAGATGATTCCGTTATAACTGACAGCCTGGAAAAAGCGATTCCGGAATTCCGGCGGTTCAATATTGCGGAAAGTGAGGTGCGGCATGTCATTTAGCGAAACTATGGCTCCTGGAAAGCGCTTCCACAATCTTCATTGGACTTTATCGAACAGGCGGTGAGGAAAGAAAACTACGCAGAGGTATTCGATGAAATCCGAAGCGATGAGGTGCGGAACAATACTGTCCTACAGACCTTTGAGACGGATTATCCCGGCGTTTTATCAGAGGAAAATCTGGAGGAGATTCTTCGTCGGGCATCGGCAAAAATGCAGGAGTAAAAAACACTTGTCCTATTTCGTTATTTTATGTATAATATATGGGAAATTTATATAAATTTAATAATCTTTAGCGAAATTTAAATATTGGGCCCCAAGGCCCTGACGAAATAGGAGATGCTATGTTTACAAAACGATGTGACGGACGTCTCGTCCGCAATATAGAACCCTTTGATAAGATCCTGCCTTATATTATGAAAAGACGGACGGATTCCATGAATATGTTCGAGGATCTGGTCCCCTGCGTTCCCCTGGATGACTATATCCGGGAAAAAGCGGCCCAGGGCGTGAAGCTGACCTATATGCACATTCTGATCGCGGCGGTGGTGCGGCTGATCGCCCTGCGCCCCCGGCTGAACCGTTTTGTCATGAATCACCGGATCTATACCAGACCGAAGATCTGGGTGTCCTTTGTGGTGCATCAGACGCTGCGGGACGGCAGTACGGGCACCACCGTGAAGCTGTGCTTTGACGGTACGGAGACCATTTTCGAGATCAGCGACAAGATCGAGGAGGCGATCCGCCGGGAGACCACCGGGAAGACAGAGTCCAACGAAACGGACAAGCTGGCGAAGCTGGTGATGAGCATCCCAAGGCCGCTGATCGCTGTGGTGGTCAACACGCTGATGTTTATGGACCGCCACAATATGCTGCCCAAAGCCGTGATGGAGGCAAGCCCCTTCCATACCACATTTTTCCTCACCAACTTAAAATCCCTGGGGATGAACCATGTGTTCCATCACGTGTATGAGTTTGGGACTACCGGATTATTTCTCGCCATGGGAAAAGAGCGGCAGATCCCGGTGGTCAAGGGGGAGGAGATCATTTCCAAAAAATGCATGGGCTTCAGTCTCGTGTGTGACGAGCGGTTCTGCGACGGGCTCTATTATGCCTTCTCGCTGAAGCTTCTGAAGAAATTTCTGGCGAATCCGGCCTGCCTGGAGGAACCTCTTGCAGAAAAGGTGGAGGATGACCTGTGAGCATCCCCGCCTTTTCTGTTTTGTTTAGAAAGTTTATAATTTTTTAATAAAATTTATTAGCACTCACACTTGACGAGTGCTAATAATTGTGCTATAACATGTATAGAACAAAGGAGAGGCGATGAGAAGAAGCCTTCCGGCGTTTGGAAAAACCACAAACAATTTTTTACGGCGAGAAGCCACAGGTAAGAATGGAGGAATAGATATGTTGATGCCCAGTATTTTTGGAGAAAGTTTATTTGATGATTTCTTTGATGATTTTATGAGACCGGCCAGGAGAACGGTAAGCTCCAATCCCTCCTCGGCGATCATGCGCACGGATGTGAAGGAGAGCGACAAAGGCTATGAACTCCACATTGAGCTCCCCGGCTACAAGAAAGAGGATGTTACAGCGGAATTAAAGGACGGCACTCTGACCATCAGCGCAGCCACCAAGAGAGAGAACAACGAGAAGGATGAGAACGGCAAATACATCCGCAGAGAGAGATTTTCCGGAAATTGCAGGAGAAGCTTCCATGTGGGCGACGACGTGAAGCAGGAGGATATCAAGGCGAAATTCGAGGATGGCATCCTGAAGGTGTTCGTGCCGAAGAAGGAAGCCAAGCCGGC
>CALWDR010000238.1 GCA_944376745.1 uncultured Lachnospiraceae bacterium
TCCAAGGATAAAAGACCAAGGGGGAAGAGCCATGATACTGGAAGGTTGGGCGCAGTTTGAAAGTACCGGAAGGATAGAGGATTATCTGAATTACAGCAGGTCCTGCCAGGCGGCCGGCGGGGCCGTGACGGCGTACCGCGCAGAAAGCGGGCCATCGGCCGGCGGGGCCGTGGCAGCGTACCGCGCAGAAAACGAGCCATTGGCCGACGGGGCCGTGGCGGCGTACCGCGCAGAAAGCGGGCCATCGGCCGGTGGGACCGAAAACGGGCCGGGAAGATAAAGGAGGGCAGAGAGCGCATGGGGCAGACCATTGTACTGACCGGTATGGTATTGTCGGCGATGCCCGTCGGGGATTATGACAAACGGATCACGCTCCTTACCAGGGAGCGGGGGAAGATTTCCGCCTTCGCCAGAGGGGCCAGGAAGCAGGGCAGCCAGCTGGTGGCTGCCGCCAATCCCTTTGCCTTCGGAGAGTTCGAGCTGTACGAGGGGCGGACCTCCTACACCGTTGTAAGGGCCGGTATCTCCAATTATTTCCGGGAGCTGGTGGATGATTTTGAAAATGTGTACTACGGATTTTATTTTCTGGAGATCGCGGATTACTATACCCGGGAAAACGCGGATGAGCTACATATGTTAAAGCTGCTGTACCAGTCCTTAAGGGCCTTGGAGAAGGAGAGCCTTCCCAACCGCCTGGTGCGCTGCGTCTTTGAGCTGAAAGCCATGGTCATAAATGGGGAGTATCCCGACGTATTTTCCTGCATGGAATGTAAAAAGGAGACGGAGCTGTCCTGGCTGGACGTAAACCAGGGCGGCATGTACTGCGCCTCCTGTAAAAAAGGACATGACGCGATCCCTGTAAGCCCTTCTGCGCTGTATGCGCTGCAGTACATCATCACCTCCACCATCGAGAAGCTGTACACCTTCACGGTGTCCGGGGAGGTTCTCGCCTCGCTGGAGCGGGTCCTTACGGCCTGCCGGAAGCGCTACCTGGATAAGACCTTCAAATCCCTGAAGGTTTTGGAGGAAAATCTGGGCTTTGCGGATTTTTTGTGATTAGCGGTTGAAATCAAACGCCAGAAAAGGTATAATGAGGTTCGCGGGAATTTTGATTTTGACCAGGAGGTTTGTATGAAAAAAAATATCGGTTTGTTTTTACTGGCTGTCTTGCTGTTGTCAACGCTGACGTCCTGCGGCGCCCTGAAGGTGGATGAGAACACTGTCTATGTGCAGAAAAAAAGAAAGATCATCGGGGCGTCGGTGGAGAGCTTTGACAAGGAGTATTACAGCGAGGAGGAGCTGGAGGAGTATGTAAACCAGCGCGTGGAGGATTACGCGGAAAGTCACGGGAGGAAGAGCGTCAAGATGGACCGCTTCTCCGTGGAGGACGGCGTCGCCAGACTGAACATCAAGTATGCCGGCTATGAGGATTACGCGGAGTTTAACGGCGTGGAGCTGTTCGCGGGGACGGTGGTCCAGGCCATGGCGGCGGGGTACGATTTTGAGGACGAATTTCTGGCGGTCACCGACGGGAAGCTGGAGGAAAGCGCCGACAAGGATACGGTGACGGCGGACGATGGCTATAAGGTTGTGATCCTGAATGAAAAGGTGAATGTGAAGGTGGACGGGACCGTGCTCTATGTGTCGGCCAAATACACCAGTATGGCCGGCGAGGATACGGTAGCCATTGCGCTTCCCGAGGACGCCGTTGACGGCGAGGAGTTGGCCCTCACCTACATTATATATAAGTAATCCAAAGGGAAATGAGGTAGTAAGTATGGAAAAAACAATGGAAAAAATCGTGGCGCTTGCCAAGGCCAGAGGTTTTGTGTACCCGGGCTCGGAGATTTACGGCGGCCTTGCCAACACCTGGGACTACGGCAACCTGGGCGTGGAGCTTAAGAACAATGTGAAAAAAGCCTGGTGGCAGAAGTTCATCATGGAGAATCCCTACAACGTAGGGGTGGACTGCGCCATTCTCATGAACCCCCAGACCTGGGTGGCCTCCGGTCATCTGGGCGGCTTTTCCGACCCTCTGATGGACTGCAAGGAGTGCCATGAGCGGTTCCGGGCGGATAAGATCATCGAGGATTATGCAGCACAGCATGGCCTGACCCTGGAGAGCTCCGTGGACGGCTGGAGTCAGGAGCAGATGAAAGCCTATATCGAGGAGCACAACATTCCCTGCCCCTCCTGCGGGAAGCACAATTTCACCGACATCCGCCAGTTCAATCTGATGTTCAAGACCTTCCAGGGCGTCACCGAGGACGCCAAGAACACCGTTTACCTGCGCCCCGAGACGGCACAGGGCATTTTTGTGAATTTTAAGAATGTCCAGAGGACCTCAAGGAAGAAGATCCCCTTCGGCATCGGCCAGATCGGAAAATCCTTCCGCAACGAGATCACGCCGGGGAATTTCACCTTCCGCACCAGAGAGTTTGAGCAGATGGAGCTGGAATTTTTCTGCGAGCCGGATACGGATCTGGAATGGTTCGCCTACTGGAAACAGTTCTGCATCGACTGGCTGAAGTCTCTGGGCATGAAGGAGGAGGAGATGCGGGTCCGCGACCACGACAAGGAGGAGCTGTCCTTCTACAGCAAGGCCACCACGGACATCGAGTTTTTGTTCCCCTTTGGCTGGGGCGAGCTCTGGGGCATCGCGGACCGCACGGACTACGATCTGACCCAGCACCAGAATGTTTCCGGTCAGGATCTGACCTACTTTGACGACCAGAAGAACGAGCGGTATATCCCCTATGTGATCGAGCCCTCCCTGGGAGCTGACCGGGTGGTGCTGGCCTTCCTCTGCGGCGCCTACGACGAGGAAAATCTGGGAACCGAGGAGAAGCCGGATATGCGGACGGTTTTACATTTCCATCCGGCCCTGGCTCCGGTGAAGATCGGCGTGCTGCCCTTATCCAAGAAGCTTGCGGAGGGGGCGGAGCAGATTTACGCTCAGCTTTCCAGGAAGTACAACTGCGAGTACGATGACAGGGGAAATATCGGCAAGCGCTACCGCCGGCAGGATGAGATCGGCACGCCCTTCTGCGTGACCTACGATTTCGAGTCGGAGACGGACGGGGCCGTGACGGTCCGGGACCGGGACTCCATGGAGCAGGAACGGGTGAAGATCGCGGATCTGGAGGCGTATTTCGCGGAGAAGTTCGCCTTTTAAAGTTTTTGATATGATACGAATGGTTGCCCTGGCGGGCGAAAAACCGAGATAAATAAGAAGGAGCTACAGATATGCTGATTGGTGGAATTGAAGCGGGCGGCACCAAGATGGTCTGCGCCGTGGCGGAAGTGAGAGCGGAGGCCTTTTTGGAAGGGTGTCAGAAAGAGGAAGGCGAGAATGCGGAGGGAGTCAGACTGCTGGACCGCATTTCCATCCCAACGGGACAGCCGGAGGAGACGCTGGCGGAGATGATCGCGTATTTTAAGAAATGGGAGATTCAGGCCCTGGGCATCGGCTGCTTCGGCCCGGTGGATCTGAACCGGAGATCCGAGACCTACGGGCACATCACCAGCACGCCCAAGCCGGGCTGGGCCTACTGCGACATGGTGGGGACCTTTGAGAAAGCTTTGGGGATTCCGGTGGGCTTTGACACGGACGTCAACGGCGCCGCCTTGGGCGAAGTGACCTGGGGCGCCGCGAAGGGCTGCGGCTCGGCCCTTTACATCACCATCGGAACCGGCGTGGGCGTGGGCGTCTACGTCAACGGCGGCCTGCTGCACGGTCTGGTGCACCCGGAGGGAGGCCATGTTCTGCTGGCCCGGCATCCGAAGGATACCTACAAAGGGCGCTGTCCCTTCCACGAGAACTGCATGGAGGGTCTGGCCTCAGGACCGGCTGTGGAGGAGCGCTGGGGCGACAAGGCGTACAACCTGGCGGATCGGCAGGAGGTCTGGGAGATGGAGGCCTACTATATCGCCCAGGCGGTGGCGGACTACATTCTGTGCTATTCCCCTGAGAAAGTGGTTCTCTGGGGCGGCATCATGCATGTAGAGCGGCTTTTTCCCATGGTGCGGGGGAAGGTGCAGGAGCTTTTGAACGGTTACGTGCGCCATCCCATGGTGGAGGAGCGGATCGACGACTATATCGTGCCGCCGGCCCTGGGGGAGGACCCGGGAATCCTGGGTGCTGTCCGTCTGGGCATGCTGGAATATGATAGGACAAGGAGTGAGAGACCATGGCATTGTTAAAGCTGAGTCCCAGCTTCAAGGATTATATCTGGGGCGGCCACCGTCTGGTGGAGGAGTACAATAAGAACTACGAGGGAGATATTCTGGCGGAGAGCTGGGAGCTGTCCTGCCACCCGGACGGGCCTTCCCGCATTGCAAACGGGGCCTATGCCGGAAAAACCCTGGAGGAGTACATACAGGGGGAGGGCAGGGGCGTGCTGGGCGCTGACTGTGAGCGTTTTGCGGAGTTCCCCATTCTGATAAAATTCATCGACGCTAAGGATAACCTGTCCATCCAGGTACACCCGGACAACGCCTATGCCCAGAGAGAGGAAGGCCAGTAAGGCAAGACCGAGATGTGGTACATCATGGACTGCAGGGAGGGGGCCTTCCTGTACTACGGCTTCGAGAAGGAGATCAGCCGGGAGGAGTTCGAGCAAAGGATCAAGGAGGATACGCTGCTGGAGGTGCTGCACAAGGTGATGGTGAAAAAAGGCGACGTGCTCTTTATCGAGGCCGGTACCATCCACGCCATCGGCAGGGATATCGTCATCGCGGAGATCCAGCAGAACTCCAATGTCACCTACCGGGTGTACGATTACGGACGGGTAGGCAAGGACGGCAAAAAGCGGGAGCTGCACATTGCGAAGGCGCTGGATGTGACCAGCCGCAGGCCGGCGGAGAACAAAAGCTTCCGGCCCCACGTGGCCTCCTGCGAGTATTTTACCGTGGACAGCCTTTACCTGGACGGCAGGACCATGAAGAAGGTGGAGGGGACCGTGGATGAGGCCTCCTTTGTCAGCGTCATATTTATGGAGGGAAAAGGCGTGATCCGCTGCGGGGAGGAAGCCATGGAGTTCCAAAAGGGCGACAGCTTCTTTTTGCCTGCGGGAAGCGGGGACTATGCGGTGGAAGGCGCATGCCAGGCGCTGGTGACAAAAGTATAGCAGAATGCGGTCTGCGTGAGCGAGGGCGCTGCCGTAGCAGGCGAACACGGCCTGACGTGAGCGCGAGCGAGGGCGCTGCCGTAACAGGCGAACGCGGCCTGACGTGAGCGCGAGTGTCGCGTGAGAAAACTGCTGTAAAGGGGTGCACCGGATACGGGCGGGAGGATACCCGGGAAGTATTCGGAGAGGACTCCGTTACGGCAGTTTTTTTGCGCTGTTGGAAATGTAAAAAAATGTCGTTTTCTTTTGTTAAAAAAACTTGCTAAATTTAAACAATACTGCTATACTAAAGATAAGTTTAAGAAGAGTGCATAGGAATGAAGCATTGAAGGAGGTACGATATGAGCAGAGTGACAATGCAGGATATTGCGGATGCCCTGAATATCTCCCGGGTTACTGTTTGGAAGGTGTTTAACAATCACAGCGGTGTCTCACCGGCTCTGAGAGAACGAATACTGGAAATGGCAAGGGAGCTGGGATACATGCGGGCGGGGCAGGAGAGCGTGTTTTCCACGGAGGAGGAGAAAAATATTTCTCTGATCGTGTCCAGGCCGGATTCCTCCACCTTCTGGACGAATATCATCCACCGTATGGCGCAGGAGCTTGCCCGCCATAATGTTAATCTGATCTATACCTATATGCCCACGGTGGACTCTGAAAGTTTTACCCTGCCGTCCATTCTGACCGGAGGAACCGTCCACGGGGGCATCGTCTTGAATGTCAACGACGTGGGGCTGGTGCGGAAGGTGAACCGGCTGGATATCCCCAAGGTCTTCCTGGATACGGTGCCCCAGATGAACACCCGTGATCTCAGGGGGGATCTGATCCTCCTGGAGGGGCATGATACGGTCTACGACATTACGAAATCCGTCCTGGAGAGGGGGATTTCGGATGTGGGCTTTATCGGGGACATTCACTATGCCCGGACCAATCTGGACCGCTACCGGGGCTTTTGCGACTGTATGAGGGATTATAACGTTCCGATCCACGAGGAGACCTGTCTGATCGGAAATATCGGTGTCTATTCTTACTATAAGGAAATATGCGAGTTCCTGGATTCCCTGAAGACGCTGCCGGAGGCCTTTATCTGTGCCAGCGACTACGTGGCGCACTTTTTGCAGAGCTATTTTTCCGAGCATCGGGAGCGCATCCCCAATGGCATTCTTGTGACCGGTTATGACGGGAGCAAGGAGTATCCCGAGGTGGAGGGCCTGATCACCACGGTGGAGGTCAAGACGAGACTTCTGGGCAACCGCCTGGCGGCTCAGCTTCTGTACCGTATGGAGCATTCCGAGGCTCCCTATGAGGTCATCTACGTGAGGCCGCCTGTCATTTACCGGGATTCGATACTGCGGTAGCGGATGAAAAACAGGTTTCCCCTCTGAGGAGGTATGGAGCGAGAGATTACGGACGGAGTCCTTGGGGGCTCCGTTTTTTGATTGCACTTCCGGGAAAATGTTTTCGGGTGTAAATAACAAAAGATAACCAAAACTATATAAAATAAAAATTTCGGGTGTTACAAAAGATTTGGGGCCAAAAGAAAGATAACCAAAAACTTTAACAGATTAAAGAAATAACTTGTGCATGCATACAACAAAAAGTGAAATAAATGTGAAAAACAGGTTGACAACCGCCTCTTTGTATGTTAAAATTCAAAGCAATAAAAGTAAATAAAATTTAACAAAAAGGGGCTGTGAGTGTTAAGATGAAAGATGAGAAGAAACGGAGACGTAAAAGAGGTCACTGGACCAAAAACGACACAGAACTTTCGATTCTGGCGCTGCCCACCACCGTGTGGTACGTGTTGTTCTGCTTTCTGCCCATGTTCGGCTTGATCGGTGCGTTTAAGAATTACAAGCTTTTCCAGGGCAAAGGGTTTTTCTACAACCTGCTTCACAGTGAATGGGCCGGATTTTCCAACTTTGAGTTCATGGTAAAATCCAGAGATTTGTTTATCATTTTAAGGAACACCATTCTCTACAATCTGGTGTTCATCGTGCTGGGGATGTTCCTGTCCGTGAGCCTGGCGGTCATGATCAGTCTGATCTACAGCAAGCGGAAGGCGAAGGTGTATCAGACCCTGATGTTCTTCCCCTACTTCATGTCCTGGGTCGTGGCGGCGTATTTCGTGGACGCCTTCCTGAATGTGGAGAACGGCATGATCAACAGCATGATCCGGGACGGCGGCGGCCAGGCCGTGCAGTGGTACATGACCCCGGGGGTGTGGCCCTTCATTCTGGTCTTCATGTACCTCTGGAAGAATACCGGCTACAGCATGGTAATTTACTTATCCAGCATCGCCGGCATCGACCAGACCCTCTACGAGGCGGCCGTGATGGACGGAGCCAACAAGCGCCAGCAGGTGTTCAACATTACCCTGCCCTGCTTGAAGAACGTGATCGTCATGATGTTCATTTTGAATGTGGGGAAGGTCTTCTATTCTGACTTCGGTCTGTTTTATCAGACCTCCCAGGGAGCCAAGGGATCGATCTTTAACGCCACGGCGACCATCGATACCTGGGTGTTCAATGCGATCCAGTCGTCAACGCCCATGGGCATGACCCTGGCGGTTACCCTCTTCCAGTCGGTGGCCTGCTGCATCACCATACTGTTGGCCAACGCGCTGGTGAGAAAAGTGGACAGCGACAGCGCGATTATCTAGGAGGTGCGAGATGGCAAGAGTAAAAGATGGACAAATGGCGGATTCCCTGGTGAGGCTGAACCGGATCAAGCCTCAGACCAACGTGATATTTAATATCCTGTTTGCGGTGTTTGCGCTTATCAGTATCATTCCGGTATTCTTTGTGTTTATGATCTCCATCTCATCCGAGGATGCCATTCGGATGAACGGATACCGGTTCTGGCCGGAGGCCTTTTCGGCGGAAGCCTACACCTTCCTTTTGCGGGAAGCGGAGGCGATCCTGCGGGCTCTGGGCATCTCCGTGCTGGTGTCGGTGGTGGGGACGATCCTGGGACTGTTTCTGACCAGTACCATGGGATATGTGATTTCCAGGAGCAACTACAAGCTCAACGGCTTTATGACCATGGTGGTGTTCATTCCCATGATCTTCAACGGAGGTATGATGTCCTCCTACGTGATCAATACCCAGTTCCTGCATCTGGGGGACACGGTCTGGGCGCTGATACTGCCCCTGTGCGTATCTTCCTTCAACGTGGTGATATGCAAGACCTTTTTTAAGACCAACATACCGGATTCCATTATCGAGTCCGCCCAGATTGACGGGGCGGGACAGCTGAAGATCTTCGCCAGGATCGCGCTGCCCCTGTCAAAGCCCATGCTGGCGACCATTGCGCTTTTCCTGTGCTTTGGCTACTGGAACGACTGGTTCCAGTCCACGCTGTACATAAACAATAACGCGCTGCTGTCCTTACAGGCGTTCCTGAACCGGATTCAGAGCAGCCTTGAGGTGCTGGCAAACAACCCGGCGCTGGGTGTTTCCATACAGCAGTACATCAATTCCATGCCCCAGGAAGGAGCAAGAATGGCCATGGCGATCATCATCATCGTACCGATTGCCTGCAGCTATCCCTTCTTCCAGAAGTATTTTATTTCAGGACTTACGGTTGGCGCAGTTAAGGGGTAATTGCCCTGAAGCTGTCAACATAGATGCCTAACAATGAAAGGAGAGAAAAAATGAGAAAGAGAAGATGGTTGGCATTAGCCCTTGCCACGGTGATGAGCTTCAGCATGCTTGCAGGCTGCGGCAGTGAAGGAGGCGGTTCCAGTGACCCTGGTACCAGTGACGATGGAGAAAGCACCAACACCCCGGACGACGGCGGCGAAGTGGTGACTTTGAAGTGGGTGACCGTTGGAAACGGCATGCCAGACAACTATGACGCCTGGAAGGAACAGGTGAATGACTATGTGGGAGAGAAGATCGGCGTGAACATTGAGATGGAGGTTGTCTCCTGGGACGCCTGGGAGAACAGAAGAAGCGTGATCGCCAGCACCGGCGGGGACTTTGACATTCTGTTCACCGACCAGACCCGCTACAACGCGGAGGTGAGCACTGGCGTGTTCATGGATATTACGGAGCTCCTGCAGTCTGCGGCTCCCGACCTGTATTCCATGATCCCCGAGGACTACTGGACCGCTGTATCCGTAAATGACAAGATCTACGCGGTACCTACCTACAAGGACAGCTCCGCCACCAACTACCTTTCCTGGGATGTGGATATGGCAGAGAAATACGATATTGACTACAAGAACATCCACGATCTGGCGGGACTGTACGACGGTCTGAAGGCCATCCGGGAGGGCGAGGGAACGGCTCCCTTCAAGATGTCCAAGAACGGCGCTTCCTTCCTGCTGCTGAGCTATGACGATCTGGGAACCAGCCTTTCCGCCATCGGCGTAAAGTATGACGACGAGACCAGGACCGTGATCAATCCCATTGAGGACCCGGAATTCCAGGAAAATATCAAGATGGTACATCAGATGTACGCGGACGGCATCATCAACGGCGACGCTCCAACCACTGACGACAGCAACGGCTACCGGACGTTGATGGTTGCCCAGGGCTGGAGCGGAGCGGCCAAGACCAACTGGGGTCCCAACAACGGCATCGAGAATTGCGAGGCCATCCAGATCGGACCCAGCGTGGTGTCCAACATGACCGTTCGCGGTTCCTTAAATGGAATCTCCAACAGCTGCAAGAACCCGGAGAAGGCTTTGGAATTCTTACAGCTCATCAACACAGACTCCTATGTGAGAGACCTGTTCTACTATGGTGTACAGGGCGACAACTGGGAGTATGACGACAACGGCAAGGTGCACAAATTGAAAGAGGACGCCTGGGCCATGGCCGGCTATACACAGGCTACCTTCTTCAACGTGACACAGCTTGACAGCGCAGAGTTCAACGAGTGGGAAGAGGTAAAGGAGCTGAACGAGAACGCGACTCCCTCCGTGATGCTTGGCTTCAACATGGATACAAGCGAGATCGAGACGGAGCTGGCAAACTGCCGTACCGTATGGGAGAAGTATAAGAGCGAGCTTTTGACCGGAGCCAGAGATCCGGAGGAGCTGATCCCCACCATGGTGTCCGAGTTAGAGGCAGCCGGCTGGCAGACCATCGCCGACGCGGCCCAGGCCCAGATCGACGCCTACTATGGACAGTAGAACCTGATACGCGAAACAGAGAGGAAGCTACGGACAGTAGAATCTGGCACGCGAAACAGAGAGGAACTACGGACAGTAGAACCTGGCACGCAAAAAAATAGGGGAGCGGCAAACAAAATTGCCGTTTTCCATCAGAAAAAGCGCGGCGGCGCAGTATAGGCAAGCTTCCTGCAAAGGCAGAGCAGAGACAACAGGCTGCAACAAAATATCATTTCTATTTTGTTGCGGCCTGTTGCCGGTTCAGGGCCGGACAGGCATTTCCGGGCCCTGAAAAAAGAAAGCGCAGCCTGCGCCAGAGGCGATCACAGAAAGGAAGAGAGGAGACAGTATGAGTAAGATAATCGGAGCAGCAATTCCCAATATCCCCTGGGAGGAAAAACCGGAGGGGTACCACATGCCCCTGTGGCGCTACAGCGGCAACCCCATCATCGGAAGAAACGGAAACAAGGTATCCAACAGCGTTTTCAACAGCGCGGTGGTGCCCTTTGAGGGCGGCTTTGCGGGGGTGTTCCGCTGCGACAGCCGCTCCATCAGCATGGATATTTTTGTGGGGCACAGTCAGGACGGCCTGCACTGGGAGATCGAGGATACTCCCGTGCAGTTCGAGGGAGCGGACGGCGAGATCTTAAAGCGGGAGTACCGCTATGACCCCCGGGTGTGCTTCCTGGAGGACCGGTACTACATCACCTGGTGCAACGGCTATCACGGCCCCACCATCGGCGTGGCCTACACCTTCGACTTTAAGAAATTTGTGCAGCTGGAGAACGCCTTTCTGCCCTGCAACCGCAACGGCGTCCTGTTCCCCCGGAAGATCAACGGCATGTACATGATGATGAGCCGTCCCAGCGACAACGGCCATACGCCCTTCGGCGACATTTTCGTCAGCCAGAGCCCGGATCTGGAATTCTGGGGCAGGCACCGCCACATGATGAGTCCCATCCCCGGCGATACCTCCGCCTGGCAGTGTACCAAGGTGGGGCCGGGGCCCATTCCCATCGAGACAGAGGAGGGCTGGCTGATGATCTACCACGGCGTCATCACCACCTGCAACGGCTTTGTGTACCGGATGGGAGCGGCGCTGCTTGACCGGGAGGAGCCCTGGAAGGTGATCTATCGCTCCAGGGATTATATTCTGGCGCCCCACGAGCTGTATGAATGCGTGGGGGACGTGCCCAACGTGGTGTTCCCCTGCGCGGCCCTGGCGGATGGGGACACCGGCAGGATCGCCATTTATTACGGGTGTGCGGACACCGTCACCGGCATCGCCTTTACCACGGCGGAGGAATTGCTTACCTATTTGAAGGAGCATCACATTTAGGAGGACAGCGTATAAGGCGCAGTCCATTTAAAAGGACAGCATGTAAGGCGCACTGCATTTAGAAGGACGGCATGTAAGGCGCAACGGAATTTGCATGCGCAGCGGACAGGAGTAGAAGACATGAAGTTTTTGGACAAGAGAGTGGGCGTCATCTGTGAGGAGCTTAAGAGGCTGAAGATCAGGCAGAGACAGCTTATCACCGGATGGAAGTATAAGGAAGGGAGCTTTGTTCATTCCAGGGAAGCGCAGCAGGATGGCGGTCCCTGGAAGGATTTTGACGTTTCTGCCATGCACTGGTACGGGAAGGACCGTCATTACTGGTTCCGGACAGAATTTCAGGTGCCGGAGGCCTTTGACAAAAAGGCCCTTTGGCTGTACGTGGGCACCCAGATCGACGAGTGGGACGACGGGAGAAATCCCCAGTTTCTGCTCTTTGTGAACGGGACTCCCGTACAGGGGCTGGACATGAATCATCGGGAGGTCTTTTTGAACCGGGAGGCCAGAGCCGGGGAAATTCTGACCCTGGAGCTTCAGGCTTACACGGGAATCCTCCATCAGGAATTTCGGCTGATCCCCGAGGCCCGGGAGGTGGACGCGGAGATCGAGAAGCTCTACTACGATCTGTGGGTGCCCCTGGCGGCCTTCTCACGGATGGATGAGGACGACAGGAACCGGATGGAGATCCAGGAGATTTTAAATGCTGCCGTGAATCTTCTGGACCTGCGGACGCCTTACTCGGAGGCTTTCTATGAGAGTGTCCGGGCGGCCTCCCGGTATCTCTGGCAGGCGCTGTACACAGAGAAGGGCGGTTACCGGGACGTGATCGCCACCTGTATCGGCCACACCCACATCGACGTGGCCTGGTGGTGGACCGTGGAGCAGACCCGGGAAAAGGTGAGCCGAAGCTTCGCCACGGTGTTAAAGCTGATGGAGGAGTATCCGGGCTACCGGTTTATGTCCAGCCAGCCCCAGCTTTATGTGTTCTTAAAGGAGCGCTACCCTGAGCTTTACGCCCGGATCAGGGAGCGGGTGAAGGAGGGGCGCTGGGAGCCGGAGGGCGGCATGTGGGTGGAAGCCGACTGCAACCTGACCTCCGGGGAATCCCTGATCCGCCAGTTTCTGTACGGCAAGCGCTTTTTCAGGGAGGAATTCGGCGTGGACAACCGGATCCTGTGGCTGCCGGACGTGTTCGGCTACTCGGGCGCCCTGCCCCAGATCATGAAAAAATGCGGCATTGACTATTTTATGACTACCAAGCTGGCCTGGAACCAGTTTGACAAGATCCCCTACGATACCATGCGCTGGCGGGGCATTGACGGCAGCGAGGTGCTGACCCACCTGATCACGACCCTGGGGGTGAACCAGCCGGTCAGCGATTTTTTCACCACCTACAACGGCATGCTGCACCCGGACGCCATCATGGGCGGCTGGCAGCGGTATCAGAACAAGGACATCAACAACGATATCCTGGTGGCCTTCGGTTACGGGGACGGGGGCGGCGGCCCCACCAGGGAAATGTTGGAGACCTCCATGCGGATGGAGCAGGGCGTCAAGGGAATCCCCCTGGTGCGCCAGGAATTTGCCCGGAAATATTTTGAGGAGCTGGAGGAACGGGTAAAGGATAGCAGAAGGCTTCCGGTCTGGGAGGGAGAATTTTATTTTGAATATCACCGGGGGACCTACACCTCCATGGCCAGGAACAAGCGCGCCAACCGGAAATCGGAGCTGGGGCTGATGGACCTGGAGCTTCTGTCGGTGATGGCCCAGGATCAGATGGCTTATCCCGCAGAGGCCCTGGAGCGCATGTGGAAGACCGTGCTGTTGAATCAGTTCCACGACATTCTGCCGGGCTCCTCCATTCACGAGGTCTACGAGGTGACGAAGAAGGAGTACTCCTGGATCGCCGGGGAGCTTGCAAAATTGTCGGAGGAGCGGATGCGGGCCATCGCCGGGGAGGGCCAGGGCGTGACCATCTTCAACACCACCGGCAAAGAGCGGGACGATGTGGTGGTTCTGTCCGGCGTGGAATCCGAAATGAACTCCGGCGTGGACTCTGGTATGGATTCCGGCGTGGAATCCGGCAGGCGGCTTGTGGGGCTTGCGGATGAGAATGGGAACATTTTCCCGGTACAGCGGACGGAAGCGGGCGCCATCGCCTATGTGGAGCAGCTGCCGGCCAAGGGGTACAGGACCTTTGCGCCTGTGTACGGGGAGCCGGACGGGAAAGAGGCGAAGAGCCCCTTTGCGCTGGTGAATGACCGGGTGCTGGAGACGCCTTACTTTACCGTCCGCCTGGACGAAAACGGCCTCTTTGAGAGTATTTTCGATAAGGAAGCAGAGCGGGAGGTGGTAAAGGAGGGGCAGCGGGCAAATCTGCTTCGCATGTACGAGGACAAGCCCATGAATTATGACAACTGGGACATCGACCTGTATTATACGGAAAAATTCTGGGACGCCCTGGCTTTGGAGCAGATGGAGTGGACGGAGCTTGGCCCGGTGCGGGCCACCCTGCGGCAGGTGCGCCGGATCAGCAATTCCCTGATCCGCCAGGACATCCATTTCTACGGAAGGAGCAGGAAGATTGAGTTTGAGACCTACGTGGACTGGAAGGAGCACCAGCATCTTCTGAAGGCCCATTTCCCGGTGGAGGTGCATACGGACGAGGCCGCCTTCGACATCCAGTTTGGGAACCTCACACGCAAGACCCATCGGAATACGAGCTGGGACGTGGCCCGGTTTGAAAGCTGCGGCCAGAAGTGGATTGACCTCTCTGAGGGCCATTACGGCGTCAGCCTCTTAAACGACTGCAAATACGGCCACTCCGTGACGGATGGAACGATGGCGCTGACTTTGATCAAGTCCGGCATCGAGCCCAATCCGACGGCGGACCAGGAGGAACATTTCTTCACCTATGCCCTTTATCCCCATAAGGAGGGATGGCGCCAGGCCGGAACCGTCCGGGAGGCGTACAAACTCAACCAGCCTGCGCTGGCTGTTTTGGGCGGACGTCCGGGAGCGAGGTTTGGCCTGGCCGGCGTGGATCAGGAAAATGTGATCCTGGAGACCGTCAAGGCGGCGGAGGACGGAAAGGGCGTGGTGCTTCGCCTGTACGAGTCGGAGAACGCCAGGACCAGGACAGTCCTCACCGTAAATATGGACTTTACAAAGGCTTATATTTGTAATATGCTGGAAGAGACTGAGGCGGAAGCCCCGGTAAATGGAAATCAGATCGCGCTGCTGTTAAAGCCATACGAGGTTGTGACCGTGAAGGTGGTGTAACGGCGGAAACGCCGGGAAGCGGCAGGTGACAGAGGACGGCGTGCGGGCGCAAGCCAGCGCTTGTCACAGAGGGCGGCGGGCGCAAGCCAGCGCTTGCCACAGAGGACGGCGGGCGCAAAGAGGACGCTACGGCAGAAAAAGGAATCAGATACTGGAAAGGGAAGATAGAAATGGATGTAAAAAACTTATATGAAAAATGGTGTACAGACCCCTATTTTGACGAGGAGACCAGAAAGGAGCTTCTGGCCATCGCCGGGAACGAGGCGGAGATCACGGACCGCTTCTACCGGCAGCTGGAATTTGGCACCGGCGGCCTTAGGGGCGTCATCGGCGCCGGAACCAACCGCATGAACATTTACACGGTGCGCCAGGCCACCCAGGGACTTGCCAACTACATTTTATCCCAGAAGGGGGAGGACAAGGGCGTTGCCATCGCCTACGATTCCCGGAACATGTCCCCGGAATTTGCCAGGGAGGCCGCCCTGTGCCTAAACGCCAACGGCATCCGCACCTATCTGTTTGAATCCTTAAGGCCCACGCCGGAGCTTTCCTTTGCGGTGCGCACCTTAAAATGTATCTCCGGCATTGTGATCACGGCCAGCCATAATCCCAGGGAGTACAACGGTTACAAGGTGTACTGGGAGGACGGGGCCTAGATCACGCCGCCTCACGACAAGAACATCCTGGCGGAGGTGGCGAAGGTGACGGATTTTGCCCAGGTGAAGACCATGGAGGAGGAAGCTGCCAGAGAGGCCGGACTCTTCCATATCATCGGCAGGGAGCTGGACGACGCCTACATGGAGCAGCTGAAGGGCCAGAGCATCCATCCCGAGCTGATCCCCAGGGTGCAGGAGGATATGAAGATCGTCTACACCCCCCTCCACGGCACGGGCAATCTTCCGGTGCGCCGGGTCCTTAAGGAACTGGGCTTTACCAAGGTGTATGTGGTGAAGGAGCAGGAGCTGCCGGACGGGTCCTTCCCCACGGTGGCCTACCCCAATCCCGAGGACGCCAAGGCCTGGACCCTAGCCCTGAAGCTGGCAAAGGAGGTGGATGCGGACATTGTGCTGGCCACCGACCCCGACGCGGACCGGCTGGGCGTCTACGCCAAGGATACGAAGACCGGGGAGTACATCTGCTTTACCGGAAATATGTCCGGCATGCTTCTGGCGGATTACATTTTGCGGGAGCGCAGCGAGAACGGAACGCTGCCTAAGAACGCCGCCCTCATCGAGACCATCGTCACCACGGACATGGCCAAGGAGATCGCCAAAGCCTACGGCGTGAAGCTTGTGGAGGTGCTGACCGGGTTTAAATACATCGGCGAGCAGATCAAATTCTTCGAGCAGCAGCACAGCTACCAGTATGTATTTGGCCTGGAGGAAAGCTATGGCTGTCTGGCCGGAACCTACGCTCGGGATAAGGACGCCTGCGTGGCGGTGATGCTTCTGTGTGAGGCCGCGGCCTTCTACAAGCTCCAGGGCAAGACCCTCTGGGACGCCATGGTGGAGCTGTATGAAAAATACGGCTATTATAAGGAAGGGCTGTCCACGCTGACCTTAAAGGGCATGGAGGGCGCGGCCAAGATCCGGGAAATGATGGAGGGCTACCGCGGCAATCCCCCCAAGACGCTGGGAGGCTGCCGGGTGCTGGCGGTGCGGGACTATCTGGCGGATACTCGAAGAGACCTTACGACAGGCGAGGTGACCGCCACGGGCCTGCCGAAATCCGACGTGCTCTACTATGAGCTGGAAAATAACGGCTGGTGCTGCGTGCGGCCCTCGGGGACGGAGCCCAAGATCAAGTTCTATTTTGGCGTGAAGGGAGCTTCTCTGGAGGACGCGGAAGAGAAGCTTGAGAAGCTTAAGAAGGATCTCTGTGGGGAGTAGGTGAAGAGGATAGGAACAGGAGGCATGTGGCATGGTTTTATATCACGGAAGCAAAGTGATTGTGGAATCGCCGGAAATAAGGATTCAAAAATACAACAAAGATTTCTATTTTGGCTTTTACTGTACGCTTCTCCCGGAACAGGCAATTCGTTGGGCAACCCGGTTTGATGGCAACGGCTATCTGAACGAATATCTCTATACGCCGGACGATAGCCTGAAGGTGAAGCGTTTTCCGGAAATGACCGAGGAATGGCTGGATTTTATTGTTTCCTGTCGGGTGGGACATCCGCATGCATATGATATTGTGGAAGGGCCGATGGCGAATGATACTATTTTTAACTATGTGCAGAACTTTGTGGATGGAAAAATCAGCCGGGAAGCTTTTTGGGCATTGGCGAAGTTTAAAAAGCCAACTCATCAGATTAGTTTTCACACGGCCCGAGCCCTGACTACGCTGGCTTTTATGAAAGGAAGTGAGGTCCGAGATGAAAAATAACAGCGCGTTGTTTTATACTTGCAGTCTGATTGAGTTTATTGGCCGGCGGCAGAAGCTGAAACGTTCCGAACTGGTTCGGTTTATGGGGAGCAAGGCCATTGAGCGCATCTACCGTTATGCGGATGTGTTCCACTGCGAACCCATTGAAAAAACGGCGGACGATTTTGTTACGAAGCTGCATATCCCGGAAGGTGCTTTCGATAATGTGGCCTCCTGTCGTTACACGGTACCGGACTATTGGGTGATTGGAGAGGTCTATGAGCGGTTGATCGAAGATATTTCCGGCGATGATGCGGAGCATATTGCAGAACGGTTGGTGGAAGTCTACACTTCCTGGATCGATGGGGCGATTTCCAACTATAATACAGACTTTTATTATCAGTCAAGAGATTATATCTACGAGTGTTACCGGGAGGGAAAAATCTGCGCATGAGAATGGGCAGGCTGTATTTGTAATAGTTCAGACAGCTAGGCAATAAAAAGACAGACCGTGCAAATTTATTTGCTAAGGGCGGTCTTTTTATTGCCGTAGATTGGCTAAACGCCAATCAGCCACAGACAGGAGCTGCGCAGCAGCGAATAGCCTTCGGAGAAGGCGGTCTGTGGCTTGCTGTCTGAACTGTTATA
>CALWDR010000239.1 GCA_944376745.1 uncultured Lachnospiraceae bacterium
CCGTTTTTGATCGTTCTGCCCTTTGCCACCTCCTATGTGGATGATTATAAAAACTGTCTTTTGCCGGTTTATGTATCGAGGGTTTCCAGGCAGGCCTACTATGGCTCAAAGCTGTTAGCCGGATTTATCGGGGCGGCGGCGCTGATCGGGGTGCCTTTCCTTATCAATCTGCTCCTCTGCAATCTGGTTCTGCCCCACAATTACAATACATGGTATGGGGCGTATCAACTGGAGGGGTACAGCAGGATACTTCTGGGAACGGGAGCGGATTTTGAGACGGTGAGCCGGGTAATGCCATTTTTGAAGGTGTATTCCTTGAGCCCTTTTTTGTACAATGTGGTGTATCTGCTGCTTTTATCTGCTTTCTCCGGTCTGCTGGGAAGCTTTGTCACGGGATGTTCCTTTTTGTTCCGAAAATGGAAGATTGTGCTGTTCGTGCCGGTATTTCTGATTTTGCGGGCGCTGCAGACCTGGGATACGATAAACTATAGCCGGGCAGGATACGGGCAGGGAACGTATATCAATTACAATCCTCTTTCTTACGTTACGCCGGGGTACGCGATGGGGCACAGCGGCATATTTATTTTCCTGTTCTGCCTGACTCTGGCGGGGGCAGCCCTGTTGTTCCTGCTCTATGGGGTAAAGCAGGAGTTGAAAAGCATACAATGATATGGCGGTGTGGACAAGGTTAGGAGGGATTTGGATGAAAAGGAGAGTGTCGCTGAAACGTCTGGTGATTCCGGGGGTCTGCCTGCTGATGGCGGCAGGTACGCTGGCATTGGGGCTTACGTACCGCGCCGGGATTCCTGACATGGGGCTGGCGGACGCAAGGAACATCAGGGATATACCGAGAGGGGCAACGGCGATAGAATATGCCTGGGGTGAGAAGCCGGAGGACGAGCCCTGGATGGAGGAGAAAGACTTCGCCATGGTGGACGGGGAGTATGAGGCTTTGCAGGCGCCCATCGTGGCCAGGGTGAGCTCTACCGGAAATATGCGGCTGGCAAATGGCAGTACCGGACAGGAATTTACCGTGAAGGAGGTTCTGCGGGGAGAGGAATTTCTCTCAGAGGGCCAGACCAGTTATTTTTATCAGGATTATGGTTTCGTGAAAATGGTCGGGTGTTTCCGCTATGGGCATACGCTCAATATGATGAACCCGGATCATGAGTATCTGATCTTCCTGAAAGAATCTCCGCTGAACGCCTACAGTGCGGAGAAGGCGTATCTGTCTTACTCGTTGGATTTTGGCTATATCCGTCTGGGAGGCGGCAGGACTGCTACGCTGCCGGAGGATTATGAGAACATGGATTTTCTGGATCTGCAGGACTATGAATTTTTCTCTGTTTCGGAGAAATGTACGGCGGTGCTCAATGAGATTCGGGGAGAGATTCTGGCGGAGTTCGGATATTAGCGGGGAGAGCGTTTATATCGGCGGAATTTGGATACTAGCGAGGTGAATGTATCAATGGTTGGAAGAAAGAAACGCCTCTGGCGCATGGCCAGGGTCCTGTTGGTGATCCCCTTTGTGATCGTTCTGTCTCCCTATGCTCTGTTCGTGGCGGAGAAACAGCCGGGGCCGCTGTATGAAATGTTGTGGTACAGCGTGTTCGGGCGGATCACATCCGGGGAGCTTCAGACCATTGTGATGTCCATGGAAATGCTGGGAGTGCTGTTCCTCTTTGCCCTGCTGTTCGGGACCTGGATCTCCAGCCATTTTGACGGAAACAGTCACATGACCTTTACCCGGATCGCCCGGCGGGAGGTGTGGAGCTTAAAGTGCATCCTGGAGGTGTGGGGGCTGGCGGCCCTCTACGCCGCGGCATTTCTGGGGCTGAAGCTGGTCGTGAATATACGGAGGGTAGAGGCCTGGAGCCTGGATCTAAGGCTGGCGGGGGCGGTGTGTACCGTCTTTGGGATGGTGTTTCCCCTGCTGGCGCTTATTTGTCTTGTCTCCAACTGGATCGCCATACACAAGGGCATCGCCATCGGGGTGCTGGTTTCCTTCGCGGCGGTGCTGGTGCTGATGGAGCTGGCCATCAACTGGTTCGACGTCCCGGCCATGACGGTGTTCAATCCCCTGTGCGCCAACCTGCGCATCCTGGATACGCCGGGACTGGCGGCAGGGAAGGTGGGGATAAATATGGCCTATCTTCTGCTGGTGACGGCGGGGATGACGCTGGACATAAAGTACAGGGATATTTTCTAGGAGGGATACGGAATGGAACACATACTGACAGCGGAGCACGTGACAAAAACCATTAAGAAGAAGGAGCTTTTGAAGGACATTTCCATAAAGCTTCCCGGCGGGAAGATCTACGGCTTCGTGGGGGAGAACGGCTCGGGGAAGACCATGTTGTTTCGCACCTTAAGCGGCCTGATCCGGCCCACGTCGGGGACGGTGCTTTTGGACGGGCAGGACATTCACAGGAGCCACCCGCCGGTGAAGATCGGCGTGATCATTGAAAATTCCGCCATGTGGCCGGACCTGACGGGGATGGAGAATCTCCTGTATTTAAGCAGCTTAAACCGCTATATTTCCAGGGATGAGGTGCGGGAGCAGCTTGTGCGTGTGGGGCTGGACCCGGAGAACCGGCTTCCGGTGCGGAAATATTCCCTGGGCATGAAGCAGCGTCTGATCGTGGCCCAGGCGGTAATGGAGAAGCCGGACTTCCTGTTTCTGGACGAGCCCACCAACGCCATCGACAAGGACGGGGTGGTGATCATCCGCCGGATCATTGAGGAGGAGGCGCGGCGGGGAGCCGTGGTGCTGATGGCCAGCCATGTGAGCCAGGACGTGTCGGATCTGTGCGCGGAGGTGTATTTTATGGAGGAGGGGCGGTGTACGAAGCTGGAAGGGACGAAAGCGGCGTCGTGAAAAGTATCCAATAGCTTTTCGTTATGGACAGCCATACGAGATAAATATTTGCTATTTTCGCTCCCAGGGTGTATACTCTGAAAAAAAGGCAGAAAAGGAGTGTTGCGATCATGATTTACAAGGATTTTCAGGGGATGAAGCTGTCTGCCCTGGGGATGGGCACCATGCGCCTGCCTGTGGTGGACGGGGACGACGCCAGGATCGACGAGAAGGCGGCCATGGACATGGTAGATTACGCCATGGAGCACGGCGTAAATTACTATGACACCGCCTGGGGCTACCATGACGGCCATTCGGAGCTGGTCGTGGGAAAAGCGCTGGGAAGATATCCGCGGGAGAGCTATTATCTGGCCACCAAATTTCCCGGCTATGATCTGTCCAACATGGACAAGGTGGAGGAGATTTTTGAAAAGCAGCTTTTAAAATGCGGCGTCTCCTATTTTGATTTTTACCTGTTCCACAATGTCTGTGAGATGAACATCGACGCCTACTTAAATCCCAGATACGGCATTTACGATTACCTCATGGAGCAGAAGCGGGCTGGACGCATCCGGCATCTGGGCTTTTCCGCCCATGGAAGCTATGAGGTGATGAAGCGGTTTCTGGAGGCCTACGGCAAGGATATGGAGTTCTGCCAGATCCAGTTAAATTATCTGGACTGGGAGTTCCAGGAGGCGAAGGCCAAGCTGGAGCTTCTGAAGGAGTATGACCTCCCCGTCTGGGTCATGGAGCCTCTGCGGGGCGGAAAGCTGGCTTCCCTGGCGCCGGCGGACGAGGAGACGCTGAAGGGACTGCGTCCTCAGGAGGAGATCCCGGCCTGGGCTTTCCGGTTCCTGCAGAGCATTCCCGCCGTGACCGTCACCCTCTCGGGCATGTCCGATCTGGAACAGATGAAGGCCAATATCCGCACCTATGAGGAGGAGAAGCCCCTGAAGGAGGAGGAGTGGGGAGCTCTGCTGCATATCGCCAAGGGGATGGTGGTGAAGATCGCTCTGCCCTGCACCGCCTGTCACTATTGTACCAGCCATTGCCCCCAGGGGCTTGATATTCCCTCCCTGCTGGCGCTGTACAACGAGCACTGCTTTACGGAGGGCGGCTTTATCGCGCCCATGGCCATGATGGCCATTCCCGAGGACAAGCGGCCCGGAGCCTGCATCGGCTGCCGCAGCTGTGAGGCGGTCTGTCCCCAGCAGATCAAGATCTCGGAGGCCATGGCGGACTTCGCGGAGAAGCTGAAGGGGTAAGGCGCGGCGCGAGGGAGTTGAAGCTCCCCCGCAGGGATTTCCGATTTATGACAAATCCGGAAAAATGGATGCCAGCATGTTTTGCTGCAGGGTCAGACCTCAATTACGGGGGCTGGCCCTTTTTTCTGCAGGAAAATTTTTACGTTTCCCGGAAGAAAAACTACTTGACGAAATATCTTTATGATATTAAAATAATATCATAAAGATTAAGGAGGACATTTACATGGAAGAAAAATTGTTGAAAGCCAGGAAAGGCATGCCCGCCCTGTTCCTGATCCTGCTGGCCTACCTGGCCGGCATCGCGGTGCTGGTGCTGGGCTGTGTTCTGGTGGAGG